>JAKFCH010000001.1:0-12885 GCA_036676765.1 Deltaproteobacteria bacterium
GGCGCAGCGCGGCCCGGGCCAGCTCGAGCTGCCCGTCGGGAAGACGCGCGTCGATCGGGAGCGACATCGGGACCTCGAGTGTGCCGGTGGTAACCGGACGTCGCGGTGGCGACGCGGTCGCCCCGCCCGGGATCCCATTGCCTCGGAGTTACCGGCGCCTCGGCGTCACCGGCCTCCGTCCCTCGACCGCGAACCGAAGCGGGCCCCCCGCACCGGCGCGGGCGCGACGCTCCCGTCTCCGAGGAGGGCCAGGAGCGGCGCGTCCCGCGGGGTCACGAGGTTCACGACCAACCCCTCCTTGCCCGCGCGCGCCGTCCGCCCCACCCGGTGCAGGTAGTTCTCGAGCTCCCGGGGCAGGTGGACGTTGATGACGCGGGCGACATGGTCGATGTCGAGCCCGCGGGCGCCCATGTCGGTCGTGATGAACAGCCCCTGTCGAGCCTCGCGGAAGGCCTTGAGGTTCTGCCGCCGCTCGACGGGATCGCTGTTCCCGCGGTGCACGACGCAGGTCCACCCGGCCTCCCGGAGCTGGGTGGCGAGGGCGTCGCACTGCTCCCGGGTGTTGGCGAACAGCATCGTGCCCCCGCTCGTGGGCTCCTCGAGGATCCGCTGGAGCGCGTCGAAGCGGCGCCCGTCGGGCACGTCCACGTGGCGGGTGCGCAACGTCGGCACCACCTTCCGGCTGCCCTGCGTCTCGATGGTGATCGCGTCGGAGAACATGCGGCCCACGAGCTCCTGGACGCCCGCGGACATCGTGGCCGAGAACAACGCGAGCTGGCGCTGCGACGGGCAGGCGCGCACGACCTCGATCACCTGGGGGAGGAAGCCGAGGTCCAGCAGCTGGTCGGCCTCGTCCAGCACGACGATGCGGATGGCCGCGAGGCTCAGCTCCTCGTTCTGGAGGAGGCGCTCGAGCCGACCGGGCGTGGCGACGAGCACCTCGAACACACCCGCCACCGTCTCCCGGTTCTGCCGCAGCTTCTGCCCGCCGAGGACGGTGCGGACGCGCAGGCGGGTCTCGTGGGTGAGGCCCTTGAAGACGAGCGCCACCTGCTCGCCGAGCTCGCGGGTCGGCACGATGACCAACGCGCGCGGCTCGCGCTCGTCCTCGACCCGGTTGCCGTCGTCCTCCATACGCTTGAGCCGGTCGAGGATGGGGAGGACGTAGGTGAGCGTCTTGCCGCTGCCCGTCTCGGCGATCGCGACCACGGACTGGCGTTCGAGCAGCGCGGGCAACGCACGCGCCTGGATCTCGGTCAGGGTGACCAGCTCGCGCGCCGCCAGCGTGGCCTGCAACGAAGGGAGGAGCCCGAGCTCGGCAAAGGTGGATGGCAAGAGCACTCCGGAAGTGGGAACGAGCGGCTATCGCGCCGACCCCGCCGGCGGCGGGGGCGCCTCGTCGAGGGTGTTCTTCCGGAGCAGGCGTGCCCCCACGTCACGCGTGAAGAGGCCGAATTGCACCGCGTCGAACCCGATGGCCAACACCCAGGGGGCCTCGTGGACATCCCGATCCAGGCTGCTCAGGTTCACGAGGGCCTGCAGGCTCACGAAATCGTAGAACTCGAACCCGCCGCCGGCGATCGTGGAGCTGAAGTGCCCGAGCACCTGCTGGTCCAGCGGCTTGGAGAGGTCGGTCGACGCGATCGAGGTCGAGCCGACGCCGAGGGAGAGGAGGAGCGCGCTCTTGCCGCCGAACCAACGCAGCGCGGGCGAGCGCGTCCGGAAGCGGTACCCCAACGCGGTGGTGAACGCGAGCACGGGGGAGGTGCTCTCGGGCTGGTCGGCGCCCAGGAAGCTCAGGGGGACGGTGAAGAGGAGGCCGCCACCGAACTTGAGCCGGGGGCCGAACTCGTGGGCGAGGAAGAGGTACCGCTCGGGCTCCTCCCCGTCGACGCGGGCCTCCACGAGGAGCAGGTCACCGTCGCCGAGGTCGTAGTCGTTGTAGACGTTCGTGAGCTGCTTCAGGGGGACGCGCACCGGCGCTTCGAGCCGCTCGGGGAGGAACCGCACCTCGTTCGGGAGCTCGCCCGCGAGCGCGCCGGTGACCGAGCGGATCGGGGTGAAGTCCCGGCGGACGAGGCCGGGGTTGCGCACCCACAAGCGGACCTCGACGTCCTCGCGCAGGGGTACGACGTCGATCCAGCCCGCGGAGCTGATCTCGACCGCCTGGTCGAAGGTCCGGCCCTCCATCACCACCTGCGTCGGGGCGTAGGCCGACGGAGGTACGTCCGGCTCCCCGCTCTGGTAGGTGACGGCGGCGATCGCCCCGGTGGGGGCCGCCTCGGTGACGTAGTCGGGCGCGACGAGCGCCTTCTGGAGCCGGGTGCCGAAGCCGCACGCGGTGAGGAAGAGGAGCAGCACGCGGGTCGATCCTATCCGGGCGAGCGGTCGCGCGACCGCCCTTCGGCCGGGGGCCCGCGTGGGGGTTACCCTTGGGTGCCGTATGATTGCCGTCATCAGCGATCTGCACTTGCAGCACACCGCAGCGGACCCGATCCGCCATCGCGAAGGCGGCCATGTGTGGGAGACCGGCGTGCAGCGCAACCTCACGGCGGCCGCGGTCACGCTCCTCTTCGACGAGATCATGGACGCCGCGACCCGCTCCGGCAGCGACGCCGTGCAGCTGGTGCTCGCCGGCGACATCTTCGAGTGCCACCGCACGCCGCTCTGGTTCGCGGGGGAGGACGCGACGCTCCGGCCCACCGACGATCCCGGTCCGGAGGGCTCGCCGCTCTGCCGGAAGACCCACCGGGTGCTCGACGCCGTCGAGGCCGAGACCCACCCGTTCCTCACCGCGCTGCGCGCCCACCTGGCCGATTCGGGCGCGTCGGGCATCCCCGTCCGCCTGTCCTACCTCCCCGGCAACCACGATCGGCTGGTGAACCTGTGGCCCTCCACGCGCGCACGCGTCCGTGCCCTCCTCGGGCTCCCCGCCTCCGACCTCCCCTTCGCGAACGTCCTCGACTTTCCGTACGCGGCGGGCGGCACCGGCGTCCGGGTGCGCCACGGCCACGAGTTCGATCGGCCCAACATCGCCACGCGTGACGGCCGCCCCGACTACGACGCGCCCAGCCTCGGAGACTACGTCACCATCGACATCGCCGGGCGCCTAGCCACCGCGTTCCGCGTCCGGTACGCACAGGAGCTGCGCGCGGAAGGAGGAGCGGGGGATGCCCTGCGCGCGCTGTTCATGGCGCTCACCGAGTTCGACGACGTGCGCCCGCCCTCCCTGCTGGTCGCCTACCTGGCCGAGCGCGCCAAGGCCAAACGGCCGGAGGTCGCGCGGCTCCTCCGCCCGGTCATCGCCGAGGTCTACGACACCGCCACGCGGGACGCCTGGCTGCGCCGCTCCGCCCGCGGAACCCTCGGCGGGATGTTGCTCTCGCCGCCGTTCGCGTGGCTGCTCGGATCGTTCCTGCACCGGGCGCCCGACGTCGTGATGGCCGCGCTGATCCGCTTCCTGGCCCGCTTCGACGCCCGCCACGTCAACCCCGCGCTGATCGAGGGCGCGGCCCACGAGCCGGGCCTCGGCACCCAATTCGACGTCGTCGTGACCGGACACACCCACGAGCCCACGCTCCTCCCGCTCCGTGCCCCGGGGCGCACCGAGGCGTGGTTCGTGAACACGGGCACGTGGCGCTCGCGCGTGCGCGCCGCCCACCAGGCCTGGGGGCTCCTGCGCGCCTGCACGCTGGTGTTCTGCTTCGACGCGGACGAGGCGGCCCGCTCCCGCGACGGCCGCCGGGTGGAGATGTGGTCCGGGTTCCGCACCGCCACGCGCATCGGCGGCTACCGCGACCTCGTCGTTCCCGCGCCTGCGGGGCCGGTCCGGGAGCTCGTGCTCGGGGAGGTCGAGGTGCCGCCCGGCGCGGGGCCGGCGCTCTCGAACGCGCGGCTCGAGATCGGCGTGGACGGCGCGTCCGTCGTGCGCGAGGGCGTCTCCCTGCGCGCGGGAGGGCGAATCGACCTCGGCGGCGCCACGCTCCCGCTCGATCCGGATCTCGACGGCGAGGTGTGGGTGCGGCTCGTCCCCCGCGGCAGGGCCCCCGCGCTCTGGGGCGTGGACTACCTCCCCCGGGTCGACGGAGGCCGCGCCTTCGCCCTCGGATCCCGCTCGGTGCCGGCCGTCGGCCAGGACCCCGCCGGGGACCGACGGATCCGGCTCTGGATCCGGGCCGAGGTCGTGTAGCTCCGCCACCCGCTCAATCGGCCAGGATCGTCTCGTCTCCCACGGCGTTCTTCACCAACCGGAGGAGCAGCTCCGCGGACTGTTGGCGGATGACATCGGCCGATTCGCCGGTGAGGTCGGGCAGGCTCCGGTCGTCGAACAACTCGAAGGGGGCCACCACGTAGAAGCGGCCCCCGCCGACGTCCGCGGCGGAGACGAGATCGATGAGGACCTCGGTGCCCGGCTTCTCCTCGACGTGCCATGCGGCCCGCCCGAGCTGCACGATGGGCGCGAGCCCCTCGACGTGGACGCCGGGGGTGCCCGGCCGACTGAAGACCCGGAAGATCTCGGCGGTCCACTCGGGCGGCCCGCTGACCTCGAGCGGGCGTCGGGACTTGCTGCTCGCCGCGGGGTCGAGGCGCACCTCGAAGCCGAACCGCGCCTTCAGTTGGTCCGCGGCGGCGGAGGAGAGGGAGCCGAGGGTCGCGAGCCAGATGACGGGTTTTCCGGCGGCGAGGTAGCCGTCGATCTGGAGGAGCTCGGCTTCGGTGTAGGCGACGGTGGGCGCGCCCAGGAGCAGCGCCTCGGCGCCCTCGCGCAGGGTGGCGCTTGCCCACGGACGCAGTTGGGGCTCGCGGGACCACGTCGCGTACGCGGTCCGATAGCCGAGCGTGTCCGATTTCTTGTGGAGCGCCATCTCGGAGCCGGCGCCGATGTGCACGAAGAGATCGTACCCGCCCGGGTACGCCCACTCGACGAGCTCGGGGCGGTCCTCCGCGTGCGCGAGCCAACGCACCGCGTTCATGGCGAAGCGGTGGTGGTCACCGACGTACAGCTCGGTGTTGGACAGGCCGTTGTGGTCGGAGATGACGACCACGCGCCCCTTCCCGAATTCGAAGGCGGCGATGCCCGCGAGCGGGCCGGACAGCTCGTCGGCCCCCCGCTTCTTGTCACCGTTGTGCACCGGCTTGTCCTTCGGATCGTAGGCGTCGGACCAGGCCTCGTCCGCGGAGAGCACCACCCCGTGCGGCGTGTCGAGGGAGCAGGCGTTGTAGGTCCAGTAGTCCCGCACGCCCTCGGTGACCGGGTGGGGGACCACCTGGGGCAGCGCGACCCAGTCGGGGGAGCTGCGATCGGACGTCACGGTGTCACAGATGCTGTCGAACCGGGCTTGGACGGGCATCTCCTTCATGAGGAGGTTGAAGACGTCCCCCATGTAGTGTGCGTTGGTGTGCTCCACCGTGACGAACAACCCACCGCCGTCGCGCACCCAATCGACGAGCGCGGTCCGCTCCGCGTCCGTCATGAAGCGCCCGTGGTAGGTCTGCTCGCCGATGATGAAGACGTCGAAGTCGTCGAGGGATGCGCGGTCGAAACACGCGTGGCTCTCCGCCTCGACCGTGTAGCCGGCCTCGCCCAGCGCCTGCACGAACCGGTACCAACCGGACACGGTGTGGTAGTCGGTGCGGTAGCGCCGGTTGTCGCGATTCCACAGGTGCCGGGCGCCGTGCACCGCGTCGTAGTAGACGCGCAGGCCGCTCTTGCCTCGGGCGGCGGGCGCGGCGGCGGGCTCCCCGTCGTGCACGACCTTCCCCGGCCGCACCGGATGCGCGGCGAGCTGCACCGGCGGGCCCACGGACAGCGGGCGCGCATCGGAGCGCATCGCACCGTTCGCGACGACGCCCAGCGCCAGCCCGATGAGGATGCCCGCGGCGAATTTGACCCCACCGGGAAGAACGCGACCCATGCATCAATCTGGCGCGATCCCCACGTTCCGCCCATCGGTCGAATGACGGAGGGCGGTCGGTTTTTTCGCCGGTGCGCCCGCGGCTACCGCCCGGGATCCAGCCCCGCCGTGCTCTCGCCGACCTGGTCCTCGAGCGGATTCATGATGTTCCCGCGCACGGTGACATGCGGAAAGCCCAATGCATGACCGAGCTCGTGTTGCAGCGTGAGCGCCCCGACCGGCCCGCGCGGCAGCACGACCAACGCCCAGAGCGGCAGATCGCCCTGGGCGGCCCAGCGGGTGTCACCCGCCTTTCCGTTGAAGGAGAGCTGGCCCAGGCGTGCGATGGAGATCGTGTTGTAGTCGGGCGCGGCGGCGCGCTCGTTCAGTGGGATGCCATCGGCAGAAAATGCGCACGGCGCGACGACGAGCTCGCGGAAGCGGGCTCCGCGCGCGGTCCACCAGTCCATCGCCTGACGCACCTGTTGCTCCGAGAGGTCGGACTGGTCACAGATGCGTACGCGCGGCGGCACCAACCAATGGAAGTTGCGTGCGACCTCGGGTGGGGGCGCCGGGTGCGCCGCTCCCGACCAGAGGATCAGGGCGAGCGCAAGTGTCGGACCGAGCCACCCCGAACCGCTTGTCAGCGACACCGGCTCATCCCCCGCCCTTGTCATATGCACGCCTGCGAGGCGCGGTACGCCCGGCAGATCCTCCGCTTCAGGGGCCCCTGCCACCCTCCACGCGCCTGTTACGATCGGTCGTGGCGCGCACCGCCACGGCGAACCGAAGGAGGCCCACGTTGTCCGACGGGGTGATGCGGCGGCTACTGTGCGAGGGGGACGCCCGAAGCCCCGACGCCCCGATCCTCCGGGCGATCCTCCGCGGGTTGCCCGTGGGGGTGGAGCCCATCGGGAGCCGTGGGGCGTTCGTGCCGGCGATCGCGCGCGATCCGGCCGCGCGCGCCCTGCGCGACGGGGACTTTCCCGACGATCCGGCGGGCTGGCGCCCCCACGTCGGGATCGGCCGCTGGGAGGAGGGGGGCGTGCTGCTCGGCTGGCGGTGGCGCCGGAAGGAGATCGAGAACTACCTCGTCGATCCCGAGGTGCTCGCCCGTACCTTCGGGTGGGACACCCCGCGCAGGATGGCCTACGACGCGGTCCTGCACCAGGCGCTCGCGGCGTGCGCGGAGCGAACGGCCGCGCGTCTGGCGCTCCTCCACCTCGTGCCCCGCTTCGAACGGCCGGTGGTGCGGCGCTTCGATCCGACGCTCGCGGGAGAGACGTTGGAGGCGGAGCTGCGGCGTCGGCACCGCCGCGCGACGCAGGCGACGTCGCGCTCCGAGGAGGAGCTGGTCGCGCGTTTCCGCGCGCTGCGCACGGCGTGCCTGCCGGGCGGACCGTGCCACCACCCGTGGGTCATGGCGGGCAAGGACCTCGCCGGGGCGTTCGCGCGGCTGCGCGGCGTGCGCCTCGCGTTCCCCGAGCTGCTGGACACCGGGAAGCTCGGCGACAGCGTGGTCGCCGCCCTCGACCGCGCGGAGGCGCCCCACCGCTGGCTCCCGGAGTGGGAGGCGCTGCGGTCGGAGGTGGAGGCGTGGGTCGGCTCGGCTACTGCGCCGCCGCCGCGAGCGCCGACAACGTGTCGAGCATCTGGTCGCACGTGATGTTGTTGAACGTGGCGGTCTCGGCCTGACAGGCGGCGTCGGTCTTCTCGGCCTCCTCGATGTCGGTCTGGCACGAGGCGATCATCTCGGCGCGGCTCGACTCCGCCCAGTCCTCGCGCGCGACCGACGCGTATTCGGCGAGCTGCTCCTCGGTGAACACGTCACAGTCGGTGCCGCCGGCGTCCTCGCACTCCTGCTGGGCGGCCTCCTCGGCGCACTCGGAGGTCTTGTCGAGGGCCTGGTCGCAGTACTCGTCGCACGCGTAGGCGCCGAGCTTCTCGAGATCGCAGGCCGGGAGCAGGAGGGAGAGCAGGAGCATGGGAAACCTCCGAGGGGGTGATCCGCAGGGCGTGTCCCGTTGCTGTAGCCGACCCCCGGCGCCGCCGCTCAGTAGAAGGTGCCCAACGTGTTGTCGAGGTAGGTGATGTCCGCGATGATCGCGCTCGAGGAGGCGTTCCGGTAGATGCCGTAGGCCTCGGAGTAGCTGACGAGGGCGTCGGAGATCGTGACCACGGTGGCGTTGTTGTACAGGTAGAGGTTTCCGAACCCGTTGTTGCCGCCGTACGACACCTCCACGTACTGGATGGCGCTGCCCGTGTCGTGAGCGCCGAAGACCAGGCCGTCCCAATCCCCCACGATCGGCGACGACTGCGCCGAGGTGAACACGATCGGGTCCGTCGTCGTGCCGACGGCGCGGAGCTCGCCGTAGCTCCAGTACCCCACCTGGAGGCTGGCGTAGTAGTTGAACAGCAGCGTGGTGCCGGCCTCGATCGTGATCACCGGGCTGGTCGCGGCCTCGATGTGGGTGTCCCCGTTCAGGTAGTAGGGCACGTCGAGGGCCTGCCACGTACCCGATTCGGTCACGACGTCCCCGTTGACGAAGACGCGGTCGACACCGTTGCCGGTGAGCGCGCAGCTCGCGTCGATCTGATCGAGGGAGACGGCGTCGAGGACCAGCGGGTAGAGCCCGTTCCCGGTGATCGTGTTGCCCGTGAACGTGGGCTCGCCCGTCGTCTCCAGGGCGCTGTACACGTCGAGGTAGACGCCGTAGTCGGCGTTGTCCTGGATGATGGTGTCGGAGATGGACACGTCGACGGAGCTCGTGACGTAGATGCCGCTCTCGCTCCCCTCGCGGACGATCGAGTCCGCCACGCGGGCGGTGCCGCCGGTGTTCGCCGAGTATTGGAAGTAGAGGTTGGCGTATCCGTTGTCCCCTCCGTACTCGATCGTCGCCCCGCGGAACGTCGACGACACGTTGTGCCACCCGACCATGACCCCGTCCCAATCGCCGGGGGCGGGCACGGCGGCGGCGGAGGTGAACAGGACGCCGAGGGTGCTGCCCTGCACGTCGAGCGTGCCCGCGGCCGCCGTTCCGGCGTAGAGGCCGGTGGTGGTGTCGAACCGGAGCTCCACGCCGTCCTCGATGGTGAGGGTCGGGCGATACGTCGCGTTGCCGAGGGTGATGTCGCCGGTCACGTGGTACGGCGCGTCGAGGTCCCGCATCGTCATGTCGAGCGCGATGGTGTCGGCGCGGAGCTCGATGTCGTCGGAGAGGTTGCCGGTGTACGCACCGTCCGTGCCGAGCGCGCCGGCCTCCTGGGCGGGGATCGACAGGCCGACGTCGTTGCCGGTGACGATGTTGCCGGTGAACGCGAGATCGCCGTCGAGCGTGGCGTTGTCGTACGCATAGAGCCCGAAGCCGGCGTTGTCCGCCAACACCGAGTCGTGGAGGGCGAGGTTGCCGACCCAGGCGAGGTAGATGCCGTCGGTCGAGCTGTCCGTGATCGCCGAGTCCGTCAGCGTCACGACGGCCGGGTTGTTGTAGACGTACACGTTTCCGTAGCCGTTGGCGCCGCCGTACTCGATCGTGGCGCCGTCGAGCTCGGCGAGCTGGGTGTAGGCCCCGAAGTACAGCCCGTCCCAATCCCCCGGCCGTGGCGTCGCGAGCGCGGAGGTGAACGTCACGCCCGTCGTGGTGCCCTCGACGACGAAGTCGACGTACGAGGAGCCGCCGATGTCGAAGCCCGCCCCGGAGGCGAAGGCCAGCTCCGCGCCGTCGGTGATGGTCATCGTCATGCCCGTCGCGACGCCGAAGGACACGTCCCCCGCGATGTAGTAGGGAACGTCGAGCCCGTACCACGTCGTGTCGGTGGCCACGGTGCCCGAGTAGACGTAGACGAGGTCCCGCGTGTTGCCCGCGAAGGTGTCGGTGGCGTCGATCTGGCCCACGTAGGCGGCGGGGACGACGAGCGGGTAGCGGCCGTTGCCGGAGAGCGTGTTGCCGGTGAACGTGGGGCCGCCGGCGGTGGAGAGGCGGGCGTTCGTGGTGAGGTAGACGCCGTCGTCGGTGTTGTCGGAGACGGTCGTGCCGGACAGGTCGAGCGTCGCGTTGCTCGCGTAGACGCCGGATTTCGAGGCGTCGGTGATCACGCTGTCCACGATCGTGAGGAGCGTCGTGTTCACGGTGTACACGTTGCCGTAGCCGTTGGCGCCTCCGTACTCGATCGTGGCGCCCTCGATCCAGCTGCCCCGGTCGTATCCGCCGATGGTGACGCCGTCCCAGTCACCGGGGCCCGGGCGCGTGTCGTCCGAGGTGAGGAGGACGCCGTCGGTGTGGCCGTCCACCCACACCTCGCCGTACGACGAGACGCCGACGAGCAGCCCCGACCCCGGGGCGAACTCGACGGTGGCGCCGTCCTCGATGGTGAGCAGCGGCGCCGAGGCGCCCTGGACGTAGACGTCGCAGGTGACGACGTGGATGTCCTCGCCGGACCAGGTCTCGTCGGACGAGATCGTGCCGCAGTGCGTGACGATGTCGGGGCAGCCGTCGTCCGCGGTGCCGTCGCAGTCCTGGTCGAGGCCGTCATCGCAGACCTCGACGACGCCGGGCCCGTAGCTCGAGGAGCCGTCGTCGCAGTCGTCGTCGGTGGCGGCGTAGCCGGACGGGGCGGTGCAAGCGAGGGTGCTCGGGCCGCTGGCGCCGGAGCCGTCGCCGTCGGCGTCGAGGTACCACGGGGAGCCGGCGTCCTCGTCGACCGTGCCGTCGCAGTCCTCGTCGACGCTGTCGCAGGTCTCGGCCGCGCCGGGGTGGATGGCCGTGCGCGCGTCGTCACAATCGTCGTCGTCGGCGACGTACCCCGACGGCGCCGAGCAGCCACTCACGACCACGGCGGCGTCCCCGTAGCCGTCACCGTCGGCGTCCGCGAAGAACGACAGGCCGCCCGCCTCGTCGATGATGCTGTCGCAATCGTTGTCGAGGCCGTCACACGCCTCGGCGGCGGCGGGGCTCACCGAGGCGACGGCGTCGTCACAATCGGAGCTGGTGGCGACGTAGCCCGTCGGCGCCGTGCAGGAGGGGGTCGCGGTGGGCGTGGCGGCATCGCCGTAGCCGTCGCTGTCGAGGTCTTGGTACCAGGTGTCCCCGCCGCCCTCGTCGGTGGCGCCGTCACAGTTGTTGTCGATGCCGTCACACGTCTCGACGCCGACGGGGGAGGCGAGGGCCGCGCCGTCGTTGCAGTCGTCGGCGTTGTCGACGTAGCCCGCCGGTGTGTCACAAGCGGTGGTCGTGACGGTGGCGCTGCCGTACCCGTCCCCATCCGCGTCGTAGTGCCAGGCGGGGGCGTCCGTCGCGCTGTCGTCCACCACGCCGTCACAGTCGTCGTCGCGGTCGTTGCACGTCTCCGAAGCCACGGGTGACACGTCGGCATCGGCGTCGTCACAATCGCCTTCGGAGACGAGGAAGCCGTCCCCGTCCTCGTCGACGGGGATCTCCGCCTCGCCCGTATCCGCCGTATCCGCCGTATCCGCCGTATCCGCCGTATCCGCCGTATCCGCCGTATCCGCCGTATCGGTCGGCTCATCCCCTCCGGAGCAGGCGGCGAGCAGGGCAAAGAGGTACATCCGAGGCTCCGGGGCGGTGAAGGCCGTACCCTACCGTGCCGGGGGGGCCGCCGCCGGGCCCGCGGGTGCGTTGGAACCGACTTGCAACACGCAGCGAGCCGATCGACCGACCTCAGCCGAAGAGCGTCCGCGCCCCCGCGACGACCGCGCCGACGGCCGGGTGGCGGATGCGCCGCTCCGCGCTGAGGGCCCAGAAGCGCTCCCGCACGTCCTCCGTCTCGCCGAAGGGCAGCACGGCGTATTGGTGGGCGACCTCGCGCGCGACCGCCGTGGGCGCGGCGAACACGCCGACGCCGCCCTCCCCGAAACATTTGAGCAGCGCGCTGTCGCCGACCTCGCCGACGATGTCGGGCGTCACCCCCAGCCGGTCGAGCCACTCGTCGAGGCCCCGCCGGAGGGCGCTCCCCCGGGCCGGGAGGAGCAGGCGCGCGCCGTCGAGGCTCCGGGGGAACCCGGGGGCGAGGGCGGCCGCGACGGACGGGGTGCCGAAGAAGGTGACACCGCACTCGCCGAGGGCGTGGCTGTACGCGCGGATGCCGCTGCCGGAGGGGAGCGGCGCGTCGGAGAGCACGAGGTCGAGGCGGTGGGCGCCGAGATCGTCGAGGAGGGAGGGCACGTCCCCGTCGCGCACCTCGAGCCGCGCCCCGCCGTCGAGGGTCGTCACCGGCGCGAGGAGCCGGTACACGGCGAGCTTCGGGAGGGTGTCCGAGACGCCCACCGCGAGGCGGAGCGGGCGGCCGACCGGGCGGTCCCGCACGGCCTGGAGGAGCTCCTGGCCGAGGCCGAAGATCTCGTCCGCGTAGTGATACACCGTGCGGCCGGTCGCGGTGAGCTCGAGCCGGCGGCCCCGGCGCTCGAACAGCGGCTCCCCCAGCGCGTCCTCGAGCTGTCGGATCTGCCCCGAGAGGGTGGGCTGGGCGAGCCGGAGCTTCTTCGCCGCCGCGGTCATGCTGCCCTCCCGCGCCGTGGCGTGGAAGTACAGCAGGTGGTGGTAGTTCAGCCACGGTGGGGTGGACATCGGTGCAGCCTATCGTTCCTTGCGGACGACCAATAGGGATTCGCTATCGAATCGTGCCGGATTATCTGTTGGACCTCGGCGTCGGGAGGAGCGACCTTTGCCGGGTCTGGAGAGTGCCCCCGCATGGACGTCGCCCTGTTCCCATTCGCCGAGTACTGGTGGTTCTACATCTGCTTCCTGCTCTTCGTGCTGGCGCTGCTCGGGCTCGACCTCGGCGTGTTCCACCGGAAGGCGCACGCGGTCTCCTTCAAGGAGTCGGCCGCCTGGACCACCGTGTGGGTCAGCCTCGCGCTGATGTTCAACCTGGGCTTGTACTTCTACGCCCTGAAGACCTTCGCCGTGGATCCCCGCCTCCTCGCCATCCCCGGCTTCGACCCCGCCGCCGCGGCCGAGCGCGTCGGCTTCGA
>JAKFCH010000002.1:0-77860 GCA_036676765.1 Deltaproteobacteria bacterium
CCCGCGCCGGTCGGCCCGCGCGCGGCGGGCCGACGGAGGCGCGCGCGCCGACCCCGGAGGAGACCCGGCCGTCGGCGTCCCCGCCGGCGGCGCGCCCGGAGGTCAGGCCCCGATCACTCGCCCGCGAACACCGAGCAGTACGCTGGGAACGCCGAGATGTCGTTCGCGAACGGGGAGGGCTCGCCGTAGACGTGAATGGTGAGCCACGCGTCCATCATGTCGCGGCCCTCGGGCGGGATCGTGTGCCCGCCCTCGTGGTTGCACGTGACGACGAAGTGGGCGTCCGCCGTGAGGCTGGTGGCGAAGCTGGTGGTGGTCTGATCGAAGTGCACGGCGCCGGCGTACACGTCGCTCTCGCCGCCGTGGGGCAGGAGCGCGGGGAAGGGGCCGGCGGGGGTCTCGTAGGTGACGATCGGGTCGGCGCCGCCGGAGAAGGGGAGGATGGTGGAGAGGGTGTCACCCCGGTGGATGGCGAGGTAGCTGGTCCACAACGCGCCGGCGGAGAAGCCCATCGCGGAGACGCGGCCGAGGTCGACGGCGAGCTGCTCGTGGAGGCAGGTGCGCAGGTCGTCGTACAGCACGAGGTCGTCGTTGCCCACGGGGTCCGATTGGAAGCCCCACTCGAAGAGCAGATCCCCCGAGGAGGAGGGGACGACCACGACGGCGTCGACGGTGTCGGCGTACTCGCGCAGATCGAGCGCGCTGATCATGTACGTGGCGGAGCCGCCGAGCGGGTACCACACGAACACGACGGCCTTCCCCTCGGCGCCGCCGTCGGGGACGATGATCTTCGCGGTGCGGTCCTTGCCGTTGGAGACGAGGTCGACATCGCCGCTCTCGTCCTCGATGGTCGGGCAGCTCCCGGCGGAGGCCGGGGCGAGCGCCGCGGTGCCGTGAAGGTAGGCGAGCGGGTCGGGGGCGGTGTCACCGCCGGTGTCATCTACGGACGGCGCGGTGCAGGCGAGCAGGTAGAGGAGCATGGGCGCGAACGTAGCCGATCCTCGGCCGTTCCGGAAAGGTCAGGCGGCGCGCACGGGGAGGGTCTTGACGGCGGCGGCGACCATCGCGCGCTGGGCGGCGGTCATCCGCGCGCGCGGGCGCACGGCGAGCACCTGGCGATGGGCGTCCTCCCAGGTGGGCGCGAGGCCCTCGGCGACCATCACGCCGAGGCACACGGCCACGCTGCGACCGTGCCCGTAGGCGCAGTGCACGAGCACGGGGAGGCCCTCGGCGCGCCATGCGACGGCCTGGTCCACGGCGGCGCGCCAGACCACCGGATCGGGGGCCGCGCCGTCGAGCATCGGGAGGCAGCGGTAGCGGAGGGCGTCGCCACGGCGGGGGAGCTCGGCGGTCAGATCGAGCTGCGCGTATTCGGGCGCGCCGTGGCGCGGCCACCCGCCGACCCAGAGGCCGGGGACGAGCTCGACCTTCCACTCCCGCATCCGGCGCGCGCCGACGCGAGCGGCCCCGCGCGCGGTGAGGAAGAAAGGGAGGAGCGCCCAGAACGCGAACCGGGGCGCGCGCGCCTTGCCGAGCAGCTCGGGGCGGCCGAGCAGGTAGGCGAGGGCCACATAGGTGGTCGCGACGCCGGCCCACACGAAGAGCCACGCGGCCCACGACGGGACGAACACGGAGAGGCCGAGCTCTCCGAGGCCCACGACGAGGAAGGGGAGGAAGGGGGACACGGGGCGGCAACGTAGCCGGGCGGGCCCCGATCGTGCGGACCCGGCGGGCCCCCGGTCGTGGTTCTCGCGGCGCCTCCCCGACATGCGCACGCGGCCGGCGAACGTCGGGATAGGAGGAGCCCGCCATGGCCTTCGCGCACCTCCACGTCCACTCCCAGTTCACGCTGCTCAACGGCGTACCTTCGCCCAAGGATCTCGCCAAGGCCGCGAAGGGCCTCGGGATGGACGCGCTGGCCCTGACGGACACGTGCAACCTCTACGGGGCCGTGACCTTCTACAAGGCGTGCAAGGAAGCGGGCATCCACCCCATCTACGGCGCCGAGCTGTGGGTGGAGCCGCGCGGCATCGCGACGAGGGACGGCCTCGCGGGCGCCCACCAGGTCGTGCTCCTCGTCGAGGACGACACCGGGTACAAGAACCTCTGCAAGCTCGTCACCCGCGCGATCTTCGACGGCATCCACTACCGGCCGCGCATCGACCTCGACCTGCTCCGCGCGCACCACGAAGGCCTGATGTGCCTGACCGCGGGGGAGTCCGGGGCGATCCGGCGATCGGGCGGCAACGACGGGCGCATCGTGCCGTTGGCGGAGATCTTCGGGCCCGAGCGCCTGTTCTGCGAGCTCATGGACCAGGGGCTCGAGTGGCAGGGGGACCACAACGCCGAGGTGCGCCGGGTCGCCGCCACGCACGGGCTCCGCACCGTCGTCGCGAACGACGTGCGGTACCTCAAGCCGCGCGACGCGGTGAGCCTCGACCTGTTGAACGCCATCGCGATGGGCGCGTCGCTCAACGACCAGAAGCGTCCGCGCGTGCAGACGGACCAGCAGTACCTCAAGTCCGAAGCGGAGATGCGCGCGCTCTTCCCGGACGACGGGCCGGCGCTCGATCTCGCTCACGAGATCGCCCACCGTGGACACTTCAAGTTCAACACGAGCACCTACTACTTCCCGGCCTCCACCCCGCCGGATCCCGCGCCCGACGCCGACACCGACGCGAACTGGGCGTTCTTCTACCAGGCGTTCCCGCCCCCCATCGACTTCGACATGCCGCTCGACTCGGTGCCGCCGCGCCCCGAGACCGCCGGCAGCCTCAACGGCTACTACTGCTGGTACGCCCGGCAGGGCCTGAAGCTGCGCCTCGCGAAGATCCCGGAGGAGAAGCACCCGCCGTACTTCGAGCGCCTCGAGTTCGAGCTCAAGATGATCATCAAGATGGGCTTCGCCGCCTACCTGCTGATCGTCGCGGAGTTCATCAACTGGGCGAAGGATCGGGCGATCCCCGTGGGTCCAGGCCGCGGATCGGCCGCCGGCTCGCTCGTCGCCTACGCGATGCGCATCACCGACATCGACCCGGTGCGGTTCGAGCTGCTCTTCGAGCGGTTCCTGAACCCCGAGCGCATCTCGATGCCGGATATCGACGTCGACTTCGCCCAGGACCGGCGCGAGGAGGTCATCGAGCACGTCCGCCAGAAGTACACCGCGCCCCTGGTGAGCCAGATCATCACCTACGGGAAGCTCCAGGCGAAGGCCGCGCTGCGCGACGCCGCGCGGGTGTGCGACCTGTCGTTCCAGGAGGCGGACCGCCTCTCGAAGCTCGTCCCGAACGTGCTCAACATCACGCTCGCCGACGCGGTGACCCAGGAGCCGAAGATCGGCGCCCTGCTCGCGAGCGATCCGAAGGCGCGTCGTGTGTACGCGCTCGCGCGCAGCATCGAGGGGCTCGCGCGGCAGGTCGGCGTGCACGCCGCCGGCGTCGTCGTGGCGGACCGGCCGCTGGTCGAGCTGGCACCGCTCTACCGCGACGGCCCGGAGGGCGGCCCCGTCGTCCAGTACGACATGAAGTCGGCTGAGAGCATCGGGCTCATCAAGTTCGATTTCCTCGGCCTGAAGACGCTCGACCAGATCCGTGACGCCGTCGCGATGGTCGAGCGCAACACGGGCGAGCGCATCGACATGGCCGAGATCGACGTCGACGATCTCGACAGCTGGAAGCTCTTCCAGAAGGGGGACGGCCTCGGCGTGTTCCAGGTCGAGTCCTCCGGCATGCGCGATCTGCTCACGCGCCTGAAGCCCTCGAACCTCGACGACCTCATCGCGCTCGTCGCGCTGTTCCGCCCGGGCCCGCTCTCGTCGGGCATGGTCGACGACTTCATCGACCGCAAGCACGGCCGCAAGCCGGTGGAGTACGCGTTCATCGAGCTGAAGCCGGTGCTCCAGAGCACGTACGGCACGATCGTCTACCAGGAGCAGGTGATGCAGATCGCCCAGGTCCTGGCAGGCTACTCGCTCGGCGAGGCCGACCTGCTCCGGCGCGCGATGGGGAAGAAGGACAGCGCCGAGATGGCGCGGCAGAAGACCCGCTTCATGACCGGCGCGGTCGCGAAGGGCTTCGAGGAGCAGAAGGTCTCCGACCTGTTCGATCTCGTCGCGAAGTTCGCCGAGTACGGCTTCAACAAGAGCCACTCGGCGGCCTACGGCTACATCGCCTACCAGACCGGGTGGCTCAAGGCGCACCACCGCGCCGAGTACATGGCCGCGCTTATGTCGATCGACGCGGGGGACTCCGACAAGATCCTCGTCTACGTCGGGGATTGCCGGAAGGCGGGCATGAAGATCCTCCCGCCCGACATCAACATGTCGGTCGGGCCGTTCGACGTGCGGCGCGAGGACCGCCGATCGATCCGGTACGGCCTCAACGCGGTCAAGGGCGTGGGCGAGGGCGCCGTGGCGGCGGTCATGGAGGCGCGGGCGGAGGCCGGCGGCCAGTTCCAGGACTTCATGGACTGCCTGAACCGCCTCGATTATCGCCGCGTCAATCGCCGCGTGTTGGAGAGCTTCATCAAGTGCGGCGCCTTCGACTCGCTCGGCGATCCGCGCGCCCGGCTCCTCGCCGCGCTCGAGGACGCGATGGGCGCCGCCCAGCAGGCGCAGGCGCAGAAGGCCTCCGGGCAGGTCGGCCTCTTCGGCGGCGCGATGAAGGCGCCCGCGTTCAAGCTCCCCAAGGTGTCCGAGTGGGCAGTGGGCGAGCGGATGAAGTACGAGAAGGAGACCCTCGGGCTCTACCTCACCGGGCACCCGATCGAGGCGTACGCCGACGAGGTCCGGCGCTTCGCCACCGCGCCCATCGACGGCCTGCGGCGCATCGACGACAAGGGGAAGGTGGCGGTGGCCGGCATCGTCGCCGCGATGCGCATCATCCGCACGGCGAAGGGGGACAAGATGGCGTTCGTCACCCTGGAGGACATCACGGGCTCGGTCGAGTGCCTGTTTTTCCCGAAGGCCCTCCCGAAGTCCCAGGCGGCGCTCGAGTCGAAGCGTCCGGTGCTCCTGCGGGGCGTGGTGGAGCACAAGGCCGACGAGACCAAGATCCTGGCCGACACCGTCGAGCTGCTCGACGACATCGGCGAGCGGGAGACGAGGGAGGTCTGCCTCAAGACCGAGACCCACCTGCTCACCGAGGAGGCGCTCGCCCAGATCGGCGCCCTCGTCGAGCGGGAGTCCGGTTCGGCCTGGTTCGTCATCCAGCTCCGGGAGCCCGGCGTGTTCCAGACGCGCATCCGCTCGGGCGAGACCGTGCGGGTACGCGCCACCCAGAAGCTGCGCGAGGGGTTGGCCGCGTTCGGCACGGTGAGCTGCTCGTGATGCTCCTCCCCACCCTCCTCGCCGGCCTCCTCTTCTGCAAGGATGCTGCCGCCTTCGACCCCGTGATCGAGGAGCTCTCCGACGGGCGCGTCGACTGGACCTCGCTCCGCCTGCTCGCGGCGGCCGAGGGCGTCCCGTCCGGCGGCGTCCTCGTCAACCTCGAGACGTTGGAGGGCGACGCCCGGCAGCGCCTCGGGCCGCGCATGCTCGCGATGGCGCGGAAGGTGCGGATCTCCGCGGAGACGACCGCCGGCGATCTGCTCGACGCCCGGGACGCCGTGGCCGATCGCCTCGACGACAACCTGATGTTGTGGGAGGTCTTCGAGGTCCGCTACTACATGTCCGGGGGGGTCGAGATGGAGGGAGCCTTGCCGCTTCAACGATGGCTCCGTCCAGCCCTCGTGAGCCTCGCCCGCGGGAAGGACCGCACCGCGCCCGCCACCGCGCCCACCAGCGGGCTGGTGATCGACGCGCGGGGGCTCGAGGTCTCGCCCGCGTTGTCGCCGCGCGTGCGGGACGCCGCGGGCACCGAGCTCTACAGCGTCGCGACGATGACCGTCCTCGCGGCCTCCCAGCGGACCCCGGTCGTCTACGTGACCGACCCCGCGGATCTCGCCGCGGGCAAACGCGCGGGCGCCCAGCCCCTCTTCGTGCGGGCCACGGCGGTCGACGCCGAGACCGACCTCGTCCTCGACCCCGCCGACGCGGCGCGGGTCGCCCAGGCGGCCGCCGAGGCCCCCTTCCTGCTCCAGGGAAACGTCGTCGTGGTCGTGGACCAATGATGCGGCGAGGCGCCCGTTCGTCGGCCGGCGCGGCGGTTTTGCCCCCCCGACGCCTGCCGACGCCGCCGAAGCCCGGATGGGGCCCCCGCTTGCGGTGGGCGCTGGCCTTCATCGGCATCGCGGCGCTGCTCGTCTACCTCGCCGGGTCGCTGATCTCCGTGCTCGTCGCGTCGGCGGTCATCGCCTACCTCGTCGATCCGCTGGTGAGCCGCCTCCAGGCGCGCGGGTACTCCCGCGAGGGCGCCATCGTGGCGATCGGCGGGCTGGCGACGGCCGGGGTGCTCATCGCCTTCGGGGTGGTGGTGCCGGGCCTCGTGGGGAAGATCTCGGAGGTCGGCGCGAACGTGTCGCCCTACCTCGACGGCGTGTCCGGGCGGATGGGGCCGCTGCTCGACGAGGTGGAGGTCCGCTTCGGCGTGGCCGTGCCGACCGACCTGCGGGCGCTCGCCGGCGAGATCCCCGGCTACCTCCAGAAGCTCTCTCCGGACGCTCGCAAGAGCATCCAGACCTTCCTCGGCCAGCTCGCGGGCGGCGGCCTGGACGTCGTGCTGGCCGTGCTGACGGTGACCCTGCTGCCCGTCTTCACCTTCTACCTGCTGCGCGACTGGCCGCTGATCCTCGTGTGGATCGACGACCTCCTCCCCGTGCAGCACCGGCCGCTCGTGCGGTCCCTCGCCCTCGAGATCGACGGGCGCATCGGCTCGTTCGTGAAGGGACAGCTGCTCGTCGCGGCGATCCTCGCGGGCCTCTACACGCTCGGCCTGCTCGTCTCCCGCGTCGACCTCGCCGTGACGATGGGGCTCCTCTCCGGCGCCCTGTTCCTGCTCCCGTACATCGGGCCGCTCATCGGCGCGGCGCTGTCGGTGTCGCTGGCCCTGATCCAGTTCGGCTTCGACTGGCACGTGATCGTGGTCGCGGCGACCTTCGCCGTCGGCCAGGTCCTCGAGAACACCGTGCTGACGCCCATGCTCGTCGGGGATCGGGTCGGGCTCCACCCCATGGTGGTCATGGTCGCCCTCATCGTCGCCGGCAACGTGCTCGGGCTCTGGGGGCTGGTCGTGGCGCTCCCGGTGACCGCGGCCCTGGCGGTGATCGGGGCCCACGTGCTCGGTCGCTACCGTACGAGCCGGACCTACCTCGGGTGATGCGCTGGCGCTGGCTCGGGCGGGTGCCGTACGCCGAGGCGCTCGCGGCGCAGCGGGCGCACCGGGACGCCCTCGCCGAGGGGAGGGGAGCGGAGGAGGTGTGGCTCCTGGAGCACGACCCCGTGGTGACCACGGGGCGGCGGGGCGTGGACGATCTCGATCCCGAGCGCATCGCCGGCGCGGGCTACGCCCTCCACGGCACCGAGCGGGGTGGCTTCGCGACCTGCCACGAGCCCGGCCAGCTCGTCGGGTACGTGTTGATCGACGCGCGGGAAATCGGCGTCCGGCGCACGGTGGGCGCGATCGAGGCGGCGGTGGCGGAGTGGCTCCTCGGCCGGGGGATCGTTGCCGGACCGCGGGAGGGCTACCCGGGCGTGTGGGTGGGGGCGGAGAAGATCTGCGCCGTCGGCTTGCACTTCCGTGGAGGGCTGACCTTGCACGGGTTTGCGCTCAACCTGGTCAACGACCTGCGGGGCTTCGGGATCATCACCCCGTGCGGCATCCGGGACGGCGGCGTGACCGCCCTGGGGCGCCTCGTCGCGGTCGCGCCCACCCCCGCGGAGGCCGCGCCGAGCGTCGGTGAGATTGTGGTGCGTCGGCTCCTTGACGCCAGAAGGGGTTCGGTTAATAGGTGGGGCACCGAAGGCACGTAGCTCAGTGGTAGAGCACCGCTCTGACACGGCGGGGGTCGCCGGTTCAAGCCCGGCCGTGCCTACCATCCCCCCCATCGGTAGGCGGGCTCGTCAAGTTGACGGGCCCGCCTTTCTTTATTACCATTCGCCGTTCGCGGTCGTGGGTTCGCCCCGCCGTTGGCCATTTCTCGAATCCGGAGAGTAATTGCGGAGTCCCCCTCGGCGCGATCAGAACCTGGTCCCTGAACGAAACGAGCCCCGCGTCAACGAGCGCATCCGCGTACCGCGGGTGCTGGTCGTCGACGAGGAAGGCCAGAAGCTCGGCGAGTTCCTCACCGAGGACGCGATGGCCCTCGCGCGCGAGCGCGGGCTGGACCTCGTGGAGGTCGCGCCGATGGCGCGTCCGCCCGTCTGTCGCATCACCGACTTCGGCAAGCTCAAGTACGAGAAGAAGAAGCGGGACGCTCAGACCCGCAAGAACCAGGTCATCGTCGAGGTCAAGGAGATCAAGCTCCGCCCCAAGACCGACGACCACGACTTCGACGTGAAGGAGCGCGCCGTGCGCCGCTTCCTCGAAGAAGGCGACAAGGTGAAGGTCACCGTCCGCTTCCGCGGCCGCGAGATCGCCCACCGGAACATTGGTGAAGATCAGTGCCGCAAGCTCGCGGAGATGCTGGTCGACGCCGCGGTGGTCGAGATGCCCCCGCGTATGGATGGCCGGCAGATGGTCATGTTGTTGGCCCCCGGCAAGAAGAAGTCCTCTTAGAGTTTCACGGAGCCCCAGATGCCCAAGATGAAGACGAACCGTGCGGCGGCGAAGCGTTTCTCCGTCACCGGTACGGGCAAGATCAAGTACAAGAAGCGCGGCCTGCGTCACTGCCTCGAGCACGTCTCGAAGGACACGAAGCGCAACCTCGAGAAGACCGGGTACATCAAGGATTGTGACCACGCCAACGTGGCCCGCCTGATCCCCTACAAGTTCTAGTCCCGGGTTCCATTCGGAATCCACCCGCTCCGCCGCTACCGCGCCCCCTCCGTCGTCCTGACGGAGCGCGACAGGGACCCGGCCCTCACCAAGGAGTTTCAAGATGGCACGTGTAAAGCGCGCACAGATCTCTCGCGTTCGCAAGAACCGTCTCTACAAGCGCGTCAAGGGCTTCTTCCTCGGCCGCCAGCGCCTCCGCCAGGCGATGGAGCATTCGGACCGCGCGAAGCGGTTCGCGTTCCGCGGCCGCAAGGAAAAGAAGCGCCAGTACCGCGCGCTCTGGATCGTCCGCATCAACGCGGCGCTCCGGGCCTCCGGCATCTCGTACAGCCGCTTCATCCACATGCTGAAGCTCGCCAACGTGACGCTCGACCGCAAGATCCTCGCTGACCTCGCGCTGAACGACCCGGCCGGCTTCGCCGCCGTCGTGAAGACCGTGCAGGCGGCCCAGGCCGCATAGTTGATGTACGCCGTCGTCCTCACGCTGCTGTTCGCCTGCGTCGAGGACGACGAGACGTCCTACGTCCAGTACAACGGGGACGACCAGAGCGTCACCCTCGACGTGGGCGTCGAGACCCGGTACGTGCTCGCCGAGGACGGCGTCACGGAGATCCCCGAGGTGGCGTCGGTGGTGCTCACGAGCAGCACCGGCACCGTCGAGCTCGGCACGGGGACCGTGTCGCCCTCCGCCGGTCCCATCGGCACGATCCACACGGTCACCGTCGAGGTGGTCGAGGAGTACGCGGCCGACATCGACCGCGCCACGGTCCGCACCGACAGCGGCGCGCGGGGCGAGGACGAATACGACCTCGAACGGGACAGCACCGGCGAGGGCTACTGGGTGTTCGAGCTCGAGTCCACAGGTGAGGATGGCGAGCAGCGCACCGACACGTTGACCTTCCTCCTCTACGAGGAAGTCGAAACCGGGGAGTAGGCCATGGCGGTCACTGAGAAGCGGCAGCGCGCGCGTACGGTCACGAAGGCCGAAGTGGTCGAGCGCGTCCGCCAGCTCACGGGCCTGGGCTGGACCGAGAGCGGCGATCTCCTCGAAGCTGTCCTCGACAGCATGAAGGAGACCCTCGAGGCCGGCGAGAACATCAAGATCAGCGGCTTCGGCAGCTTCATGGTGCGCTCGAAGTCTCCGCGGCGGGGTCGCAACCCGCAGACCACCGCGGCGATCGTCATCCCCAAGCGCCGCGTCCTCACGTTCAAGCCCTCGCAGGTGCTACGCCAGTCGCTGAACAGCGGCCGGTCCGAAGGCTAGCGCGTGGCGGATCTGCCGGACAAGCTCTACTTCCGCATCGGCGAGGTCGCGGAGCTGGTCGGGGTCGAGGCGCACGTGCTCCGCTACTGGGAGACCGAGTTCAAGCTCCGTCCCCACCGTTCGAGCTCCGGTCAGCGGCTCTACCGCAAGAGTGACCTCGCGCGTTTCCTCCGCGTGCGTCAGCTCCTGCACGAAGAGGGGTTCACCATCGCCGGCGCCCGCAAGGTGCTGCTCGAGGGCTCCGAGGCCCCGAAGGGCATGGGCGTGGACAAGGAGACCCTCAAGGACGCCCTGCGTCGCGTCCGCGATCTGCGCGCCTCCATCTCCCGGCTCTCCGCGGAGCTCGCACAGGAGTGAGGGCTGAACCCTTGACGCCGTGCCTCGTCGGGATAGAAGGTGCGGGTCCGGGGTGTAGCGCAGCCTGGTAGCGCACCTGAATGGGGTTCAGGTGGTCGCTGGTTCGAATCCAGTCACCCCGACCACAATAGAACGCCCGCTCTTCCTCACGGAAGGGCGGGCGTTCTTGCTTGTGGATTGAGCGGTCGGTTGTTCCGCGTTCACGATGACGCGGATGACGCCTTTGCGGACGCTACGTCGGCACACGGCGGCAATGAACCCCCATCCCCACCCCCCGCGGCCCTCTCCCGTCAAGCGCGCGCACGGCGCGTGCCTGACGTGCGTTTCAGCCCGATCGGGGCTGAGTTCTGGGCCTCTCGCGTGGCTCCGCCCTCGGTCCGGCGTGCCACGCCATCGTGTCGGTCGGCTGCCGCGTCACCTCGCGTTCACCGACCTGCGCCCGGCTGAGTGAGCCCGGGGCGTCCGCGCCGGCAGGCCCTCTGCCCCGGGAACATCCAAGTCCCAATCCGCCTTCGTTGATGTAACGGGAGGTCGCCACGGAGCGCGAACCTGGGACCCGCACGCTCTTCGCCCAGGTGAGCATCCCTACCGAGGATGTACGCCCAGCGGCTTGCGGCGAGCCGCTACGCTCTCCGGCATCACGAAGCTCGAGTCCTCGAGCGGCGGGTTGACGTGCACGGTCGCCACCGTGAGGGCATGGGCGTCCTTGGACCCCTCGGTTCGCGTTTCCAGGCGGCGCGGGATGAGCAGGCCGTCCGCCGGCCGCCAGTCGAGGTAGACGGTTTCGACGCGCCGCTCGTGCTGACCACGCGTCCGCACGGCCGCGACCTTGACCTCGAGCGCAGTCTCCGCGTCGAGGTACACCCACCGCACCCCGCCCCCGGGCAAGGTCACCTCGAGCTCGAAGGCATCCCGCCCATCGACCGGTGTGCGCCCCAGGAGTTTCACGCCGTGCCCGCGGCGGTCGTAGTCGAAGAGGAGGCCCCAGGGGTCTCCGAGGTCCGCGACCTCCCGCAACTCCGTGTCGGTCATGGGCTCGGGGGTCGAGCGCCCGCGGAACGGCTCGACCTTCCAGCCCGAGTCGCCGTCGGTGCACTGGACGGCGGTCGCGCCGTCGAACTCGTACGAGAGGCACATCTTGTCGGGCCGCTTCTGCTCGAGCGCGTAGGGGACGAGCAGGTCCTGCCCCACGTCGATCTCGCCGGTGAGCCGGAGCGAGTCGACGGCCCGCCACGCCTCGGCGCCCCCGCGCGCGGCCACGTTCCGGGCGACGAGCGCCTCCACGACGCGGTCGCGCCGCACGTACGGGACGAGGAACATCAGCGCGCCCACCGCGAGCGCCGTCCAGAGCACGATCTTCGTCTTCCGGTCCATGGGGCCCTCCTACTGAACCACGAGGTCGTCGACGCGGAACGCGCCGATCTCGATACTGACGTGTTGGCCGGGCTTCACCAGCTTCCCGGGGTTCGCGAAGAACATCCAGTAGGTGTTCCCGGCTGCGGGCGGGTTCGAGTTGCGCAGCGCCCCGGTGGTGGCCGGGGTGGGCACGATGAGCTCCGCCCCCGTCTCGACGTGCGCCAGCACCGGCTTGGTGCCCCGCTCGAAGAGCGGCTTCGCCTTCTCCGGGTCGAGCACCCGGTAACGGAACTCGAGCATGTAGCCGGCGGCGCTCTCCCGTACGTAGAGCACCTCCACGCCCCACTGCCGCTTCAGGTACGTCTGGTCGCGCGGGTGGGCCTCCGCCGCGTGCGCCTCCGACCCGCGCCCGGTCGTGGGCGCGACCGCGAAGAACCCGAGGAGCAACCCGAGGAGCAGGCGCCGGGCGCTCACGGCACCACCTCGTCGGCGCCCACGTCCACCGGGTCCCTCCGGAGGTCCGCGTCGAAGTCTCGGAGCACGGAGGTGAAGGGCTCGTTGCCTTCCCGCACGAGCCGCTGGTACAGGCGGCGGACGGTCAGGTCGAGCGGGAGGAAGTCGTCGACCGGCGAGGTGGCGGCGACGTGGTAGCTCCAGGGCACGTTCCCGACCGCCCAGGTCAAGGTGAGCGGGCCGTACCGCACGTCGAGGAAGTTCCCCCCTTCCTCCAGGGAGGCGAAGACCTGGATCGGCCCCGGCGCGCTCAGCGAGCGGGCGCCGTTGCAGTACTCGGAGAGGAACTCCGGGTCGGCGGAGAAGTTGCCGAACCCCAGCCCGTCGGTCACCAGCGAGAAGCGGGGATCGAGGGCGAAGGCCGGATCGAGCACGCCGTGGTCCCAGTAGGTCGCCCCCGCGGGGCAGTCGCCGACCGCGGACGGGGCGAGCTCCGGAACGAGCCTGAAGTCGGTAGCCGTCGCCTCCAAGGAGAAGGCACGGTTGTGCCACAGGATGTTGTGCGTGAGCGTCGGATTGGAGAAGCCCCTCCTCGACGCGAGCTCGACCGGGATCACCGCGTCGAGACCCAGGCTGTGAGGCGCCGAGGAGATGCCCGCCGGCTGGGGCGTCGAGGTGCCCGTCGTCGCGTCGAAGAGGTCGCCCACAGTGGCGGTACTGTCGTTGTTGGCCACCGTGTTGAAGAGGACGACGGCGTTCGCGGTGTCCTGGAGCGAGATGCCCGCGCCCGACCACCCGGCGACGTTGTTCACGATGATGTTGTTGCGGATGTCGATCCGGTGCCAGTTGGCGGGCTCGGACGGGCTCAGCTCCACGTCGTTGCCGTTCACGCGCTCCGTGCGGACACCCCCGCCGTGCCCGGCGCCGGCCTGGTTGCCCAGGACGAGGTTGGCCTCGACGGTCACATCGCCGGTCCCGAGCGTGAGCTCTGTGCCCGCGTCGGGCTCACCCGCGATGTAGAGGCCACCGCCGGAGCGGATCTGGCCCTGGAGGAACGACTGGTTGAACAGGATCTCGTTGTCGTCGATTCGGCCGCCGTCGCTCAGTCCGAAGTGCGCGACCCCGCCGCCGTCGCCCTGGGTGAAGTTCCCGCAGACGAAGTTCTCGGAGACGCGGTAGTCGTCGGCGCCCGTGTTCAGCGACACGCCGCCGACACCCTGCTCGCCGACGCCGCCGTTGAGCGTCACCGAGTTGTGGTGGATCTGGACATTGGTGTTGTAACCGAACGGGCCGTTCCCGGTGTTGGCCACGAACGGCTTGCCGACGCGGATGCCGCCGTGCAGGGTCCCGGCGTTGCCGGTGACGACGTTGTTCGAGATCTCCAGGTCGTGGGCGTAGCCGTTGACGAAGATTCCCCCGCCCAACTGGGCGCCGGTGACAGTCAGCCCATCGATGCGCGACGGGAACTCGCCGAAGGAGCCGTCGTTCTTCGCGAGCACGGTGATGCCCGCGCCGAGCTCGGTCCCGAAGAGCCCGCCGCCGACGACGTCGAACTGGGTGGGCTCGCCCGGCAGCAGGTCGACCGCGCCGGAGTCGACGAGGCCCTGCACCTTGGTGCGCCAGGCCTCGAGCTGCTGGGCGTTGCTGCTGAAGGCGCGGATGATGGTGGACCCGCCGCCCGCGCCCTGCAGGCGCACGGGCTTCCACATCACGACGAGCTCGTCGTAGACGCCCGGCTCGACCAGGATCAGCGCGCCGGGGGGGGCCGCGTCGATCGCCGCCTGGATCGCGCCAGGGCCCGGCGTCACACGGATGGGGGTCTCGGTGCCGACGGTGACGGTCACGGTGTTGACCGAGACTTCCCCGTTGTCGCCGCGCGTCACGACCAGCTCACCCGTGCCGTTGTTGCCGCGACGGAGCGTGCCGGTGATGACGCCGTCGCTCCAGCTCACGTTGATGAGCGGGGTGCCGTTCACGGTGACGGTCCCGCGGACGGATCCAAAGCCCAGGTCGCGCTGGACGAGCGGCTCGTTCCAGGGAGCGGCCGCCGTCGGCCCCTCGTAGGCCGGGTTCGGCACCGAGGTCAGGCCGGCAGACCGGATCGTGAGGGTCCCCCCGCTCGCCACGAGCGGGCCGGTGCCCGTGCCGTCTACCTGGGTGACAACCGGCGTCCCGACGGCGGGCGCGCAGTCCACCGGGTCGAACCCGGCCGCGAACGCCGCCTGCGGCAGGACCGGGGTGTCGAGGTACGTCGTCGTCCTCGGCATGAATTGGTAGGTGTAGCAGATGGCGGCGTAGCTCGGGTTGCGCAGCGGATCGGGAGTTGCGCCATCCCCTGGGTCGTTCACGCAGGTGCTGTACATCGCCGGCGAGTAGCCGCTCGGCATCGGGAGGTTGGCGCTGATCGTCGAGGGCACGAGGCCGTTGTAGGTGCCGAACGCGTCGGTGTAGCCGCGGTACACCTCGTGCCCGTTGAAGTCGCGCATCGACACGGGCATGAAGGCCGGGCTGAACTTCTCCCCGAAGCCGGGCGCCGCGGGGTTCGTCTCGTTCGCGATGTCGTCGGTGATCAGGCCGTAGAACTGGGCCGCCACCGGCGTCGACGTGAACAGGTGGAAGTCCGCGGCCGCCTGTCCCTGGTCGGCGAGGACGACCTCCTTGCGGTCGCAGAGCGGCCGCTCGGTGCCGGCGAAGGGCGTGTAGGTCTCGACGCCGGGGAACAGGCTGAGCTCGTACGGCACCTGGTGCGCCTCCCCGACGCACGCCGGCTGCGCGATCCCGGGCTCGGGCTCGGTGGACGCGAGGACCATCGCCGCGTCGGGCATCACCGTGATCATCGCCCCACTGGGCAGCATCACGTCGACCGGGGCCGTGGCGAACACGTCGCCGAAGTCGACGTTCTTGTCCTCCTCCTTGACCAGCTCGAACCCGGGCGGAGGCACGACCTCGACCACGTAGGTCCCTGGCGGGATGTCAGTGAACGCGTAACCGCCGTCGAAGACCGCGGGACGGACCTGGTTCCAGTTGCGCCACCCGTCGAAGCATCGCGCCGCGTCCCCGTCGAGCGTCTGGTCGACGAACGGATTGTCCGTCGTGAGCTCGCCGGCGCAGTCGGTGGGCGTGGAGGCGTCCCAGCTGTCGGTCTCGACCTCCTGCACGAGCGCCAGGGCCGTCCCGCCATCGAAGTCGGTCGCGATCTCGCGGTACAGCCGCACCTTCACCCCAGGCAGGCCGCCCTCCCACGGGTCGCCGACCGTGAGACGCGGATCGTTCTCGCCGCGGGTGGAGGCGTAGTACACGACGCCCGAGATGCCACCGTTCTCGCCGGGCGCGTACGGGGCCTTGCCCCACTCGAAGATGTTGGTCTGACCGGGAATACCCTGGAAGCCCTGCAGGAGCATCGGAGCAGGTTCGGTGTCCGTTCGCGGGCTGCCTACCTGCGGGTTGAGCAGCCCGGGGTAAGGCCCGGCGCTGACATCGCCGCCGCCATCGACGGTGACGGTCACGCCCGTCGGCTTGAACCGCGTGTAGTCGACCTCCGCGACCTGCCAGGCGAAGAACGGGAAGACCTCGTCGAACGGCACAAAGCCGTCCAAATCCGTGGGGAACGACTGGTAGACCGAGCCGTCGCGGAACCGCAGGTTCACCAGCTGTTCCGGGAGCCCCGTCTCGCCGTCCTGGCGGACGCCGTCCTCGTTAGTGTCGAGGAAGACATTGTGCTCGAGGCGGGTGAACCAAGTGAGGACAGGGATGTTGCCGAGGTCGAGGGCGCCGCCCGACAGCGTCACCGCCTGGAAGGCGATGATCTGGTCGAGGTAGTTGTCCCAGACGACGAGCTGGTAGAGGCCGTCGGGGATCCCGGCGATCTCGAAGTGACCGTTCTCGTCGGCCTGGACGGTCGCGAAGTTCGGCCCGTCGCCGCCCGTGCTGTTGAGTCCGACCCAGGCCCGGGTGAAGCCGAGCGCATCGTAGGAGCCGCTGTCGAAGCCGAGCAGGCTCGGCGCCCGGGCGAGATGGAGGTTGGTGATGCTGCCTTCGATCGTGTTCGTGCGCGCCTCGGCGGGCACCTCCTCCGGGACCTGCGTGTGAGCGGGGTTCACGAAGCCGAACCACGTATGGTAGCCGGGCCCGCCGAACTCCAGGAAGTACGGGGGCTCGTCAGCCTGCACCCACGCGTCCACCGTCCGCGTTCCCTCGATGGTCGCGGTCTGGGTCCAGGTCTCCCCGCTGCCCGCGGGCGCGTCGACGACGACCCCGTATTTTCCGGGCGGCAGGTCCTTGATGAGCGCGCTGCCGTCGGGGCAGGTGACGATGACGCCCATGGGCGGCTCGGCTCCGCCAAAGCAGTCGGCCGAGTTCTTCAGCGGCTGGCCGAACGCGTCCTGCGAGACCGCCCCGCCGGAGATCCCGTAGCGGCCCCCGGCATCCACCAGCGTGACCTGGAAGCCACCCATGCCCGGCTCGCCGGGGTCGGGGACGCCGTTGGTCGGCTGGTTGTCCTCGAACACGAGGACGCTGACCTGAGCCGTCGGGATCGGCGCATTGTTCACCAGGACGTTGAGCGCGGTGGTGCCCGGCGGGATCTGGGCGCCGCCCATCGCGTGGCCGGTGTCGGTGCCGGCGTCGTCGGGCAGGACCGAAACGTAGTAGCGCCTCTCCGGATCGAGCGCGACCTGGGCGAAGACGTCCGCGCCGGTGCCCTGAGCCACCACCGGCATGTAACTCTCGTGGAAGCCCGTCGACAGCGTCTCCGTGAGCGGCGGGGGCGCGGTGGGATCGACGTGGAACGTCGCGTCTTCCTGGACCAGCCACCGGTAGCCCGTCACCGCGGCGCCGAGGGGGTCCTGCACGGTCAGCGCGATGTTGGCCACCGGGTTGACGTTCAGGGTCACGGTCGCCGGGGCGCTCGACGACACGCCGTCGGTGGCGTGGTACTCGAAGCTCACGGTGCTCCCGGGCGTCCCGCCAACGTACGAGAACGAGCCGTCGGAGTTCAGTGTGAGCGTGCCGCTGGCCGGGGGCGTGTCCAACACGGCCGTCAGCGTGTCACCGTCCAGGTCCGCGTCGTTGCCCAGGACCCCGGGCGCCTCGACCGTGACATCCGGTCCGATCGCGTTGACGTAGGGCCCATCGTCGGCGGACACGGGCGCGTCGTTGACGAAGTGCACGTCGAGCGTGACCTGCGCGGCGTAGCTGTTCGTCCCGTCGTCTGCGCTGTAGGTGAACCCGTCGGTGCCCGCGAAGTCCGGGTCCGGCGAGTAGGTGAAGGTGCCGTCCGGCAGGAGCTCGAGCTCGCCGTGGGACGGCCCGCTCACGACCGTCACGGTCGCGCCCGCGAGGCCCTCGTCGTTTGCGAGCACGCTCTCGGCGAGGGGGCTCGTGTCCTCGGAGAAGACGTAGCTGTCGTCGACCGCGAAGACCGTCGGCGGGGTGGGCGGCGTGGAGCCGGCGCCCACCTCCAGCTGCGCCAGGAGCCCGCCGCCCGGCAGGTTACCGACGCTGGACTGGGCCATCCGGTCGAACAGGGAGTAGGTCGCGTCGGCCGCCGGCATGGGAACAACGACGTCGAGCGTCTTGCCGGCGGGGAGGAGCGCGTGGCTCTGCTGGCGCGGGAGGCCCGGGTACGGGTAGCCGTCCTCCGCGAGGAGCCCCATGTCGAGGCCCACGATGGCCGGGGTGTGCGACTGGAGGCCGGCGTTCAACAGGCGAAGGAGCACGTTGTCACCGGGGCTTCCGGCCGGAAACGGCGTCGAGGCCTCCCCGTTGACCAGGAACCAACTCGGCTGGTAGTCGATCGTGCTCGGATAGGCAGCGGGGTCCCCGCCCGCCGCGTCGATCGCGGCGTTGAGCCAGGGGTCGATCTCGCTGAACAGCAGCACCGCGTCCGCGTCATGGCAGCTCTCGAGGCTGTCGTACGCCGGCGCTCCGGTCGGGCACGCGACCCCGGTGGCCGGCCCCACGACGAACGCCCCGTACAGGCCCATCGGCACCTGGATCGATGGGTGGGTGCCGGATTGGTAGAGGTAGGTGCCGACCCGCGGCGAGCCCCAGGTGTAGTCGGACCGGGCGCCCGGCGCCGTCTCGTGGGTGAACGACTGCACGCGCCGTCGCCCGAGCGCGTCGGTGGTCCACACCGGATCGCCCCCGTCCGACTGGCCGGGGACCACGATCGAGACCGGCGTGAGCAGCGCGTTCTCGAGGTGAACGGTGAGCGCGTCCGAGGGCGCCAGCGCGATCTGCGGCCCCGGCGCGGTCGGGAGCGAGCACTCGACCCAATCGGGCTGACACTGCGCGAAGCCCCACATCGGTACGGACGTGCCGTCTGGCAACACCTTCCCGAAGCTCTCTGCCCGGAGGTAGACGTCGGCGGCGAAGGCGGTCGAGGCGCTACCGGTCAGGAGGACCCCGGCCATCACGAGCACCGACGTGGACGAGAGGTTGGATCGCATGGTTCGTGGTTCCTCGAGTTAGTGGAGGGGGATCCAGGGGGCCTCGACGATGAGCATCGTCATCATCCCGCCCGGGAACACATCGTTGTTGACCATCTCGCGCTCGGTGTGGGAGTGCCACATGTGGGCGAACCCGGCGTCCGGATTGAGCCCCCCCTGCCCCGGTGGCAGGCCCCCGAGCAGGCCCAGGAAGGGGCTTCCGCTGTACATGCCGCCGAAGGTGAGTACGCCGTCTTCAGGCAGGATCACGGGCAGCGACTTGCCGTGATCGGGCAACCACTCGTTGTCCTCCGTGGGATCGCCCGGCAGGTGCCCGTAGATGTCCCACCCAAGATCCTCGCCCGTCCACTCGAAGATCGCGTCGACGGTCCCGCCCGGCACGGACGGGATGGTGAACAGGCTCGGCCCGGCGAGCTGGGTCGGGTCGGTGGCGCTGACCAGGAGCCGGCCGTCCTCGGCGAGCACCCGCGAGTGGTTGCCGTGAGTGTGGAAGGGATGCATCTCCCGGCCCGCCCCCACCACCCGGAGCAAGAGCCGCTCACCCGGGTGCATGCGCGGCATGCAGTCGTAGGGCTGCGTCGGCAGCACATCCGTGCCCGCCGCCGCCATCGTGTCCGGGGCCGCCCGCCCGTTGATGAGCCAGTACTCCGAGCTGTAGGGCCCGTCGCCCACGTCGATGGGGCCGGGGCCCGAGGCCTGGAGCTCCGCGGCGCGGTGGACGTCGAGGTCGATCTCGGAGAGCAGGAACAGGTAGTCGTGGTCGAAGCAAGTCCCGGGATGGTCGTAGGCGGAGGCCGCGCACCCCGCGGCGGGCACCGCCGGTTCCACGATCAGCGCCCCGTAGAGCCCCATTTCCACCTGCAGGTCCGGCCGGGTCCCGCTGTGGTATTGGTAGGTCCCCGGCTCGCCGGCGGTGAAGGTGTAGGTGACGGACCCGCCGGACTCGGCCTCTTGCGCCAGAGGGCCCGGGACGCCGCCCGTGGTCGACGTGACCTGGTGCCCGGGGAAGGCGATCGACACGTTGCCGGCCGCCGCGGGCAGCACGTTGGTGAGTCTCACCGTCACCGTGCTCCCGGCGGTGACGATCAGCGTCGGCCCGGGGAGCTGCATCCGGGAGCCGGTCGTGTAGCCCCAGGAGTAGATGGACGCGCCGTCGGGGAGCGACACGTAGTCCGCCCGGGCTGCCAGCTCGAACGCTGTCCCGCGCTCGCCGTCGATCCCGGTGTGCGCGGACGCGGGACCGGCGAGCCCCAGCGAGGCGCCAGCGACCGAGAGTGCCCAGGCCCAGACCTGCTTGCGTTTTTCGAAGCCATGCATTGACGTCCCCCCGACGACTCGATTGGTTTCCGCGTGAGATCACTCCCGGGCACGCGCCGGCACCTGCGCCTCGCATCCCGGGAGCCGATCTGGATCCAAGCCCCGACACAAACATCCGATGCAACCGACCCGCGACGCATTCGGGGGCCGCGCCCGTGGAGCCCCCGATCCTCTACTGGATCCGGATCTCGGTCATCATGCCCCCGAAGTTCTCCGCGTCGTTGGCAAGTTGGTGGAGGTTGGTGGTGTAGAGGAACCAGGTGCTTCCCGGCGCCAGCGCCGTCGTGTCCAGGATCACGTCCGCGGACTGGCCGCCGCCGAGCGTGAGCGAGTTGGTCCCGTAGGCGAGGTTGTTGCCCGCGTCGTCCCGCAGGAAGCGCGCATCCAGCCCCACCACCTTCATCGGGATCCCGTTCGTCCCAATCGTGTAGAATTGGGTGATGTTCAGGTTGGAGATCCGTAGCAGGATTCGCTCCCCCGCGCTCGCGGTGATCAGGCTGGACACGGGCTGCGAGAACTGTGTCGCCCCCGACGGGTCGACGGTGGAGAGCGCCTCCGGATCGACCGTGTCCGGATATCCGCGCCCGTTCAACAGGAAGTAGCTGTCCTTCATCCCGGCGAAGGGCAACGGCTGGACCTCGAAGCTCGCGTCGTGGAACTTGGGGTCGAAGGAGCCGATCTGGATGGGGTACTCGCGGTCGTAGAGGGTGGATCCGTCCCCGTCGTTGTAGGCGTAGGTGAAGCCGGGCCCGTGAGTGAACCCGTTCGGGAATACGAAGCCCTCCGGCAGCCGGTTCTGCCTCGGGCGCACATAGAGGTTTCCCACCATGCCCATCTGCATGTGCTCGGTGGCCTCGACGTGGCAGTGGTACATGTACGTGCCCGCGTCTTTGACGTTGTAGTAGTAGGTCAGGCTGGCGCCCATGTTGACCGAGATCGAAGCATCGGGGACGCCGTCGAAGATCGACGCCGCGTTCGGGAAGCCGTGCCAGTGGACGCTGTGAGGGTCGAACAGGTCGGGTCGCACGGCCATCCCGACGTTGGTGAGGGTGAGGAAGAGCTCGTCGTCCTCGTCCACCGAGAGAGTCGGCGCCGGGTTGTTGGCCGCGAGCATGCTCTCGTCCATCACCCAACCCGCGTACTCGGCGCTGTTCTCCGGGGGCCCGTCCTCCGAGACCGCGGAGAAGCCGAACACGTAGAGCTGTTTCTGCGCGTCGTCGGCCATGGTGACCATGCCGTCGCCCGCCGCGAGGTGGACGCACCGAATGCCCTCTCCCGAGGGGTGCTGCTCCGTGGTGGGCGGGCACTGAACGTGGACGCTGCTCTCCGCTGCGTTCGCGGGCACTCCCGCGACGGCCGCGGCGTATACGACAAGCGCCACCAAGCGCCTGTGAGTCGCACTCATTTCGTTGCCTCCTGATATCGCAAATCAAGCCTCCGGCCGTGTGGCAGCCACCTGCGGCATCGTGTCCTGCGGTGGCTACCCGACCGTCTCCGACCCCGCCTTCATCCTCACCCTTGGCTTGGATGGATGTAGGCTCCGCATCGAAGAGCCCAAGAGTATGGGCCAGCAAAAAGAGACCGTTTCAGTCGACGAAACCCCTTGACGCCCGCGCGGCCGCGGCCGTGACCGAACCAGGTCGATCAAGAAGACCCACGGTTCGTCACCCCAACGGTGGCTCCGCCGAATCCCCCGCCGCCACCCACCGCCTCGTCCCCGCCACATCCAACAAGAACCGCCCCAGAACCTCCCGCTCCACCCACTCCGGCATCAACGGCTGGAACTTGCTGAGCCGGTAGTTCGGCAGCGCGCCCGCGACCTCGGCCCACAGCCGCGCGTCCTCCCAGAACGCTGGATCATTCAACCGCTCCAACGCCGCGAGGAACGCCGCCCGATCAAGGTGCTCCCCCCGGACCCTCACCATGAAGTTGTCGGGAACGACCTTCCAGTCCCCGCCCACGGCCTCCAGCGCGTGCCGCAGCGTCGCGTTGATCCGCCCGCCCGCGAACGTCCACCAACGGATCTCCCCGTCCTCCACTTCGATGCCGCCGCGCCCCGGCGTCAGCACGCCCTCGAACGCATCCCGCCGCCCGGCAATGAAATTGCGGCGTCCGAACCGCTTCTCGGCCTTGGGACCGAGCACCAGCCGACCGCCGACGTTCACGAGCGCGCCGTCCGCGATCATCCAGGCGATGAGCCGGTCGAACTCGTCCCTGGAGATGCCGGAGTGGCCTGGAGGACGGCCTCCTCCGTCTCGCACAGGAAGGTGGTGTTCGCGGCCTGCCCGGCACGGCGTCCCGTGCGGCCCATGCGCTGGAGGAACGAGCTGACGGTGTCGGGGGCCTCGGCCTGGAGGGAACGGTCGAGATCGCCGACGTCGATGCCCAGCTCGAGCGTGGACGTGCAGACGATGCACGCGTCGCTGCCGTGGGTGAAACGGTCCTCGGCGAGCGCGCGCTCCTCGCGGGACACGGCGCTGTGGTGCACGAACACGGTGGTCCCGACGCGACGCATCTGCTCGGCGACCGACTCGGTGACCGCCCGCGATTGACAGAAGAACAGCGTCTTGCCACCCCGAGCGAGCCGCGCCGCGTCGGTCGAGAGCGCGACCAGGTCACCGACTCTGGGCGGTCGGCGCGCGTGGCGGCGAGTCGGTCGACGAACGCGGTGTAGTGGCCGTCCGCGTCGAGCCAGGCCACGACGCCGTGCTTCCGGACGCGGCGTTTCGAGGGTGGTGGAGACGGGGCCGGGGGGCAACATGTCGAGCAGATCCGTGTGCGCAGGGCATGCGGACTATCCGGTCGGGTGGGCTCCGGTGCCACACCCAGGCTCATCTCTGGTTCCTACTTGGCGGCGGCGGCCAGCGACTCGCTCGCGATCTCCGCCGGGCGTGGAAGGGTGCCCCCCGGGGTCGCGAGTTCGGCCGCCTCGGCCTGAAGCCAGCTGCGCACGAGACCCTGCGCGTCGTACGCGAAGATTCCGTCCTTGAGCGCCACCGCGGTGCCCTCTTCGGCGCCGTGACGCAGCGGGCGGACCACTCGGAGCATCATTCCGAGGGGCGTCTTCGAGTGCATTCCACACTGAGGCATCGCCTCGTCCAGCTTCGTGGCGAGGAGGAGGTTCGTCATGTCGTCATCGACGCACAGGAACACCGCCAGCAGCGACGCCTCGTGCTCCTTCAGGGCCGGAATCCACGCGGCCTTCTCGTTGCCGACGGGGGCGGGGAGGCGTTCCGAGGACCAGTGCGTGCCGCGAAGTTCGCGGTTGACACGGTCGTCGATCGAGGGACCGCCAGGGTCGACCACCACGAACGTGCCGCGGACCTCCGGAAGGCGTCGGGCAAGCTCGCCGATCAAGGCGCAGCCGTAGCGCCCGGCGCCTACGACCGCGATCCGGTAGTGCCCCGCTGCACCGTCGGATTGCCGGAGGACCTGCCAGCGTGTGTTGAGCTTGTCCGCTGCGTCTTTCGCCGCGATGCGGGCGAGGGCAGACCGGTCGAGCATCTTCACGACGAGCTTGTCGTCAGCCCCCTGGGCCAACAACCTGTCGAGCGGCCCCATGGTCTCCGCGTCATCGACGAGCACGAGGAGCGTGCATGGGTGGCGATCGCCAGAGGCCTGACGCAGGGCCCGCACCGCCTGAGCGGCTCCGAGATTCGCGATCTGGTTGCGGGTGGCGACGACCACCAGTGCCGCGCGCTGAACGCCGAGGGCGGCCAGCGCGCTGGCGTCGGCGAGATCACCACAGACAGCCGGAACCAGGGTGCCCCCGATGTTCATCCACCCACCGTCTCCCCGCGGCTTGTGGTCGAGGACCGCGATCCTCCACCTCTTGGATGCGAGCCAGCCGACGACGGCGGTGCCGTGAGTGCCGTATCCGATGACGACGGCGTGACGTTGCCACCGAAGCAGCGCGGCCGGGCGTCCGAGCAGGTTCTGCGCCACCTGGGTCGCGGAGTCCAGCAGGATCCCTCCGCTCATGGCGGGAGCGACGAAGAGCAGCGCGCGGCACAGCCACACCGCCCAGGAGGGCCCCTCCGTCGGTACGCCCGGCGCGCCCAGAATGAAGAACTGCAACGCCTGGTACGCGGCCGCTCCCGCCTGCAACGGCTCGCCGCTCCCGAGGGACACCCGCGTCAGGCAAAGGGTGATGCTCATCCACACGATGGCGAACAGCGACAACTTCACGCGGGTGGTCGTGCGTGCGAGCGTCGCGAGTGCGTAGTGCAATTGCAGCTTTTCGAGGAGGATCATCCCTCGGAGGCTATCACGAGGCCGGTCCGCGGGGCTGCCGCAGTAAAGGCGGGGGCGAGCCCGTGGAGGCGGGGTCGAGGATGGCCGCTCCGGCGCTACCGAAGCGGCTCTCCCAAGCTGCGATGATACGGAAAGCGGAGTGAGCTCGCGGCGCTCCCGTCGGTGCTCCGGCATGGGCGTGCGGCCACCAAGACCCAGGCTGACGTCGCCGCGGCCGAGGGCCTCCTCACTTCGCTCGACGAGCGGCTGCCCGAGGCGCGCGTCGACTGGGAGCGGGGCGCTGAGGGAGTGGGCCACTTGCGACGAGGCGCCACCTCCGGCAGTCAGACCGCGAGAGGGATGCGAAGCACGACCGCCAGCGGAGATTCGGGTCCGAGCGCAAGGGCCCGCTTCACCGCGTCCGCTTCGATGCGCCGCATGTCCCAGCTCCAGGGTTCGCCGTGCGCGATGGCGTTCCGCGCGGCCACGGGCGTCCGAACTACCGCGCCGTCCACACGTCGGCCCGGTGCGCGCAAGCGGGCGAGATTGCGCAGGGTCGTGATGCTTCCCAGTCGGCGCTCGAGCCGCAACCAGGCGTCCTCGGGGGACACGTCGGTGGGCCACTCGGAGAGCGCCTCGAGCATTTCTCCGAGGCCGTAGCGGCGCCCCGGCCGGAGAAGTCGGTCGAGCTTGGATCCACGCTCCCGTTCGCCACCCTGCTCTCCGAGCGGCCGGAAGACACGCTCCCGCAGCTCTCGCTCCAGGGTGACGAAGAGCAGCAGCAGGCTCCGGGGCAGGTCGCCTACGTGGCCGTGGTAGACCACGTCCGAGAGCACGAGGTCGCCGCGGGAGGCGGGCGAGAGCGTGTCGAACACGTCGGGAAGCAGGTCGCCCCAGCGCTCCTCGGCCTCCACGCGAACGCGGGTGCGCCACACGTCGACCCACTCGCGCGGTGGCGCCAGCTGGGGCGGGGCGTCCACATGCAGCCGGGTCAGCAGCGCCTTCACCCGGGCCTCCTCCTCGGACTCGCGTTCGACGGCGCCGGCCTCGTGGAGCAGCCGGGCGCCCAGCTCGGTGAGCTCCCGCCGTCGGTTGCCGGTGAGCGCGGCGAGGCGGGGGTCGGCGATCGGCTCGAAGCGCGCGAGCTGGGCCTCCAGGGCCTCCCCGAGGTGCCAGAGGGCTTCCCCGTGGAGGCCGGAGGCGGCGGCCACCCTCGCCGCGAGCTGGTGGACGTGGGCGCGGTGCTCGTGCTCACCCTTCGAAAGCGCTTCGAGCGCATCCAGCGCCGCGACGACGCGGGCGTCGGCCTCCACCAGCCGCCGACGGGCGAGGAAGAACTCCCCCCGCGCGACCGCAAGCTCGATCGGGGAGCGGACATCGGCCTTCCCCGCGAGGGCCTCCTCCGCGTTGAGGAACGCCTCCTCCGCGCCGCGGTCGTCGTTCAGGAGCGCCTTGGCTTGCGCGATGTGAAGCCACCCTCGGCTCTCCCGCAAGGCTTCACCCGCCTGCCGTCCGAGCAGGCGCTCGCTCTCCGCTTTCTCGAGCGCCGTCCGTGCGTCCCCGCGGAGGCGGGCCGCGCGACTGACGAGCCCGCGCGCGTTCGCGAGGCGGCCCGGCGCGTCGAGCCGCTCCAGGAGCCGTTCGGCCTCCGCGTACTTGTCGTCCGCGGCATCGCGATCCCCGAGGTCGTCGAGGAACGCCCCGTAGTTCATGGTGAGGCGCGCGCGGGCCGACAGGTCGGTCCCGGAGTCCGCGCACGCGAGCGCCCACCGGAAGACCGCGTCCGCGTCATCGAGCCGGCCGAGCTTGCGCAGCGTGGCCCCCAGGTGGTTGCAGACGAGGAGCTCCTCCTCGGCCCAGCCGAGGGCCACCGCGCCCGCACGCGCCTCTCGGAGGAGCGCCTCGGACTCTACGAGCATGCCCCGTCGGTAGCCACACAGGCCGAGGTACCGGGTGGCCCGAATCTCTCCCAGCCTGCTCCCGAGCTCCCGCGCGATCCGGCGCGCTTCCTCGTTCCGGACGCTCGCCACGGCGAATTCCCGTTGAGCGTAGGCGGCGCGCGCCGCTGCGAGCGCGGCCACGACGGCCTCTGGGAGCTCGAACGCGTCCATCGGCTCGCCACTAACACTCTCTTGCACCTACGAGGCCGGCGGTCAGGGCCAGGGCAGCACGCGCGTACGATCTCGCCATCGCAGGGTCAGGAATTCCTTGGAAGGAGACACAGCCAGTGCTTCGAGGAAGCCCGGCCATTCTTCGCGTGGGAGCGGTCCGCCCACCGTGTGCGCGATGGTGGCGACGAGGAGCGAGTCGTGGGTCACGAAGACGTGCACGCCGCTCCGGCCCGCGGCGCACGCGACCATGTGCGCGACGAGGCGCACGGCCGCGGCGGCGGGAGGCGCGAGCCCGGGGAGGTGCTCCCCCGCGACGAGCGCGGCCATGACGCCTTCGGGGCCGAGCCGCTCCCAGCTCTTCCAGGCGACGGCCGGGTCCACCACGAACACTCCCGGTGCGCCGAGCAGGTGGTCGGGGGTCGGGAGGGTGTGTCGACCCGCCCCGTCGGCGATTGCGTCGGCGGTCTCGACGCAGCGCAGGACCGGGCTCGTCCGAACGTGCACGAGTCGGCCGCCGATCCGCCCACCCAGCGCGCGCGCGGACTCCACTCCCTCGGGCAGGAGCGGGACCTCTCCCCCGGGCTCTCCCACCGGAATCGGCCCACGTGCCCCGTGGCGCAAGAGCAGGAGGAGGGGCTCGGGGGAGTCGAGCGGACGTACCGGGGTCTCCTCACCCCGACGCTCGATTCCCTCGCGGAGGACCACCCGCACCTCGCCGCGCTCGTCGATCACCTGGAGCGCACCGTCGAAGCGCTCGACACGCGCCTGGCCGTTGTAGAAGGGCTCGACCATCGCGAAGCGGGCGTCGTAGACGGGGCGCCCTCCGGCGTCGACGTGGGTCCAGCCGGCCTCGTCCCGCGCCCGCGCGTAGCCCTTGTGGAACACGTCGAGGTCGAGGAACCATCGACCGTGCAGAACCTCGCCGCCCAGCCCCACGTGGGTCGACCGGCCGTCCTCCCGCATCACGACGGCGAGGCCGTCGCGGAAGTCCCCCGCGTAGCGCCACACACCGCCTCTGATACATCCGGATGTATCGATGTGTCGGTATCGCCCCTCGCGGTCGCGGACGGGCACGCGGCCGCCCTGTAGGTTGCCGCACCAGGCCCATCGGGTCGGGTAGGCCTCCCCCCCGTCAGGGCGAACGTGGTGCCAGTCGTCGTGGTCCTCCACCGCGGCCAGCCCCTCGTAGAACCCGAACGTCCGGACGAAGCGCCGCGCGTAGGCCGGGCGCCCGTCCACCCCGATGTGCAGGGCGCCGTCGGTCCCCGAGGCCGGCGCGAGGCCGGGCACGTGGAACTTCCCCACGGTGTTCCAGCGCGTCTCGTAGAAGGGTGTGTCTCCGAGCAGGTGGTGGGTGCCGTCCGGCGCGACCTTCGTTCGCTGCCAGTCGCTCATCGGGCCACCGGCTTGCGCATGTTGCACCCGACGCAGAGCGCGCGGCTCGGGTAGCCCTGCACGAGCGTCCGGTACGCCAGCCCGTCCCAGATCTCCGGAAGGCTGCGCGTGTGGAGATCCCCGAGTTCACCGAGCGTGCGACGTTGCGCGTCGGGCGCGCAGCAGGGATCGAACCGTCCCGCGGCGCTCACCCACGCCTCCTGGCCGAGGAAGGGGCACGGGCCGCCGGGCGCGAGGTCGTCGATGGCATTCGGGTCGAGCGGAAAGATGTTCTCGAGGAGCACCCGCTCGCCGTTTGGGAGGCGATGTGTCTCGGCGGCCTCGTGCGCCGCCGCCACCACCTCGTTCCAGCGCGCGATCGCCGCGGAATCCCGACGCATGGACTCGCTTCGGATGGCGTCGAAGTGGGCCCACAGGTGGTGGCCCTTGACCCGGTCGACGCCGAGCGAGGCGGCGAGTCGCACGATGGCGGCGAGCTCCCCGACGTTGGCCTCCAGGAACGTCGTCTGGAGCGTGACACGGCACCGGTTGCCCCCGGTGGCGGCGTGCGCGTCCCGCACGGCGACGAACGTCCGCACGTTGTCGAGCACCTGGGGCCAGCGGGCGCCGACCATCACCCGCTCGTGCGTGGCCGCGGTCGCCCCGTTCCAGGAGATCTTCACGTCCGACGCGAGGGGAACGATCCGCTCGGCCCAATCGTGCGCCGACCGCCGAGGGAACGTGCCGTTCGTCGTCAGGTTCAGCTTCACGCCGTACTCGGCGCAGATGGCGAGGATCGCCTCGAAGTCCGCGTACAGGAGCGGCTCCCCCATCGTGGACGGGATGATCTCGCGAAGCCCGCGCGGTGCGGCCTCCGCCACCACCTTGCGGATCAGGGAGACGGGCATCCGGCGCGGCGCGTCGCCTGCCGCCCTTCGCTCCACCTGGCGCGTACCGAGCGGGCTGTGCTCCTCGCACATGATGCAGCGGAGGTTGCAATCGTCCGGGTTGGTGTCGAACGTGATGCGCCAAGGGCCCGGCCGCACGGAGACCCGCGCGGTGGCGCGGTGGGCGCACACCTCCTCGTAGAGCGCTTCGATGGCGAGCGCGTGCGCGCCGATGTCGGGGATGCGCCCCTCAGGGTCGGCGAGGTAGCCACGGGCGCCCAGCCTCGCGGCGAGGGCCGGATCGGCCGCGAGTCGGGACATCTGCTCCGCGAGATCGCCCGGGTCGCGGTGGCGGAAGAGGAGGCCGTTCTCCTCGTGCCGGACGTACTCGGCCATGCCGCCCACGTCGGCGGTGATCACCGGCACGCCCGCGCCCTGCGCCTCGTGGATGACCAGGGGGGAGTTCTCCGCCCAGATGGACGGGACCACGATGGCGTCCACGTGGTCGAACACGTCGCGGACGATGTCCTCGTTGCGGTACTCGTCGCGCCACTCGACACGATCGCCCGCCCCGCCGGGGAGGGCCGCGGCGATGGCCTTCAGCGCCTCCGTGTCCTGCCCGCGCGGGCGGCCCCAGATCCGCAAGCGCGCGTCCGGCCCGAGCCTCCCGAAGGCGTCGAGCAGGTGGTGGATCCCCTTCGCGGGGATGTGCGTGCCGATGTACCCGAACGTGAAGGGTTCCCCTGGCGCTCGGCGCCGGCCACGGAGCCGCGCACTGTCGAACCCGTAGTCGAGGTAGCGGAGCTTGTTCCGGGAGAGGCCGAATTCCCGATGGAACCGCTCGAGCAGCGAGCGAGCCGGGGCGACGAACACGTCGACGTGCTCGACCATCTCCCGAACGTGGGCCATGCGGCGCGCCACCCATTCCGTCCAGTGGGAGGCATCTCGGGCCTCCTCGTCCGGGGCGCCGGAGAAGTACCGGGCGTAGCAGCGCCGGGCGCACTTCGCGTCCTCCTGGCCATCGCAGGCCGCCCAGACGTCCGTGGGATCCTCCGGGAACATCTGCATGAACTGGCCCCGGGGGCACATCAGCCAGAAGTCGTGAAGGGTGAACACCACGGGGACGCCGCGCCGGGCGGTCTCCGCGAGGAGCGAGGTCGACAGGTGGTTGAGGTGGCCGACGTGCACCACGTCCGGGCGCAGGGCGTCGAGCAGGGCGCCGAAGCGGCGATCCACCCCCTCGTGGCGATACCGGTCGCGGCTCCGGGGCATGTTCGCCACATGCAGCCGTACGCGCGGGTCGCCGGCGTCCGCCTCGTCACGCATCGCGTAGTCGGGCGCGAAGGCGTTCTCCTCGCGGGTGAAGACGTGGACCTCGTGCCGGTTGGCGAGCGCCCGGGCGAGCGTCTGGGTGTAGACCTCGGACCCGGCGTTGTAGCGCATCGGGTAGCCATGGATGACCTGCAGGATCTTCATGGAGACATTGGCCGAACGTGCGTTAGCTGGCGCTGTGGAGCCGCGCAAGGCGCTCACGGAGCTGAGCCGGTGGTGACGGGGTCTCGCCACAGGCGCACCCGAACCGGCAGGTGGTCGGAGGGGTGAAGCGCCGATGGCATCGGCTCGCGGGCCGCAATGGGCGGCACCGGTTCGGCGACGCCCGCCCACGGCGGTCGCACGAGTACGGTGTCCAGCGGCTGCAGCCACTGGTTCACGTTGCAGGTCGGGGCACGGGGGCCCACGTCGACATACCCGGCGCTCTGCGCGCGGAGGCGCTCGGGCCAGTCGGGGAAGGCGTTGAAGTCGCCCGCGATGACGTGGGGTTCCCTTCGCAGCACCGCATCGAGCTGATCGAGCCCCACGCGGGCAGCGCCGTCCGGTCCTGACCAGGTGAGGTGCACGCAGGCGATGCGTACTCCGCCAGCGAGTGTCACTACGAGCGAATGCTTACGCGCCACCAGTGGGGTTTCCACATCGAGGACAGGACGACGCGTCGCCACGACGACACCTTCTCCGTGGTGGGAAACGTGGACGAGGTGGCGAGGGGCCAGGGCGGCTCGAATCGCATCGAGACGCGAGGGCGGGACCTCCTGAAGGCACACGACATCGGCATCGGTCGCGGCGAGCGCCGCGAGCACGCGTGGCCAGCGCACTTCCGGGACGAGGTCTTCGGGGTCCACGAGCGGGTACCAATCGGGCCGCACGTGGACGTCGGCGAGGATGTTCCAGGTGAGCACGTCGAGGCTGTCGTTCATGAAAGGAAGACGCCCCAGCTTGGGTGGAGCGGACAGAACTGCTTCCGCGGATGTGTAGGGGGTGTCGAGCTTGCCCTTTCTCGACTGACCGAATCCCCTGTCATCGCGGCCCCAGGGTAGCCCGGTCACGGCGCCCGGCTTGGGGGCGCGAGCCGCCTTGACGGGCGCGTCGCGATTCCTGTACTGTGCGCCGGGTGTCTACACACCAATGGGAAACGCGGCTCCTCTGCCTGGCCGCTGCGCTCGCGACGGCGCTGGGCGGATGTGTCCACGCCCCCGAGCGGATCGAGCGGCTCGCTGAGCGTGACCCCGCGATGGCCGAGGTCCGGGCCGACGAGTGGCTCGCCCGCCACACCGAATCGAACCGCTACTTCGCCGACGTGGCGCTCGCGCGTGTGCACGCCGCGTTCGCCGTGGCGGAGCACGCCGACACCGTCGAGTCCTGGCGGGACTTCCTCGCCCGCTATCCGGAGCCCGCGGCGCTGGTCGAGGAGGCGCGAGGCCACGAGGCTTCAGCGTGGTTCCGTGACATCGCGGTCCCGAACGACACCGTCGAGATCTACCGTTCGTTCCGGCTCAGCTATCCGGCGGCCGCAGATGTCCCCGAAGCGAAGCGGCTGGAGCTCGATCTGGCGTTCGCGGAGGCGTCGTCAGATCCGGGAACCACGTCCCTGGCCCGCTTCCGGACCACGTACGAGGCGTGGCCCGAGTCTCGCGAGCTCGTGGATCAGGCTCGCGCGGCCGAGATGGAGCGGGCGTTCGTGGACGCGAGGGCCGAGGGGTCGACCGCCGCGCTGCGCACCTGGATCGACGGCTACGGGGCGTGGACGCAGCGTCCCGACCTGGTGGAGGAGGCGCATGCGCTGGCCGACGTGGCGGTCGCGGGGGACGCGCTGGCGGTTCTGCTCGGCCACGAATGGGACGACGCGTTCCTCGGGGACTGGATGGGCGCGAACGAGGCGCTTCCCGCGCTCGGAGCGCTCGCGCGCGAGCAGGCCGACGTGTTGTGGGACCGCGCGAGCGACACCGACTCGCCCGACGCCTGGTGGGTGACCGCGCGGCTGCTGGTCGGGTCCCCGCGCGGCGCCGAGGCGGACGCGAACGCGCGGGCGGCGCTCTGGGCCGCGGGGGCGTCCGACGCGCAGCACTACGCCGCGTACGTCCGGCGCTTCCCGGCCGACGAGGCGGCGTGGGACGCCGAAGTACGGTGGTTGGCGGCGAACGAGCGTGCGGTGCCGCGGTCGCGTTCGGCACGCCTCCAGCGCCGTCGTGACCTCCCGAACGGGGATGTCGAGCTGACGCTCGATGTGGTCGACTGCAACGGACAGCGCCTCGCCGGCCTCACCCGCGAGAGCTTCGCACTCCGTGACGAGGACCAGCCGGTGGAGATCACCGACTTCACCTCCCTCGAGCAGGATCGCCCGCTCGGCCTGGTCATCGCGCTGGACCTCTCCGGCAGCATGGCAACAGAGCGTGCCGCCGTGGACGCGGCCGTCGAGCGGTTCTCGGAGACGCTGCGGTTCCGAAACCGCAACCTCGAGATCGGGCTCATCGGGTTCTCGGACGGGGTGCTGGTGAACCACGCCCCCTCCGCCCGCACGGCGAACTTCCGGTCGTGGATGCGGCAGATGCCGGAGAACGTCGGCGGGGGCGGATCGGAGGACTCGGCGGGGGCCCTGGTCGACGCGGCGAGCCAGCTTGCGAAGACGCGCGGTGAGCGGGTCGTCGTGCTGCTGAGCGACGAGGTGCTCCAGGTGAACCTCCGGGGCCGCCAGGCCCTTCGCCTCCGCGAGACGCCGTGTGACGGCTTGCGTGCGCTCGGAGGGTGCCTCGGCTGGTGCGAGAGCGATCGCGCGTGCAAGCGCAGCTGCTTCGCCCAGGCCGAGCCCCGCTACGCGCGCATGCCGAACCAATGCCCGAGCTACCAGCGGGAAGACGCTTGTCTCGACCGCGCGGTGTCGTCGGTGGCGCCCGAGATCCAGCGGTGCTCGGCCGCGGACGACCACCCCGAGCTAGTGGACACGCTCGCGCGGGGGATGGCCCCCTCGGGTACCCGGCTCTACTTCCTGGCACCCCCGGGCGAATCCGCGAAGTACGCGAGCCTGGCGGCCGAGACGGGGGGCCGCGTCCTCAGCGTGCCTGACGACACGACCGATCCGCGCCCCTACGAGGCCGCCCTCCTCGACATCGCCGACCAGCTCTCGAAGCAGGTGGTGGTGACCTATCGGCCGACGTCGGAGGCGATGCCCGAGGTCGCGGTCCGCCCGGATTGGCGATGGGTGGAGAGCGAGCTGCCCGCGGTCGTGGACGGAGGCGCGCCCACCCTCCGCCCGGACGCCGCGTGGCCGGCCACCTTGCGCGTCGACGCCGACGGCGGTGTCTCCCGCAGCCTCGACGGCAGCACCTGGCGCCCCGTCCTTCCACCGGAGGCGCCCGGGCGGGTGTTGGTCTCCGACACGACGCGCGTCTGTACGGCAGGAGGCGCGAGCGTGTGGTGCTCCACCGACCTCGGGCGCAGCTGGTCGCGCCTGGGCCAGACTTTCGACGAGGCCGCCCCGATCGAGCTCTTCGGCTCGCGGCTCGGCATCTTCGCCCGCCAGGGGGGCCGGACGTACGCGCCCCTGCGCGTCGTGAGCCGGGACCTTCCCGCCAGCTCCCTGTACTTCAGCACCAACGCCGACGGCTTCGAACGCGCCCTCGAGCCCTTCCTCGACGAGCTGAGCGCGCGGCTGGTGGCCGATCCCGCGCTGCAACTGCGCATCGAGGGGCACGCGGACGCGCGGGGCTCGGACGCCCACAACGACGACCTCGCGCTCCGCCGGGCCTCCAACGTCGCAGCCGCCATCCGCCAGCGCGGCGCCCAGCCCGACCAGCTCGACGTCCTCTCGTTCGGGGAGCGGTTCCCCGTGCGCGCCGGCAGCAGCGAGAAGGATCTCGCCCACAATCGGCGTGTCGAGATGATCCTCCTGGAGCCGGAGCCGGACGCGGCAGAGGCAGGGTGCGGGACGGACGCGCGTTGAGGCCCGGCTGACGATGTCTCCGAGGCCTGGCTCGGCAAACGAGGGCCACGCGGACGAAGCCGCCGTGCTCTCGGCCCATGCTGCCAAACATGCACGAGCGTGCGTACTCATGCGCGCTTGACCTCGGGGTTCGGCAGCGGCTAAGTGGCGGGCAGCCACAGGTTCTCTTCCCGGCCTCCGAAGGCACGGGTCGAATTGGGGGGGATCCCTGGACCGGCACCGAACCACCGCGTCGAAGGTCCACCCAACCCGTCATGCCGTCCGCCCCCCTCCATCGTGACCCGCCCCGCGCTCGCCGATTCACCCGACTCCTACTTGGCGTAGGCGCGCTCGGCGTGGCCGGGTTCGGCCTCGCGTGGTCGATCAACAACGTGCCCTGGGTCGGCCCGTTGGCGGCCGATACCGCCCGCGATGTGCTCGGCCCCGAGCAGGTCGCAAGCATGGAAGAGGCCTACTACGCCGTCCTGGACCGGGTCGACGTGTGGCGATACCGCGGCGCGCCCCCCGCCGAGCTGTTCGAGGCGCCCCCGCCGGTGGCGCTCGTGGAGGTGGCGGCTCCCGTGCCCGTCGTGCCCCGCGCCTTTCCGCCTCCCGACGTGGTCCCGCCGGTTCCGGGCATCGCCGCCGCGCAGGACGGTCGGTGGACGGCGTGGGCCGCCGGCCCCGCGGACGTCGACCCCGTTCTCCTCCGAACCCAGATCCACCCCGACGCGGAGCGGACGCAGTCCGTCGTCGCGGTCATCGCGATCGACCTCACCCGCGTGGTCCTCCACGCCGTGCCGGGCACCCGGGAGCCCGCCAACCCGGAGATCGCCGGCAGTCGGAGGCGCGGGACGATCCCCGCCGCCGACCACTCCGCGCTGGTCGCCGCCTTCAACGGCGGTTGGCAGGCGGTCCACGGCCGGTACGGAATGCGGGTGGGGGAGCTCTCGATCCTGCCGTTCCGGGACTACGCGTGCACGATCGCGATGGGGGCGGACGGGCGCGTCCGGATCACGAACGGAACCAGACTCACGGCCGAGGAGCCCGACACGCGTTGGTTCCGGCAAGCGCCGCCCTGCCTCGTGGCCAACGGGGTGGTGGACAAGCAGCTGGACAATCCCTCGAGCCGCCGCTGGGGGACCGCGCTCGGCGGGGCGACGGTCATCCGCCGCTCGGCGGTGGGCATCGACGAGACGGGGGAGATCCTCTATTACGCCGCAGGTGACTCGCTCAGCGCGGGGACGCTCACGCTCGCCCTCATCGCCGCGGGCGCCACGTCCGCCGCCATGCTCGACATCAATTGGTCGTTTCCGAAGTTCGTGGTGTACGGCCCCCCGGCGTCCTCGCCGGACGCGCCGCCGCCGCTCGCCGTGGGGAGCCTCTTCCAGAAGCCGTTGCCCGCGCCCAACCTGTATTCGGAGGCCGCCTCCAGCCGTGACTTCTTCTACCTCACCCTCGCGCCTCCGGTGCTCTCCGAGGGGAACGCGATGACCGCCGTCTCGGGGCCGTCGACTCCATGACGCTAGGAGCCCGACGCAACGCCCGAGCGGGCCTCGTCCTCGCCCTCCTGCTCCCCCTCCTCGCTCCAGCTCCAGCCGTCCCTGCCTCGCGCGCGCGCCTCCCCGCCCTCGTGGCCTTCCCCTACCGGGTCGCCGGCACCGGGGGAGACGTCCAGACGATCCGGTTCGGTTGGGACCGCGACGAAGCCGTGCATTGGCAGATCGAGGCGAACGGCGGGGGGGAGCCTGCCTTCACCCTCGAGAGCGCGCCGGCCCGGTTGACTCGCTCCGGGGACGCGGTCGTCACCCTCCGGTGGCGGGGCGAGGACACCCAGCGCATCGACATGGCAACGCTCGTGGCAGACACGGCGTCCGGCGGCTGGCGCGTGCCGCTCGTCGCGGTCGCGGGTGATCCCGCGCTCCCCCCCGGCTCCTGGCAGGACGTCCCTGGCCCGGACGGCGCCTCTCGCGGCCGCGCGCTCACGCTGGCGCTCCCCACCGCTCCCTTTCCCGACGCCGGCGCGCCCTGGAAGGATCCGAGCGTCCGCATTTTCGTGCCAGATGGCTACCGCGAGCGCGGAAAGCAGGATCTCGTCGTGCATTACCACGGGTGGAACCAGGATATCCTGGGAACCCTGGCAACCCACCACTACGAGGACCACGTCTGGGCCAGCGGCACAAACACCATCCTGGTGATCCCGCAGGGGCCCGAGCACGCCAGGTCCGGGAAGTTCGGCAAGTTGATGCGGCCCGACGGGCTCGGCGCGTTCACGCGGGAGCTGCTGGTGGTGCTCTACCGGGAGCTCGATCTGGCTCCCGCCCTGGGAGATCTCGTGCTCACCTCCCACTCCGGGGGCTACCAGGCGGTCGCGGCAGGGTTGGAGGCGGGCAGTCCGCCGGTTGCCCAGGTCGGCCTGTTCGACGCGCTGTACGGCCGGACGGAGACCTTCGCGGCCTGGGCCCTCGCGGGCGGGCGATTGCGCTCGGTCTGGACGGTGGACGGCGGGACGGCCGCCCCCAACCAGGAGGTGGACGCCGTCTTGCGGCGCGGCGGCGTGCCGACCAGCCCCACGCTGACCACGGCCGGCTACCGCGATGCGGCGGCCGTGATCGCCCCCACCCCGTCCACCCACGACGGGTCGACCGGGCGCGACGGGGCCTATGCCGAGCAGCTCCGGTGGGGCCTGCGCCACTCTCGCCGCGGACCGCGGGTGGATCTGCGGTCGGTCCTCCCCGACGGGGAGCACCTGCTGGTGCGCTGGTTCTCCCCCCGGGACGACGATCTCCGCGGCTTCGACGTGCAGAGATCGCGGGACGGACGGTCCTGGACGACCGTGGCCTCGGTAGGGGCCGCGGCCGACGCCGCCGGGGTTGCTTCCGGGACGGGAAGTTGGCGGATCCGGGTCCTGCCGAGGATGGAGGGTGTGTCCGAACCGCTCCCCTCGGACGTTTACCTCCTCGATCCGAACCCCAGCCTGTTGATCGTCGACGCCATGGACCGGTTCATCGGCGGGGGGGCCGCTGGCCTGAGCCACGACGTCGCCGCGGAGGTGGCGGGCGCCCTCGGGGGGACACCCGGCGTCGCGACCGTGTCCGAACGGGCGATCACCGAGAGCGAGGTCGACCTGACACCCTATTCGGCGGTGCTCTGGCTTGCCGGGAGCGACCGACCGGAGGACGTTCCGCTCCCCGAGGCGGCTCGCGTCGCCCTGCGCGCCTTCGTGGAGGGGGGCGGACGGCTGATGGTGAGCGGCAGCGCGGTCGCCGAGGCGCTCCGCCAGGACGATCCGGGGTTCCTGGCGGAGGTGCTCGGGGCCCGGTTCGTGGGAGACGTGCTCGACGTCGCCCCGGGTGGCGCTCGCCTCGACGCGAACGGGCTCGGACGGCCCGGTCACGCCGCGCTCCTCACCGTCCCGGTGGAGGCGATGGCGCCGCCCTCGGCGCAGGCGGATCGGCTGCGCGAGGTGCTCGCTTGGGTCGGGGCGGACTGATCAAGACTCGCTGCACTTCATGTGTACGTGCATGTGGTTCGTGTGCCCGGAGGCGTGCATGACCGTCCCTCCCACCAGAAAACCCTGGTAGCCCGCGGGCGGAAACACGCGCTTCGCCTCAGCCGCCGACAGCTCTCCGCTGCGGACGACCCAGGTGTGCAGCGTGTCGATCAGCGATTGGTCGAGCAGGATCCACATCACCTTGTTCGTGGCGAAGAACGCGCGAATCGCCGCCCAGGTGTGCTTCACGTCCAGTGTCTCGGGTGTGGCTTCCCGGCCGAAGCCGGCCTGCTCACCCGACCGTGTGTAGATGCCGAGGTCCCCGTCCAGCCCGTCCTGGTGCATCAAGAACTTGTTCCTCGCCCCGCCGGGCTGGTTCAGGCGCCCGACGATCATCGGATCCGCGTCGGGGTAGGTTGCGCGCATCGTGGCCGCGACCGTGCCGATCGCCTCGATCAGCAGGGCGCTTCCGTGGGAGACACCGTCCTCCGAGCGGGTGTAGGACGGGTGCTCCGGCAGAAGCGGGAGGGATCGGCCGTAGCCGGAGCCGCACCGCGGGATGTCGGTGGAGAGTTGGGTGGTGGGCGCGATGGGGGCGGAGAGCGACGCCCCGTTCGTGAGGCCGACCGAGCCCGCCGAAGCTGCCGAAGAGAGCAGGGGAACGAGCAGTCCCAACACGGACATCTGCGTACTTGAGCACAGCTGATCGAGAGATACAAGCCGAAGCGACGCAGGGGGCATCCGTCGGGCCGGGCTCCTAACGGGCCGACACCTGGCGTCGGCCCGCTCTCCAGAAGCTCGCGAAGCCCACCCACAGCTCGCTGGCGAGGTGGCGTGTGCCCGGGGCGTCCGAGCGCCGCTCGTAGCGGAGGTTCTCGTTGAGCCGCTTCCCGTCGTCGTCCTTGCGAACCGAGGGGTGCCTGAGGTTCATGATGAACGTGCCCACGCTCCCGGAGCCGACGTGAACCAGGTGGATGGTGCCGTCCGGGTCGACGGATTGGACCACGGCCACGTGGGAGAGCGGGTCGTCCACGCGGCCGTTGCGGTTCCGGTCGTACGTGTCGTCGAAGAAGGCCACGTCGCCCGGATCGGGGATGTGCCGCCGGTGCAGCACGCCGCGCTCCCGCGCCTGCTCGTAGAGGGTGGCCGAGGAGCCGCTCGCCAAGCAACCGCCCTTCGCGAGGGAGGCCTGCACGAAGCCCGAACAGTCGAACCGGTACACGTCGCCGAGCGCGACGAGGGTGCGATGGCCGAGGAAGCTCTGCGCGGCGGCCGCGATGGCGTCACCGCTCCCCGGGCGTACGCGGGGAGGCCGCGCGGCCGGTGTGTGGGCGGGGCGCGGCTCGATGACCGGCTCGCTTCCCAGACCGGCGAGCGGCCCGGGGTACAGGAAGCTGTGGCTTGCGCAGCCGACGAGCAGGGCGAGGAGCACGCCCGCATTCTACTTCGGTTGACGTGTAAAGAGTAGCCTCCCGCGCCGCGCGAGGTTGACCCCCCCATCCTGCCGACCTACCAGCTCAACGTGCCGTCCTTTCCGACCGCCACCCCCGTCTGCGGGAAGTCCGCCGCCGTGAGCGCGGCGACGTGAGACCACGCCCCGCCCGTCGGGTCGGGCACGGGCTTCCCCTCGCTGTCCAGCACCAGCGGGACGAGGCGCGCGGCCACGAGCTGCCCGTTCGTTGCGAGGGTGGCCTGCAGGACCACCGAGGTGCCGCTCGCCCCGCCCCCCGTCCCGAACTGGCGGAAGCCGCAGAAGTTCCCGAGGCTGTACGCGACGAGGCGGCCGCCGTAGACCTCCATCGCCCGAAGGACGTGCGGCCCGTGGCCCAGCACCAGGTCCGCGCCCGCGTCGATGGCGGCACGCGCGAGCATGCGCACGTCTCCCCGCGCCTCCCCCCATGCCACCTCGACCTCTCCCGGCACGTTGCGGTGCGCCGAGCCCTCCGCGCCACCGTGGAAGGAGAGCACCACGAGGTCCGCCCACACGTCCGCCTCCTTGACCGCCGCGACCACCTCGTCGACCCGGTTCACGTTGAGGCAACAGGAGCCCGAGTGGGAGCCGAGGACCGCGATCGCGAGCCCGTTCCGCTCGAGCCTCGCCACGTCCCCGGTGCGCCCGGCGTGGGCGATGCCGAGGCCGTCGAGGGCCTTCATCGTCGCGTCCATCCCCGCGGTACCGAGGTCCATCGCGTGGTTGTTGGCGAGGGACGCGACGTCGATGCCCAATCCGGCCAACGCCTTTCCGTAGCGGGTGGGCGTGCGGAAGGCGTGACAGTTCTCGCTGTCGGGGGCGCACTTCGTGCTCGGGAGGTCGTCGGCGAGGGGGCCCTCCAGGTTGAGGAAGGCCACGTCCGCGGCGTGGAAGAGGCCGCCCACGCCCGGGAAGAGGGCCTCGCCGTCCCCTGGCGCGAGGCCAGCCGCACCCTTGCGCAGATCGGATCCCATCATCGTGTCGCCGGCGGCCGCGAAGGTGATGGTCTCCGGAGCCGAGGCGAGGGCGAACGAAAGGGCGGCGAGGACGATCATGAGCCTCCTACGGCAGGTGGTCGAGCGCGTCGACGGGCTCGCCGTCGATGATGAGGTCGTAATGCAGGTGGGGGCCGGTGGAGAGGCCCGAATTCCCCGAGTAGGCGATGATGTCGCCCGCCGCCACCTCGTCCCCCGGCGCCACGACGAGCAGCGAGCAGTGGCCGTAGCGTGTGACGATCCCGGAGCCGTGATCGATGACCACGGTGCGGCCGCGTGCCGCGTTCCCGTCCGACCGGGTGACGACGCCCGCAGCGGTGGCGACAATGGGTGTACCCGAGGGGACGCCGATGTCGATGCCCCGGTGGAAGGATCTCTGCCCGCCGAAGGGGAAGCGCCGCCAACCGAAGCCGGAGGTGAGCGTCCCGCTCAGGGGCCAGCGGTCGGGCATCGCGGCGTGGCGATCGTTGAGGCGCTGCACGTGGTCCTCGAGGCCCGGCAGGAGCGTGAGCAGCGCGTCGACTTCGAGCTCGAGATCGCCCGTGCGGTCCGTCAACGCCCGCGCCCTGTCGACCGGGCTGCCGGGGAGCCGCTCGGGGCTCACCGGGGTGTCACGTGCATCGAGCCAGGCCTCGAAGAGCGCCGCATCTTCGTCCGTGAGCGGCCCGCCGCCCGGCAGGAGACCGGCACGCGCGGCGTCCCGGAGCTGGTCGTCGACGCCCGCGACCCGCGTGACGAGGGTCTCCACCTTCGCGACCCTCCCGGCCACCTCGTCGAGCTGCACCAGGAGCGCGGCGTTCTCGGCGCCCACGCGCTCGCGCTCCAACGCGCGGGGGACCGCCCACACCGCGATCCCCGCGGCTCCCGTCAGCGCTGCCAGCACCAGCGCGATCGCAGCCGTGGCCGCTTGCGCGTGGCGCAGGGAGACGACACGCTGGCGAACCTCGCCCTTGCCGCGCTCCGGCACCACGAGTACCGTGTAGCGGTGGTCAGGGGGGGCTCGCATTCCCTTCAAGCGACCTCACGTGGGCGGGCGGATATTGCGCGTCAAACGCAGAGGCAACCATGGCCGAGATCCGCGGCCCCTCCTCTCGTGGCAGGAGCACCGTGACGCCCATCACCGGCCGGTTCTCGTAGGCCCGCTGACGACGGATGAAGTCGGAGAGGGCGTCGTCCCGCACCCGCCCGCGGCCGTTCCTCGAGGCGTGCCGGACGCGGAGGGAGTGGGTCTCCACCACGATCCCCACGTGGGTCACGGACACCGGGTTCCGCGCGTGCGGTGGGCGTAATACGAGGATTACGGCCCCGGGCGGGATATCGGCCTGGGCAGCCGCGTCGAGGTCGAGGTAGTCGAGGCTCCAGGTTCCCACCGGGAGGCGATCGTCCGGGAGGTGCAGGAGCGTTCGCCCGTACCAACTCCCCCAGGCCTCGCGTGTGGTGGTGTGGGTGAGGGTCCGGCTCGGCCCGAGCCGGGCCGTGATGTCGGTGGCAAGCCCGGTCCGGAGCACGCCGGGGATCCACTCGAGCTCCATCGAGTGGCGCCGCGACGCGTAGGACGGGGGGCCCTCGTAGCGGAGGGCGTCCCGGATCGCCGGCGCGTAGAGAGGATCGGCCGCGAGCGAGAGGGCCAGCACCTCCTCGACGAACGTGAGGCAGTCGAACGCGTCGTACCGCGAAGGGGGCCCCGGGTCGATTGCGTCCAGCTCGCCCGCGGCGCCGGCCACGTAGGGGAGGCCGACGAAGGGCCTGCTCGCGATCTCCATGCGCTCGGCGAGCGGGCGCCGGCCCACCTCGCGCAGCGACGCGACGAGGGCCGCCGGCACCGTCCATCGCTCGGATGCGGGCTCGACGGTGGCGGCCGTTGCCAGTAGCAGGAGTGCGAACATGCTCGTGCGGCTGTATCTCCCTCATGGCGCTGGAGGAACGCCGAGACCGCATGAGTGGCAAGCACAGACACGTCGGCATATGGGGCGCGCCCATGGCAGCGCCCTCACGCCACCTCACCCTCAGCTCGGGCGTGGGGTTGGTTGTCACGAACACGATCGGCGCCGGGATCTTCCTGGGCGCCGGCTTCATGGTGCAGGAGATGGATCCGCTGGCCATCCTGCTGGCGTGGGTCTTCGGCGCGCTGCTGGCCGGGTGCGGGGCGGTCGCCTACGGCGCGATCGCAAAGGCCATCGGCCGTTCCGGCGGGGAGTACCGCTACCTCTCGGACCTGGTGCACCCGGCGGTCGGCTACATCGCGGGCTGGGCTTCGCTCTTCATGGGTTTTGCGGCGCCGGTCGCGATCGATGCGCGCGCCGCGGGCGAGTACGTCCACGTCTTCGCTCCGTCGCTCGACCCGCGCGTCTTCGCCTCCGGGCTCATCGTCGCATTGACAGCCCTGCACGCCGCGAATCTAGCCTGGTCCCGCCGCACCCAGAACGCATTCGCCTTCCTGAAGCTCGGGGTGGTCCTGGGTTTCGTGGCCCTCGGCCTCTCGGTCGGCAACGTCGACTGGCCCGAGTGGTCACCCCCGAAGGCAAGCACGGGCTTCCCCTGGGTGGCCTTCCTCGAGAACCAGCTGTGGATCGCCTTCGCGTTCAGCGGCTGGAACGCTGCGATCTACGCGGCCTCCGAGTTCCGTCGTCCCGAGCGCGACGTTCCCAGAGCCACCCTGCTCGGATGGGCGCTCGTGTCTGCGCTCTACCTGGTGGTCAACTGGGTCTTCGTCTCGAACCTCACGCCCGACCGAGCTGCGGCCGTGTTCAACCACGAGACGACCCGCATCACCCTCGGGCACCTCATCGCCCAGGATCTCCTCGGCCCGCTGGGCGGGGCCATCACCTCGGGCGCGCTCGTGATGGTTTTCGTCGGCGCGGGGAGCGCGATGATGTTCGTGGGCCCCCGCGTCGTCGCCGCCATGGCGGAGGACGGCTGGCTTCCGAGCGTCTTCGCGCCTCGGGAGGGGCGCCCGCCCGTCGCCGCGGTGGTCGTGCAGGGGGCGATCGCGCTCCTCTTTCTACACACCCACACGCTTCGCGAGGCCGTGCAGGGCGTCGCGAGCGTGCTGTTGGGCCTCGCGGCCCTCTCGGCGGGGTCCGTATTCCGGATCAGCCGCCTGGGGCTCCCGACGCCCTCCCGGTTCGTACGGGCCGCCGCGGCCACCTACGCGATCGGCGCGAGCGGGATCCTCGTCCTCGCCTGTACCCAGCTCCCGCACCTGCTCACCTCCCTCGTGGGGTTCGGAGCCATCGGTGCGGTCGCCTGGGTGGCACACAGCCGTGGGGGTGGGATGGCGCGCGGGAGCGCGCCGACCGCCCTCAATCACTCCGCAGGCCCGACAGAGTGAGATCGATGTCGTCGGTCCGGACGCGGCGGGCGATGAGCTGCACCACGTTCGTGTAGCCCGGGAGCGCCATCAGCTCCTGGTACTGGGCGAGGCTCTGCAGGTTGAAGTGCCAGGGCCCCGTCGGGCCGCCGTAGCCCGTCTCCTTCTTGAAGCTGTGGATCATGATGGAGAGCTCGTCCGTCGGGAGGCCGATGACGTTCTGACGGTATCCGGGGACGAGCCGCCCACTCCAGACCTCGGGCGCGTTCGAGACGTACATCGTACGCATCGGCACGCCGAGCTTGTCACACGTCTCCGCGATGGATCGCATGGCGTTCTTGCCCATGAGGTCACCCTTGACGGGCCACATCCGGCCAGTCTCCCAGAGCTTGCGCACGTAGGCGTACTGCTCGGGGTCGCGGAGCCACTGCACCTCGTCCTCGCGCCCCGAGGGGTTGGTCAGCCAGGAATAATAGACCTGGAGCTGGGGCTGGAACTGCCGGTAGTGCGCGAGGAAGTACTCCTTCTCGGGGTGATCCGCGTAGGTGTCCGCGATGATCTTCAGGCTCTCGGTCCGCCCCGCCGCCGAGTAGCGCGCGGCGAAGGCCTTCGGCGAGTCCGACGCCAGGATGAGGGCGCGGTTGACCATGTGGAGGCCGACCACGTCCGGGTCGTAGTCGAAGAGCCACACGAACTGGGCGCGCGCGAGTGACGCGAACGTGTAGTTCTGGTCGCTCCCGACGCCCACGTAGGCACCGCCGCGGTTGCGGATGTACGGCGACATGACCCACGACCGCCCTTCGTTGCTCTTGACGTACGTGAGCGGATCGCGGCAGCTCAGGGACACCGTGCCCCAGTCGCCCTCGCACTCGGGCTTCTCCCAGATGGGATCCTCCGCGATGCCACGGACCAGGGTGATCTGCTCCGCGGACAGGGGCGCGGGGTCCGGCGGGGCCTCGGTGATCAGCCGGGCCGGGAAGCGCGTGAGCCAGGGATCCGGCGCGGCGCAGCGCACGCCCGCGGAGGGGGTCCGTGCGCGGGTGGCGGCGGAGGCACGCGCCTCGCCTCCGCTGCGGATCACCTTCCGGTCGCTCCCGGCGCAGGGGCTCGCGCCGTCACAGGGGCCGAGGGGGTCGATCCCGGCGCACGAGGGGCCGCACTTCGCGGGGTTGGTGGCGCTCCAGGTGTCGGTCCACTCTGCTGCGTCTCCCGTCAGGTCGGTGAGCCCGGGGGCGCCGGAGGCCGCCGCGCGCGCCCATTGCCAGTCCGTGGGGAGGCGCTTGCCGGCCCAGGTGCAGAAGCGGTCCGCCTCGTCCCAGGTCAGGCCGGTCATGGCCGCCTTGGGATCGGCCGGCGCCTTGACCTTCGCGCAGGAGGCCCCCGCCACGCAGGCGTCCCACTGCTCGGCCGTCACCTCGTCCGCATCGAGGTAGAACGTGGAGACATCGACGGTCGGGGCGCCCTCGCCGAGGGATGTCGTCCCGCCGGAGACACACACCATGCCGGTCGGTGCCGTGGCGCATGGCGCGGGGCCGGGAGCCAGCGCGGCGACGCGGCCGGCGGGCACCTGCGCCAGCACCGCCAGCAGGTCGGACAGGGGCGCGTCGTCCGTGTATTGGATGGAGACGGGGCTCCCGTCCGGGAGCGACGCCAACTTCTCGCCGAGGGAAGCGTCCCGCGGGAGGGAGGTGACACCCTCCGGCAGGTTCAGGCTGAACGCGCCCTTCGTGACACGCACCGTCGCGGTGCCCGGGCCGACGATCTGGAGCGGGACGGTACCGTACCAGTCCTCGTCCGCCGCGAGCAGGCGGAGGCTGCCCCCCGCGGCGCCGAGGCTCTGCGCGATCCGGTAGAGCGCGTGAACGGACGTCGTGGGATCGGCGGCGATCACCCAGTCCTGCGGGGCGGGGCCGGCGGCCTCGACGAGTGCCTTCACCTGCCAGGGCGAGGCCTCGGTCGACGCCGCGTACTGCAGCGCCTGCACCTCGAGGACGGCCTTCCCCCCCACGAAGACCTGGTCACTCACGACGACGAGCTGCGCCGCGTCGGCGAGCGGTGTCGCCCCGGCCACCGTGGGGAGCTTCGGATGTCCGCCCTCGGGGAAGCTCAGGGCCGCGGGCCCGAGGAGCGCGCGCGTGGCGATGCGGGCGAGCTCGGGATCGATGTCCTCCGAACGGAGCCAGGCGCCCACGGTCACCGCGAGGAACGGGAGGCCCGTGGCGTGGACGAATTCATCCGCGGTAGCGACGCCCGACGCGGCGAGATCACAACTCTGGTAGGCGGTGAGCCGCGAGGCGAGGCGGGGCCCGACGGCGACCTCCGCCAGCGCGGGGCCCGCGGCGCAGGCCTGGCGCCAGAGGGGGTCGGCGTCGGCGGGAGGGGCGGAGCTCGGGCTCTCCAGCCAGGCGAGGAGCGGGGCCGGGGCAGCCTCGCACGACGCGCCGAGCGCAGCGGCCGCTCCCGCGGGATCGAGCGCGCCGGTGAAGCGGCCACGGAGCGCCTCGGCGTCGCAAACGGCCTCACAACCGGCGGTCAGCGGGACGAAGAGCAGGGAGGCGAGGAGCAGGTGGGTGCGGCCGGATGACATTTCGCGTGTTCTCAGGGAGGAAGTGGACTGGCGATTGCTCGCCCGAGCGCCCGCGAGTATACTCGACGGCCCTATCTCCCGTGCGCACGCCATGTTGATTCTACTGGGGCTGGGGTGCGTTTCCGCGCCGAAAGCCGAGCCCCCCGTCGTCGTCGAAACCCCGGTCGCGGCTCCCGCGGAGCCCGCGATTCCGGCGCCCCCGCCCGTCGTGCGTGCGCCGGACGGCACCGTCATGCAGCCGTGCATGGAGGCCGCACCCGCGGGGATGGCGTGCATCTCCGGCGGGGCGTTCCTGCGCGGCACGGACGAGCCCCACGTTTGCGGCCAGGGAGAGAACCGTCGTGCCCTCACCGGATACGGGCCGCGGTCCGAGGTCTGGGTGTCGACCTTCTACATGGACGTGACGGAGGTCACCTTCGGCGCCTACCAGGAATGCGTGAAGCGCGGGGACTGCCGCGCCTCCCGCCCCGCCTACAACGACTACGATCGGCCGCAGCAGCCCATGGTGGGGATGAGCTGGTACGACGCGGCGGCGTATTGCGAGAAGAACGGGCGCCACCTTCCCACCGAGGCCGAGTGGGAGAAGGCCGCGCGTGGCACCGACGGCGCCCCCGGCCCATTCGGGAACGTGCCCTCGACCTGTGAGAACGCGGTCGTACGGGACGGGACGGGCCGCGGCTGCGGGACGCCGAAGAAAGAACCCAGCCCCGAGAAGGGCCGCACCCTCGAGGTCCGGAGCCGGCCCGTGGGACAATACGGGCTGTTCGACATGGTGGGCAACGCGGAAGAATATGTCGACGATTGGTTTGCGCCCGACCTCTCGGCGTGCGGCGCCGCGTGCGCCGGGACGGATCCCAAGGGCCCCTGCGCCGGCGCGGAGGCCTGCCCCGACCATCCGCTCAAGATGGTGAAGGGCGGCTCCTGGTACTGGGGAGCCGAGCACGCGTACGCCTGGCATCGGCGGCCTCATGTGCCCACCAATCGCCCCTACCATCACTTCGGCTTCCGGTGCGCGGCCTCCGTGGACGAGGCCCGCGCGCTCGTCGAGGGGGGCGCGGGTTGATGGTCGTGGCAGGGCTGCTTTCCCTGTTTCTCTCGGTGGCCGCCGCGTTTCCCACCGAGGATGCGAAGCTCGAACACTCGGTGCTCACCCCCACGCCCGCGCAGGTGATCTCGCGCGGCCGCTGGTCTGTCTCGAAGGAAGGGCTGGCGATGACGGGGCGGGATCCGGCGGGGGGCTACAACTACTGGCTCCCGACGACCGATCGGGCGCTCGTGGGGGACGGCGTCGTCCGCGCCCGCATCCGGCGGGGCGCGCGTCTGGACTGCACCATCCTGTTCCGCGCCACCGCCGATCCCGGCCAGCCGCGGGACTTCTCGGCCTACGGGCTCTCCCTGGAGCCGGACGAGGTGGTGCTCTACCGTTGGGAGCGGGGGGACGCCCGGCCGCTGAGCACGGGCGTGAAGGTGGCCGATCTGGCCTCTCACGCGGAGCTCGAGGTCGTCATCTACCTCGTAGGACCACAAATTCTCGCCACGGTCTACGACGCCCAGACATTGGCCCTCCTCGCGACGGTGTCCGCGCGGGACGCGGCGCTGCCCTCCGGCCACGTCGGCCTCCGGGCCCAGGACCGCCAGACAGCGGACACCGTCCTGACGCACCTCTCGGTGCAGCCCGCGCGCCTGTCCGTCGCGCCCGAGCGGTTCCCCTTCGGTCGCACGCGCCTCGTGCGGCTCGCCGCGGCGGATCGCTCGAAGGTCCCGGCCGACGTCGGAGTCACCCGGGAGCAGACGGACGGGGAGGCCACCTGGCTCCTGACCGACGCCGAAGGCCTCGAGCGCATGCGCCGCGCGGGCCTCTCCCCGGTAGACCTCGGCTCCGAGACCCCCTGGTGGATCCACGACGCGAGCTACCTCGCTGCGCGTGGCAAGCCGGTGGTGCGCACCGAGAAGGGCTTCGATCTCACCCTGTCCTACAAGGACCCCGAGATGGTCGAGGCGCTCCTCCGTGGTTGGCACGCGCTCTACCCCGACGTGACCCGGCTCGAGCGCCTGGCCGTGACCTCCCAGGGCAGGCCGCTGTGGGCGCTCCGGGTCAGTGACACGCCGGCCCAGGACGAGGGCGAGCCCGCCGTTCTGCTCGTCGGCGCGAACCACGGCGACGAGCTCCCGAGTGTCGACTACGTACTCGACGCCATCGGGGCGCTGCTGGAGGGGCGGGGGGATCCCCAGATCGATCGTTGGGTGTCCGGGCTCGACATCTGGTGTGTGCCGATGGCGAACCCCGACGGCGCCAACATGTTCCTGAACATCAGCACCGCGGGCGGCCGTCGTAACGCGCGTGACATCGACAACGACGGTCCAGACCCGTGGGACGGTATCGATCTCAATCGGAACTATCCCTTTCGCTGGGGTTCTCTCGGCGAGGTGGGGAGCAGCTCGTGGCGCCACCACGATCGCTACCGAGGCCCGAGCGCCGGCTCCGAGGTGGAGACACGCGCGCTCATGGGCCTCGCTTCGCGCTACCGGCCCGTGGCCGTGTTGTCCTTCCACACCAATGCCACCACCATCCTGTCGCCGTACACGATCGACGGCGCGGAAAACCCCGAGCCGGACGAAGCCTGGGCCATCGCCGAGGCGCTGGCAGAGGCGGCGGGGGAGCAGCCGAACGGCCGCGGTTACAAGGTGAAGCGAAAGCTGTACAGCGTCGACGGAACGGACCAGGACTGGTACCGCCACAGCTTCGGGAGCGCCGCCTTCATCGTGGAGGGGAGCCACCGCACCCCGACGGAGCCGGAGCTGCGCATCGGGACGGTGGCCGGCGTGCGGGGCATCTACCGTACGCTCTTCGACCGTGTGCTGGACGGGCCGCGCGTGTCGGGGCGTGTGCTCGACGCGGCCGGGCGGCCCCTCGAGGCGGAGGTGCGCGTCGAGGGCATCGCGTTGCGCGCGGGGGAGCGGTGGTCCAGCCGCCCGCAGGACGGCCGCTTCGATCGCCTCCTGCCGGCGAGCGGGAGCTACACGCTCCGCGTGCTGATGGATGGCTATCGCGAGGAGACGCGCGCGGTCGACGTTCAGGGCGTGGCGGACGTCGACATCGTGCTCCGCCGGTTGTAAGCGTCGGGTGGCAGTCCGGGCCTTCGGGGCGCTCGTCGAGGCCCCGCTTGACCTGTGGATGAGATTCAGTATACTCCGCTCCCGCGCAAGCTCGCGCGATGTGCCGACCCGATGCCCAGAAGTGGAGAATTCTCATGTTGGCGGTGACGATCCTGCTCGGATTGAGCGCATGTCAGAGGCCGGTCATCTCCGGAACCGTGTCCGACCACGAGGGCAACCCCTCCGCCGCCGTGAAAGTCGAGGTCGTCGGTACCACGCTCAGCGCGCTCGCGGACGACAAGGGGCACTACACTGTGCCGTACGTGCCCGGCGCCGTCCGCATCGCCGTCACGAAGGACGGGTACCTTCCCGTGACGCGCGCCTATGACATCGCGGAAGCGACCACATTCCCGGCCGCGCCCATCTCACTCTTTCCCTATGCTCCGGGCGCCGCGTTTTCCTGGCTCAACGAAGGGAAGGCGGAGGCCCTCGCCGGCGTGTCGCTGACACGCAACGGGGACGCGGGTGTATCGGGCCTGCCCGAGCTCCCCACCGTGCAGCTGCCAGCCGACGTGTGGGGCTTCGTGTACGTTTCCCAGGGCGACGAGAGCGGGGACACCGACATGGCCGCGCTCCTGGCGGGGCTGAATGCCCGCGGCGGTGGCGACCCGGGGGCCGAGCTGTACCGGATGACATGGAAGGAGAGCGAGGTGGTGTCGGGGGGGTACTACTACCGCCGCTCCGTGGTGCCGGTGCGCATGTGGGTCGGTGACAAGCGTGTCGACGCGGTTGTGAAGCCGTCGGATCCGCTCACGCCCGCGGGTTGGATCATCCGTCCCAAGGCCTCGCTCGAGGATGGAGTGTACACCCTCTCGGTGCGCGGCTCCAAGACCACATGGCCCTTCGTGGTCGGAACCGTAGCGCCCCCGGTCGTGGCGGAAGAGGAGTACGAAGGTGAGTAACGGTAGGACCCGCATGCTTCCCGTCGTGCTCGCGCTCGCAGGCATCACCAGCCTGGCGTGCGGCGGCGGAGCCACCGACAAGGCGAAGGCGTTGCTCGAAGCTGGCGACTGGGGGGGCGCGCGCAACGTCCTCGCGGAGTCCCTGAAGGGTGGCGGGGGAACCGAGGAAGAGCGCGGCTTGCTCCTCCTCTCGCTCGCGGCGCCGGACGCCGCCCGTGGGGGGGTCGACTACTGGTTCCTCAAGGCCTGTGCCCTCGAGCCGTCGGCATCGAGCTACCTCCTCGCGCCGTCGGTCGACGAGCAGGACAAGGTCGATCGCCTGCGCAACGACACGCGGCGCGCGTTCAAGGACAAGGGCATCGACACCACGTCGGGGGAGGACTACGGCGCGGTCATCCGTGCCGCGGTGCGGTACGGCCTCACCCAACACACCTGGAAGCCGGACCAGGCGATGGTGCAGGGCGCTGTCGGCCTCTGCGGCCTCTGGCTCGGCGAGCCCACGGCCGAAAAAGCGCTCATGGCGTCGCTCGGCTCCCAGGGGGCCATCTCCAAGGGAGCGGATCGCTACTTCGCCGTCGCCGGGGACCGCATCGTGGACCCCCTGCGGGCCTCCGCGTCAAACAAGGACGACGTCGCGAGCGGACCCGCGAAGGACATCCTCCAGTCGCTGCTGGAGCCGGTGGCCATGCAGACCGTGCTGGGCAGCGTCGAGAAGCCGGTGTCTCCCCGCGCCAACGTGCAGGCACGGGTCGCCAAGGAGAAGGTGCGGGCGCCGACGGTTTCGTCGGAGGGAGTCTCCATCTCCACGGCAACCGCGTCCTCCCGGGTCCGGGGTTGGTTCGGCCTGGACACGGACGCCTCGCGCGCCCGGGCCGCAGGGTGGGCCGGGCGCACGTTGGTCCTCCACGATCGCACTGTCCACTTCTTGTGGACCTGGGATGAACAGGCCGCAACCGGCAAGCTCTACGGGCTCACCTGGATGAATTCCGAGTGGACCCGAATCAGCTTTGACGGTCAGGACCCCCTGTCCGCAGCGGGAAGCCTCGTGCTCACGGTGGAGGCGACGGACGAGGGCGACTTCGTCCTCGAGGTGACCACGGGGATCGGCGAGCAGGCCCAGACGGTCCAGACCTGGGCGGGGCCCGTCGTGCAACGGACCCGAAGCTTCCTGATCGAGCGCAGGGCCTACCGCCTCGAGGGCGCCTCGGCCTCGCTGGTGCCCGTGCCGGTGGTGGCCGAGGCTGCTGCAGAGTAGTACCGCACACATGGAGCAACTCGGCATGGACGCATGTCAGCTTCGACAGGGAGGACCGGTACTCCGACTCGGGACGGGCGGTCCTCGGCACATCCGGGTTCCCGGGTGGTGGTCGGGCAGCATCGTGCGCGGGGGAGTCGCCGTCGCACTCGCGTGCCTCGGTGCGTGTTCACCAGCGCACGCGGCCGAACGGACGCTTGCGGTGATCGTGGGCCCTCGGCTGTGCGCTTCGGGCTGGTCCGAATCGGACTTGCGCTTCTTCGGACGAGACGGCGTCGGCTGCGATGCTGGCACGCTTGGATCCTACTTGGCGGATCAGCGGGCTATGAACAGCGGCGCGATGGTCGTCGTCATGACGGAGCCTGGCGCTGAGGGTGGCTCGCGGGCGCTCGCACTCGCAAAGGAACGGGGGTTTCCGGGTGCGATGCTCGGGGGGGCGCCGGGCTTCGAAGTGGAGTGGCCCACGTCCGTCCCGCGCACGGCCTCCGCGGAGGACGCGGCCGCGCGGGAGATGTTCCAGAAGGCCACGGAGGCGCTCTACATGCGGAACGACTCAGCCGCGGCCCGGCTAGCCCTGCAGGATGTCCTCGATCGCTATCCGAACAGCGAGTCTGCGAAGGTCGCTCGACGCATGCTGGCCGAGCAGCAGCTGATCGGCAAAGTCGCGCCTCCGCTTCAGGTGGCGTCCTGGTTCCAAGGGAAGGCTGGATTCGCGGATGCGCCGGTGACGCTCCTCGTGTTCGGCGAGGCATGGTGCCCGCACAGCCGGAAGGAACTCCCGCGCCTGGCCCGCGAGGCGAACGCACTCCGCGCGCGTGGCGTCCAGATCATCTGGTTGACACGCGTCACCAAGTCCGCCACTGACGACGACGTGCGCGCGATGATCACGGAGTTTGGCATCCCCTACGCCGTTGCACGCGAGCAAGCGGAACAAACGTCGCAGGCCTATGCCGTCACGGGAATCCCAGCCGCCGCACTCGTGAAAGACGGCGTGGTCATCTGGCGCGGGCACCCGGCGCGCCTCACCGACACGCTGCTCGACACGCTCCTGTCCGGTTCGTGAGGCACCCGATGACCGAGGAAGATGTCGTCGGGTGGCCGCAGCGTGTCGGCTACGGGACTGTCGGGTTCGGCCAACTCTGCTTGGCCGGGGGCTCAGCCATCGAGCGCCGCGCCCTCGGCATGCCCCTCGCGACGCGGAAAGGGCCTTGACGGGATGGCGGGAGGGGCAGACGAATCGGCGTCACCCCGGCCCCAGGTGCGCATTCCGCCCATCGTGATCACCAAGATCGCGCCATCGCGATCGGAGCAAGCGACGCGATGCCTTTTCTGTTGGTAGTTCTGACTCCAGATTTGTTTGGTGATCGTAGCAGACCCTCGCTCCGAGGGTGAACTGTTCCTGTGACTTTGGTTCACCGACGAGGAGCGAAGCGACGCTCAGTCTGCAGCAACCCGAGCAGGGCGACGAGGCGGGCGAGAGACGCGTCACGTCGATGGGGTGCCACCGAGTGGGAAGTAAGCGGCAGTGCCGCGGCCCGGTCAATCCAGCTCGATCCAGTCGAGGGCGCGTCCCTGCACTGGCACGGTTCGGCCCTCCCCGACCGCGACCACGGCGCGCGCGTTCAGGATCAAGAACCTGCCGTCCGGAGACACGGCGCGCTCGTCGTAGAGACCGACAGGCGGGAAGGATGTAGCGGGGTCGATCACCTCGGGGTCGCCCCCCCCGTATAGGTCCACGAGGAAGAGCGGACCCGCGTCGTAGCGATCCCCCGTGCAGTCGGCGAAGGGCACCCACACGACCGCGTGCCGCCGGTCGGGCAGCCACCAGGCCCCGTGGCCAGACAGGTCCGCGAGCTGGTCGTCGTAGCAGCGGGGCCGGTCGAGTCGGGCGAGGAGGCGGGAGGCCTGACGCGCGACCACGAGCACCTGGGCGCCCTGCTCCTTCACCTCCATCTGGTCGCCCGCCGAGGGGAGCTCCCGGGGGAGGCGCCCGCGCGCGAGGATCTCCCACTCCATGAAGCTGACACCGTGGAAGAGGCCCGTCCGGAGGTCCAATCGGTACTTGAACGGCACCGAGTCCCAGCCGTCGCATTCGCGGCAATTGGACACGCTCAGCCACGGACCGGAGGGGTCGTGCCAGTAGGCCCCGCCGTTGCCTTCCACGTCCGACCGGGACCCGTCCCAGCCGCTCACGGCAACCGCGCGCCGCGGAGGCTCCATCGGACGGCCGTCGGTGTGGAGGATCGCGAACTCCACGGGTCCGTAGTAGGCGCCCGACTCACGCCCGGTGTCGGGTCTGGAGTGGAACACGGCCACGTCCCGCCCATCCGGAGACAGTGCGGAAGCAAACCAGGCGCCCCCTGGAGCGACAAGCGATGGTGCCCGGCCCGGGCCCACGAGGACGAGCCCCGCGCCCGTCCGCACGAGGGCCAGCGGAGCGGACGACGCGACGGACTCAACGGAATTCCACGCGCCCGCGGCGAGGAGCACGGCCGGCTCCCGTGTATTGCGGGGGACCACCTTCAGCGCGCGCGGGCCCGCGCCGGACTCGTAGAAGAGCGTGTCGCCCGCGGGCCAAGCCGCGTGCACCGGCTCCCCCTCGAGGCTCGTTGTGGCGCCGGTCCTGGCATCGACCTCCCGGAGGCCGCCCGCCCCCCACGCAAAGATCCGCGAGGCCTCCGACGTCCGCAGGATCGCGACCTCGCTCGTGTCCGCGAGGGCCGCGACCCAGGCAGGGGCGCTGCCCGGGATGCCGAAGCGCAGGGTCCCGTCGTCGTGGGAGAGGAGCCCCCACTCCGGGGGCGGGGGCTGATGGGAGGAGGTCAGGAGGAAGGGGAGATGTACGGCCGGCTCCCCCGGCTCCTCGACGGCCACCGCGTACCCCTCGAGCACCCCCGGGAGGCCCCGCAAGGCGAGCGGCAGCCGGAGGGTCCATCCGGCAGAGCTCGATACGCCCCCGAGCCCGGCCGTCCAAGCCTGCCCGCCACCCGGGAGGCCGGCGACCCCGCCTGCGGCCGCTTCGAGATCCACCGGCTTCCCCGCTGGAGACCAGCCGACGAGGCGCACCCGGAGCGTGTCCGGGGCGGCGAGGTTTGGCGAGAGCTGAATCTCGCTGCCTTCGAGAAGCTCGGTGCAGACAGGGATCGCGCCGGCCCCAACCTCGCACGGTAGGTGCACGCGGAGATCCGGCGCCACGGAGAAGGCGGCCACGATCACCTCCGTCGGCGCGCCACGCCGACGCAGGCAGAGGGTGTCCTCCGGTGTCAGGGCCCCGGCCTGGGGCGCCAAGATGAATTCCGCGACCCGGCCTGCCTCCATCCCACGATCGAGGAGGGACGCCAAGGACTCGCAGTCGGCAGCGCGAGCTTGGCCCACCATGATCGATGTCATGAAGATCATGGCATCACATGCCCCCGGTCCCCGCCGGCCCCACCTCGCCGTAGCCCACGATGTCGCCCTCCCGGATGCCTGGAACCGACCAGAGGCTCGCGTCCACGTCGATCCACGCCTTGCGACCCTCGCGACAGTCGACACGCATGACCTGACGGTCCTCGAAGCCGGGGGCGGCGGACGGCAGCTCCTCGAAGCGGGCCGCGTCCTCCTCGCCACCGTTGTCGGGACAGTACGCCGCGAACTCCTGCCCATGGAACCGCCATCGGCAGTACCCCTCCGAGAGGTAGGTCGGGATCTCGAACACCTCCCCCGCTGCGATGCGTACGACTCGCCCCGGCTCGACCTCCTCGGACCAGGGCTCAAGGGCGCGGAAACGTTGCACGAGCGTGAGCGTCGCGTACTCCGCCTTCGCCTGCGACCACGGGTGGTAGAGGCCCGGCGCGATCGTGCACGTGAGTGTGGCCGCTTCGTCGCAGGGGGCCGCGCGCCCCTGGATCACGGCCGGCCGAACGACCTCCACGACGGGCGACGGGTACTCGCCCGGCCAAAGCTCGGCCAAATCCACGCCCGAAGGGCATCGCGCGGCGTGCGCGGATGAGGCGGTCGCGGCCGGTGGCGCGGTCCCGACGGCGCCACCCGGGGCCGCGACGGAGGCCTCCTTGCCCGCCCAGGCACGAGACAGCTCGGACGTGCGCCGCGATGACTCGCTCGCTCGACAAGCGGCCCGCGCAATCTGGTGGAGGGAGCCGCCGCGGTAGGGATCGGACTCGACCTCGCACTTCGCGTCGCGGTACGCGATCCAGAGGTGCTGAGAGGCGTCGAGAAGCGTGTCCCCGGCGTCGTCTGCCCGCTGGCGAGCGTCCCCGAGCGCGGCGTTGAATTCGGCTTCCGCGTGCGCGAGCTCGCGCGCAACGCAGGCGTCGATCTCCGCCACGGTCTCGAACGCCTGGGCACACGGGGTTCCGAGTGCCGGTTCAGCGGCGCGTACGGCATAGGTGAGCAGCAACAAGCGGGCTCCGGGCTGGCGTCTGGCAGCGATGGCGGCCGCCGAACGGGTAAAGCGCAGACAGGATACCACCGAGCGCCCTCCCGCGCGCCACTCGCCCGTGGATCGAACACCAGGGACCCGCGTTTTGGAAGACACGGGCGCGATCCGAGTCCGTGCGCCTCCATCCCGTGGTCCCGACGTGCGCCCACGGACCACCCGTACCACCTTACGGCTCGCCGGACAGCTCCCCGGCGGTCGGCCTGCGCGTGTCACGCCGGGTGTTGGTGCCCCCCGCGTAGACGCCGGTGTGCTCGCTTCGGCCACACGGCCGAGGATCGCGAGCGGAATGGTGACCACGAGACGCAAGGGGGCTCCCTCGCGCATACTGACCTGCGCCAGGCTTGCCGCGACGACCATTGCCACGCCATCGGTGGCGCGGTACCATGGCACCTCGCAGACGGTGCCTTCATGAAGTTTGCCCGCACACTTGCCGTGCTCCTGATCACCGTCGGGGACGCCGTTGCGGGCGATCCCACGCCGGCGACGCGGCTCGTCGTGGGGTACGACGAGGGCGTCGGGGTCCTGGAGTGCAGCACCTGCCGGGAGCTGCCAGCGAAGACGTCCGCCTCGTCGACCCTCACCGAACCGAAGCGTGTCTATTCCGCCACTCTGGCAGCGGATGCGAGCGACTCGACGGCTTGGTGCGAGGGCGTGCCAGGCGTAGGGGTGGGTCAGTGGATCGAGCTCACGCTGGGGGAGCCGCACGACATCGCGGGGATCCACGTGGTACCGTTCTATGCTGCGAGCCACGGCACGATGTTCAACAACGGTAGGGTCGCCAGCTTCGAAGTCTCGATCGATGGTCGCGTGATTGGCACCGCCTCGATCGGCGACGCGGATCGGACACCCTGGGGCACGGCCCAGCTGGATTACCCGATGCCCTGGATCGACTTCGCGGCGAGCAAGCTCGGTCCGCGGCTTCCACGCGGCACGGTGGTGCGATTGACCATCACGGGCGTGAATCGAGGGGACAAGTACGAGGACACCTGCATCTCGAACGTGGAGATTCACGGCACGTAGTTCCACGACAGGTGGGACCCCGAGAGCGGTCGGCCGCAGCGCGGCCGTGGGTCACGGAAAGGTGGTACTCGCCCACCAGTGTTGTCACGAGCGCAGTTAGACTCGGCTCCGTACAGGTGACCGCCTCGGGCGGAAGCGCCGGCTCGTTGAGCGCTCGGCAGCACGGACACCGCACCGGCCGAAGCGGGTACTCGGTCACATGGGGCGTGATGGGCGGGAGCTCCACGACCTGGCGTACGTTCGGCTTGCCGTGGCCGGTCAACCACGCCCGGAGGCCCGTTCGTAGCCGAGCGACCTCACCGACGCGGAGTGGGCCGTGATGGAGCCACTCCTGACGCAGAGCGCGAAACCGAGGAAGTACACGCTCCGCGAGGTCGTGAACACGCTCCGGTACCAAGAACGCACCGGGTGCGTCTGGGCCTACCTCCCCAACGACCTGCTCCCCGAACACGTCGTCTACTACTACTTCGAGAAGTGGACGGTGGACGGGACCTGGGAGCGCCTCAACGACCGCCTACGGGAGGCGACGCGCAAGGCCTAAAAGGGGAGGCTTGAGCCGACCGGAGCGATCGTCGACAGCCAGACGGTCAAGGGAAGCGAGGCCGGTGGCCCGTCGGGGTACGACGCGGGCAAGAAGGTGAAAGGGCGCAAGCGACACGCTCTGGTAGACACCCTCGGGCTCCTACTCGCGTTGGCCGCCCATCCGGCGAACGTCCAGGACCGCGACGGCGGGGCGCTCGTCGTGAACAAGGCGATCACGGATGCGCACCCGGCGTTTGAGTCGGGTGTGGGCCGACGCGGGCTACCAGGGTCGCTTCGAGAAGCAGGTCAACGAGACCCTTCCGGTGACCCTGGAGATCGCGCGGCGGCGTGGCGAAGGCAAGGGCGAGTGGGCTGGGGAGGGCGAGCCGCCCGCCCGACCTGAAGGCTTTGTCGTGGTGAAGTGGCGGTGGATCGTCGAGCGCACCTTCGGGTGGTTGGGACGTTACCGGCGGCTCACCCGCGACTACGAACGCCGGGTCGACATCTCGCGCGCGCACGTGTTGTCCGCCATGGTCAGCCTGATGGTGAGCCGGCTGGCGGGTTGATCCTTACGATTCTGGCACCCAGTCAGGCAGAGCCCCGTCACGCGCGGCTCCCCAACCAATGTCCAAGCTACCAGCGGGAAGACGCTTGCCTCGACCGCGCGGTTTCCACGGTGTCGCCGGAGATCCTACGATGCTCGACCGCGGACCACCAACCCGAGCTCGTGGACGCGCCTCCCGGGGAATCGAGCCATCAGGCACCCGGCTCTACTTTCTTGCGCCGCCAGCCGTAGCTGACAAATACGAGAGCCTCGCCCGCGTGACGGGCGGCCGGGTTCTTGGCCTGCCCGACGACACGATCGACCCGCGCCCCTACGAGGTCGCGCTACTCGACATCGCCGACCAGCACTCGAAGCAGGTCGTGGTGACCTACCGCCCGATGTCGGCGCGGTGCCAGAAGTCGCTCCGCTCTCGTGCTTGGCTCCATCGGAACAGCGACTGGTACCTGCGTAGTGCCGGACTTCAGGAACAAGCTATCCAACCGCCGAAACCGCGTTATGGGCCCGGCGAACAAAAATGCAGTCCGCCTCCATCCGTCGCGACCCGCCCCGCGCTCCTCGACAACTCCGACTTATGCTCGGTATTGCCGCACTCGGCGCGGCCGGATTCGGCCTTTCCTGGTCGATCAACAACGTGCCCTGGGTTGGCCCGTGGCTGGCCGACACCGGCCGCGAGCTGCTCGGCCCCGAACAAGTGGCCACCCTGGAGGAGGCCTACTACGCCGTCCTGGACGAGGTCGATGTGTGGCGATACCGCGACGCGCCCCCGGCGGAGCTGTACGAGGCGCCGCCGGCGGTAACGCTTGTCGCCGTCGCGGCCCCCTTGCCGGCCGTGCCTCGCTCATTTCCTCCTCACGACGTGGTCCCGCCGATTCCCAGCATCGCCTCGGCGCAGGACGGCCATTGGACAGCATGGGTCGCCGGCCCAGGGGGCGTTGACCCCGTTCTGGTGCGGACCCAGATCCACCCGGACAAGGAGCGCACGCACGCCGTGGTGGCGATCATCGCGATCGACCTCGCCCGCGTGAACGTACACGCCGTGGCGGGTACCAAGGAGCCCGCCAACGCGGAGCTCCCCAGCCGTCAAAGGCCCGGGATCATCCCGGCGGCCGACCGTTCATCGTTGGTAGCCGCGTTCAACGGCGGCTGGCAGGCGGTTCACGGCAAGTACGGGATGCGGGTGGGGGAGCTGCTGATCCTGCCGTTCCGGAACTACGCTTGCACCATCGCGATGGGGGATGACGGACGGCTCCGGATCACCGGTGGATCCGAACTTTCGGTCGAAGAGCCCCGGTTGCGCTGGTTCAGGCAGGCGCCGCCGTGCCTTGTCGAAAACGGGGTGTTGGACAAGCACGTCGAGAATCCAGAGTCCCGCCGGTGGGGGGCCGCGATTGGCGGGGCCACGGTGATCCGTCGCTCTGCGGTCGGGATCGACAAGGCGGGTGAGATCCTCTACTACGCCGCGGGCGACTCGCTCAGCGCGGGCACCCTCACGCTCGCGCTCACCGCCGCGGGCGCAACGTCCGCCGCGATGCTCGACATCAATTGGTCGTACCCAAAGTTCGTCGTCTATGGCCCCCCGTCTGTCCTGCCAGACGCTCCGACAGACTCCCCGCCGCCGCTCGCCGTGGAGAGCCTCTTCCAGCACCCGTTGCCCCCGCCGGGTCTGTACTCGCGGTCCGCCTCTGCCCGCGACTTTTTCTACGTCTCCCTCGCGGCTCCGGTGGTGTCCTCGGTCGATGCGCTGACAGCCACCACGCGACCGCCCGCCCCATGACGCCCGGAGCCGCGCGCCACGTCCGATCGGGCCTTGTGTGCGTCCTCCTGCTCGTCCCTCTCGCCTCGAGGCGGACGCGCGCTCTCTCCCGCCCCGGTGTTGCCCATGCCGATCCTGTCCGTGTTCATCGAGCTTGCCCTCGCCAGCGATCTAGAGAGCGGGATCGCCGCGTTGCGCGCCAAGAAGCCCGAGGCTGCGGTGGCCCCGCTCGTGCGGTGCGTCGGCGCCGATCCTGCCAATCTCGAGTGCCGGTGGCAGCTTGGGTGGGCCCATTGGGCCAGCGGCGATTGGGAGCGAACCGTCGAGGTCTGGGACGCGCTCATCGTGCTGGACCCCACCTTCGAGTCCGTCGCGACCCAGATCCTCGTAGCGCGGGGGAACCTCGAGAGCGCCCGTCTCGTGGCCGTAGCGCGAACCGCCGCGGTGACGCCGTACCGATCCGACGTGTCGCCCGACACGAAGGTTCGGTTTCGCGCGGTCGGCGACATGATGATCGGGACCGACTTCCCATCGGGCGTCCTTCCGCCCGACGGGGGCGCCTCGACGTTCCTTGACGTAGGAGCCGCGCTCCGGGACGCGGACATCACCTTCGGAAACCTCGAGGGTCCGTTGTGCGACGGCGGAGAGACCAGGAAGTGCCGGCCGGACGCCACGCCGGGCAGCTGCTACGCCTTCCGCACCCCGACCTCCTACGCCCGCTGGTACAAGGAGGCCGGGTTTGACGTCGTCAGTACGGCAAACAACCACTCCGGAGACTTCGGGAGCGAATGCCGTCTCCAAACCGAGAGAGCCTTGGATGGGCAGGGCATCTTCTACTCCGGCAGGCCAGGCACCGTGGCGCGCTGGTCGACCAACGGCCTGAAGGTGGCGCTGGTCGGGTTCCATACCAGCCCGTCCTGCAACTGGCTCAACGACACCGCCACGGCGGTCGCGCTGGTCCAGGGCCTCACGGCGGAGGCGGACCTGGTGATCGTGAGCTTCCACGGTGGCGCGGAGGGATCCGGCGCGATCCGCGTGCCGTCGGGGCGGGAGTCCTTCTATGGCGAGGATCGTGGGGATCTCCGGGTGTTCACCCACGCTGTCGTCGACGCGGGGGCTGATCTCGTGCTGGGCCACGGCCCCCATGTCCTGCGCGGTATGGAGGTGTACAAGGACCGCCTCATTGCCTACTCGCTCGGGAACTTTGCCACGTATGGACGTTTCAGCCTCAGCGGCAACCAGGGCATTGGGGTCATCCTCGACGTCACGCTCGCTCCAGACGGACGCTTCGACGCAGGCAGGCTCATCGGGACGCGCCAGGTGGGACAAGGCGTACCCCGCCTCGATCCAGCCAACGCGGCCGCGAACCTGATCCGAACACTCATCGCCAGCGACTTTCCGGAGCACGGCCCGCGGATCGAACAGGACGGGTCGATCGGGAGGTAGGCCTACGGTTCGACCTCTGTAAAGTTCCGCACCTGTCGGTGCCGGGCGCCCGCATCGAGACGACCGTCGCGAACTAGCCAGGTGGTGGCCATGCCCGCGCCGGCGGCGGCGTCGAGCTCCTCGGCGATGTCGGAGAGGAAGCACAGCTCGCTGGGGTGCAGCCGGAGGGCGGCCGCGATCGCGTCGTACGAGGCGGAAGAACGCTTCGCCCCGGTGGTGGTATCGAAAAAGGCCTCGAACAATGGGGTGAGGTTGCCTGCCGTGGTGTGTGCGAACAACAGCCGCTGCGCTTGGATCGAGCCGGAGGAGTACACGGCGAGCCGGAGCCCGGCAGCCCTCCAGGACTGGAGCGCGGGTGCCACGTCTTCGTACACGTGGCTTCGCAAGGCCCCGTCGCTGTAGCCCTCGTCCCAGAGCATCCCCTGGAGCGCCTTGAGCGGCGTGGCCTTTCGGTCGCTGTCGATCCAATCGAGGAGGGTGGCGATGACATCTGCCATGGTTGTCACCCCCGCCTGCGTCCGGACCGCGGCGATCTGCGTCGCGACCGCAGGCTCGGCTACGTGCAGGGGCAGCCATGCAGGCAGTCGGCCGCGCGCATAGGGAACGAGGACGTCGTGCACGAACGAGATCGACGTGGTGGTACCCTCGATGTCGGTCAGGATGGCGCGAATCATGGCTCTTCGAGGAGCAGGGGGTCGAACGTCGGGAATCGGGTCGCAATGTCGTTGGCGGTGAAGTTCGCCGCCCAACCGTCCGGCGTCGTGAACAGGCGGATCGCGGTGAAGCGGGGGCGCTCGCCCATGTCGAACCAGTGCCGGGTGCCCGCCGGAACAGACAGGAGGTCCCCCGCAAAGCAGGTGACAATGTACACATGCTCGTTCACATGCAGGTAGAACCTGCCCTGGCCCTCGACGAAGAAGCGCACCTCGAAGTCGTCGTGCGTGTGTTCGGCCAGGAACTTCTCGCGTGCCGCGGCGCGGCCCGGGTGCTCGGGGTGCATGCGCACCACGTCAACCGATCGGAAGCCGAAGCGCTCGGACAGACGGGCAATCGGCGCGGCGTAGGCCGTGAGCACGTCGTCTGCGGATGCGTCGGACGCCAGCGGGCCGTCGGCCTCCCAGCGCTCGAACCCCACGCCGATGCTGGACAGGACGGCCGCGATGTCCCTCGCGCCCGTTTCGTCGGCGGCCCCGTGGGGAACTGAGCGGTGGGTGACGGAGGTAGAGCGGTCTTCACGTTCGATCGTGAGCGTGGTCATCGGGAGAGCCTGGTGAGGTGAAGGAGGTGGGGGTCCGTGTGGAGGCAGTCTATCGCCGTCCGGCGATCTCCCGCGACGCACGGGTGTTCCAAAATTCGGCGTGTACGCGATTGCCCAGACGATGGCGTGACATCGAAGGCGGCGCGGGGGACGACCCCGCGCCGGCCCGGCACCGATCTACCTTCGCGCCGGGGATTCCATGTCCCCCAACGCCGCCTGCACGGCCGCCGCGAAGGCCGTCCACGTGGCGGGCTCCTCCCAACGCGCGGCCTCGGCGGGGTCCCACGCCTGGTGGGTCTCGACGATGACGGAGGGCACCGTCGGGCGCCGGAGGAGCATGATGCGCTGCGTGGGGGTGTGTCGATCCACGAAGACGCCCGGCACGTCGTCCCCGTCGTAGAGCCCACCGTAGTCGAGCCCGGGGTAGGGGAGAAACCCCGCCTCGGCCATCCGCCTCGCAATCGCGCGGGCGAGCGCGTGGCGTCGCTCGACCACGCCGGCCTCCCCCTCGTCCGACCACAAGACCGAGAAACCCGGCGCGCCCTCCGTCACGTAGCAGCCGGTGGCGGGATCGACGCGGAGATTGGTGCCGGCCCGGCTGTCGGAGTGGAGGCTCACCACCCAATCGACGGTCCGGCTGGCGCGGAGGCGGTCGGGGTAGGGGACGAGCGCGGTGTCGGGGCGCGTCCGGCGCACGGTGGTGACACCGGGCACGAGCGCCGCGGCCACGCCGTCGGCGAGGCGTCGCATGACATCCCCCTCGGACTCGCAACGCCAGTTGGTATTGCCAGTATTGCCCGCGGCGCCGTGGCCGGCGTCGAGCAACAGCGCGCCGGTCACCGGGGGTGCCTCCAGCAGGCGGAGCGGCGCGCCCGCCGCGGGCCAGGTCGGGGGTGGCGGCACCACGAGGACAGTGGCCGCGCCGGTGACCGGGACCTCCACCGGCGGGTCGCCAGCGGGGGAGGAGAAGCATGCGAGGGCGGCGAGGAGGAGCACGTGGGCATCCTACCAGGGCCGCCCGCGACGCACCGACGCGGTGGGTGGTGAGCGCGGGCGGTTAGGAAGGGGAATGGCCTACGACGTGTCGGTGCCGATCCGGGACCTCCAGCTCGCCATCGCGGGGACGCGGCTCGAGCCCCTCCTCGCCCGCTTCGAGGCAGAGCTCGTGCTGGCTGGCCTGACGCGCCTCCGGCCGCGCTTCTACCTGTCGAGCGAATGGGGCGTGGTGACGGGCACCATCGCGATCGCGATCCCGTTCTACCTCGCCGGCCACGAGCTCACGCGGCTACACGCCGAGCGCACGGGCCACGTCGAGGGCTACAGCGAGACCGACATCCTGCGGTACCTGCGCCACGAGATGGGGCACGTGGTCCAATACGCGTACCGCCTCGACGAGGACCCGACCTGGATCGCCTCGTTCGGGCAGCCCGACCAGGCCTACGCCGAGGAGTATCGTCCCGAACCCTTCAGCCGCCGCTACGTCCGCCACCTCCCGGGCTGGTACGCACAGAAGCACCCGGAGGAGGATTGGGCGGAGACCTTCGCGGTCTGGATGACCCCCGGGAGGGACTGGCGGACGGATTACCGCGACTGGCCGGACGCGCTCGCGAAGCTGGAATGCTGCGAGGCGCTGCTCGCGCGGTTCGGTGGCCAGGAGCCGTTGGTCGGCGAGGACGGCCAGGACGAGGAGGTGGGCGAGATCGGCTACTCGCTCGACGACTACTACCGGGGCCAGCTCTGCGAGGTGGACGTGCCGCCGGGGCTCGACTCCGCGCTCGCGAGCCTGTTCGACGACTTCGAGGCCGCCGAGCTGCCCGCGTCGGCCCTGCTGCTGCGCATCGAGGCCACGCTGGTCGCGAGCGTGTACCGGTGGACCGGGCACTTCCCCGAGCGCATCCGCGGCCTCGTGCGTCACCTGGCGGGCCGCGCCGACGAGCTCGACCTCCGCTACCCCGCGGACGAGGCGGAGCCTCTCACCGTCGCGATCACCGCGCTGCTCACCGCGCTCGCGATGAACCACGTCCACCGCGGCGGGTACAGCGTCTGAAGCCCGCGCGCCCGAACGGCGGCCCGGACGACCTCACGGCTCGCGGCTCGGGCGGCGCTCGAAGGCGGACTCGACGATGCGTTGGACGAGCGCCGGATACTCGATGCCGGCGGCGGCGGCCGCGGTGGGAAACTCGCCGGAACGTTCGAGGTAACAAGAGGCGTTCACCTCGAGCACGTAGATCTCCCCGGTGTCCGCCATCCGGAGGTCCACGCGGGCGTAGTCCCGGGCCTGCAGGACCCGATAGGCCTCGAGGGACACCTTCTGCAGCCGCGCCATCAGCTCGGCGTCCACCTCGGCGAGCACGCTGCGGGTGCCCTTGTACTCGGCGCTCGACCGGACGAATTTGGCGCGCCGGTCCATCACGTGGGGCATTCCCGCGGGCATGCCGGTGAAGTCGACCTCGATGGGCGGGAGGGCCAGGGGCGGCGCGTTGCCGAGCACCCCCACGTAGAATTCCCGGCCGGGGATGTACTCCTCCGCCAGAGCGTCGTCCTTGCAAGCGACGTGGATGTGGTGGACGCGCTCCATCAACTCGGCCGTGTCGTGCACGAGGCCATGGGCGTCGATGCCGATCGACGCGTCGAGCCGCAGCGGCTTCACGAACATGGGCATGGTGAGGTTCCCGCCGGTCTCCCACGCCGAGTCCCGACCGAACACCGCGAAGCGAGGGTAGGGGATGCCGCTGAACGCGAGCAGCTTCTTCCCGATCGCCTTGTCCTGGGAGAGGTAGCTCGCGCCCCCGCCACAGCCGGTGAACGGAATCCCGATCAGCTCGAGCAACCCGGTGATCGCCACGTCCCCGCTGACGTTCTTCCCCGAACATCTCCATCAGGTTGAAGATGAGGTCGGGCTTCCGACGCGCGATCCCACCGATGAGGCGTCCGAGGTCTCCATGGACGCCGAGGATCGAGACGGCGTGGCGGTTCTCACGCAGCGCCGCCGCCACTTGTGGCACGACCACGTCGTAGGCCTTGGAACCCTCGTGCTGGACATAGGTGAGGACGGTGACACGCATACGGGATGCCCTCTTGGGCCAGCCTGTAAGTCCGCCTGGAAGCATACACGCCGGCATGGGGTCACCGCATGTCACAGGTCGGGACCGGATGTCGCCGGAAGCCTCGTACGGGAGCGGATCGTCGGCCCGTGATGCTTCGGGGTGTAACCTCCCTGCACCAGGGACCCGCCTGTCCGCGTCGGGTTGCCGGTGCACGGGCTCATGCCTCCTCGGGATCCGGGACGACGACCGTCCCCTCGACCGTCCCCGCGACCTGCACGCTCAGCGCGTCGGGGTCCTGCTCCTTGGCCGCAGCGCCGTCGAACCACTCGGGCCGTCCGTCGGCGCCGAGGTAGCGCGCGAACGCGACGGGCAGCGAAGCCTCCAGGTGGGGGTCGAACCCCGCCATCGGGTCGGGCGACAGATCCCGCACGTCCCGGGGGGTGTCCAGCCATGCGTTGGCGAACGGATCCCCGTGGTGATGTCCGGAGAGCCCGAGCGTGGGCCGCGGCCGCCCGGGGGCGGGCGGAAAGGTCCGCGCGAGCCAGGCGAGCAGAGAGGTGTGATCGAGCGTGTCGTGGAGCGCGCCCGCGCGCACCCAGGGGGACACGAGAAAGGCCGGCACCCGGCCTCCGAGCCGATCGCGCCAACGCTCCACGCCGATCCGGGCCCACGGCGCCCGGGGCGGGGTGACGTGGTCGTACCACCCTCCGTGCTCGTCATAGGTGAGGACGAAGAGGCAGTGTTCCCAGATTTCGGGGTGCGCGCGCAGGGATTGGTAGATGTCCCGCACGAACGCTTGCCCATCGAGGACCGACGCGTAGCGGTGGTCGTTGCACAGCCGCCGGGTCGTGGTCGCGGAGTGGGTGCTCTCCACCCACAGAAAATGCGGGCGGTCGCGCTCGCGCGCCCATCGGTCGAACACCCGGTCGAGCCGGTCTCGCCACGAGTCCGGTCCGAACACGCCGGTGTACCCCTCGAACGTGGGTGAGAGCCAGCGCATCACGCTCGCGCCGAACCCCCACCCGAGCATCTCGAGGTCGATGCCGGCGGCGGCCAGGACGCCCTTCAGGCCGGCCGCGCGGGGGTCACCGAGGGCCCAGCGCCGATCCTGTGCCAGGGCGATCCGGTTGGGCCAGGTGAAGCTGCCTTCGGTGGCGAACCAACGGTTGCACACGAGGAAGTTCCGCGCCAGGAATTCATACACGGGCACGTCGGAGGCCGAGAGGGTCTTGAACGACTGCGCGACGATCGCCCGACCGAGGTCGGTCACGCGGGAGGCCCTTCGTTCGCGGGCGTGGAACACCCGGGCTACCGACGAGCGCACCAGCCTCTCGGCGACGACCTGCGGCTGCCGGGCCTCCGCGTGATCGTGCGGTTGGCCCCGCGGAGCGTGTGGCCAGAAGCCCTTGCGCAGCCACGTGCCAGGGAAGTGGGGCGTGGCGAACATGGTGCGCCGCACCGCCCCGGGGCCCCATGTCACCTCGAACGGGGGCCCGAGCCAATCCTGATCGGGGCGCGGGACGATGGGCATCGAAATGCCCGGCCGGGGGACGTCGTGCGGGGCTCCCAACCAGCCCAGCATGCGGTCGAACGATTGGTTCTCCTGCATGAGGAAGACCACGTGGCGGATGTCCGGTGGCATCGGCGCCGGCGCCCTACTTCGGGAGCGCGAGGAGGGGAGCGACGGCCAGCGGAAGGAAGCGCTCGTGATCCAGCATGTCCAGCCCATACCCGAGCCCGCCGGATTGCCCAAAACCGCCACCCGAACGTTACATGCGCCGGCTTTTCGTTTCCGCGCCGCGGCGGCACGAGGTCGTGCTGCGGGATTCGGCCCGTAGGCCGAATCCCCCCTGTCGGGCCCGATGCCTGCCGCTCGGTGAGCGAGGCTACGCGACATCGGCACGCCCGTTTACACGTGGCCGCCGGTGATTCTTCGCCAAACAAATCGGCGGTGGCATCGGCCCCGCGAAGGGCGCGCCCGTCGACTCGGAGCCGGCGCCGCAGGATGCAGACGTGCGCCGATACCGGTCGAGTCGCGTCAGCGGGTCTCCCTTCTCGTCACGTAATGGTGCGTCTGCTGGCGCAAGCACGGCCGCACGGTGATTCGAGTGATCCCGGGCTGGATATTCACGGAGGTGGACCTTGTTCCTGCTGACCATCCAGCTCTCGGCCACCGACCGCTCGCGCCCGTTCGTCCGCTACAACGACCCCAGCGACGACATCATCAAGGCCCAACAGGATCACGATGCCACGATGTCGTTTCCCTCCGGGCACACGGCCTTCGCCGCGGCGGCGACCTTCACCGTCGCGCGCATGCCCGACGACGTCGACGCGGTGCCGGCCTGGGTGGCCTACTCCGGCGCGAGCGTGCTCACGACGACGGTCGGGGTGCTCCGGGTCACGGCCGGAAAACACTACCCCACGGACGTGCTGATCGGCGCGCTCATCGGCGGCACCTACGGCCTGGGGCTCCCCGTGCTCCACCGCGGGGATCGCCCCGTCTCGCTCCGCGTGTCGGGGCCCCAGGAGGTCGCCCTCGTCGTTGCCTGGTGATCCCAACTACGGGCAGTCGGGGCGTCTGAAGGCGTTTGCGCGGAGATCGCCCAGGAACCTCGCCGAGCACGGAGTCGACGTGACCGTCGCCATTCACCGGGGCGTGCTGGATGGGCGTGCCCGACGGTGAGTAGGGAGAAGGTCCTGAGCTTGCCAGCCACCTTGCCGTCACGCCCATCCGGCGTATTGTAGAGTTCGGCCGCCCCTCCCGGGACGCGTCCCTGGAGGTCCCATGCGCGCATCCCCTCGCTTCGTCGTCCTAGCCGTGCCGGCGGGGCCCGCTCCTCCCTGATCCCGGGGAGACGTGCGGCCTCGCCGGGCGGGCGAGGGACATGGTCTACGAAGACGAGAAGCGCCGCGAGATGGCGCGCAGCATCCTCCCCTCCACGCACCGCCGCGAGGCGCGCCGCGAGCGGAAGGCCACGAACCGGCATGCACGTCGCGCCGCGCGCTCCTACCTGAAGCGCGGGGACGAGGACGCGGACGCGCGGCTGGCGGATGTCGACGGGCGGCGGCGGCGCGAGATCGAGTACGGGGTCGCGTGGAGGCGGGGGGGCGACAAGGTCGCGCCGTTCGTGCGCTGGGCCACGGCCGTGACGCGGGGCATGTGCTCCCGGAGCCGCGCCGTGTGGCTCCGCGCCGTGCTCCCGGCCGGCCTGGTCGGGGCGCACGCGGTCTCGCATCTCCCCGACACCGTGGCCCAGCCTCCCGTGGTGGGGAGCCCCTCGGATGGCCACGCCGAGCGGCGGACGCGGCTCCGGGGGCTCGTGCTCGACGGCGCCGCCCGGCGCGCGCTCGCCCTCGCGCTGCGGCGCGCCCACGTCCCGGCCATCCTCGTGAACGACCGGGTGCGGCGGCCCGGCGACAGCGTGGAGACCGGCGAACGCGCGGGGCCGGCGGCGCCGCGCGTGCCGACGGTGCCGGCGGAGGTGGACGACCTCCTCGCGCGCCTCTACGCCGCCGCCGGGGCGCCGCGCTTCGTGCGCGCGGCCACGCGCGTGCGGGAGCGGATCCTGGACGCGGACGGCACGTTGCGGCACACCGACGAGCGGATCGTGGCGTACGAGCACAACCCGGCGCACCACGCGGAGTGGCTCGCCGCGCTCGATCGCTTCCTGGCGGCCCACCGGTGAGCCCGTCAGCTGGCAGCGCCTGGCTCGGGTCGTCGCGGGCAACCACGTCGTCCTCGGCTCGGCAACGTTCGTGAACGGCGACTTCATGGCAGGATTTCCACACATCCATCCGTTCCGTTCACGCGGATGCGCTGCCCGTCCTTGATCAACCGGGTCGCGTTCTCCACGCCGACGACCGCTGGCAGGCCATATTCGCGAGCAATCACGGCGCCGTGGGTCATCAACCCGCCCACCTCGGTCACCAGGCCCTTGATGGACACGAACACGGCCGTCCAACTCGGGTCGGTGAAGGCGGTCACCAGGATGTCCCCCGCTTCCAATTCGGCATCGGCCATGTCCGAGAGGACACGGGCCCGCCCCTCGACGACGCCCGCGGAGACGGGGAGGCCGACAAGGGCGTCGGCGGGGAGATTGGCTCGCTTGTACGCACCTACGACGATCTCCCCCTCGGACGTGAGGACCCGCGGTGGCGTCAGCTTCCGGTTGCGCTCGTGCTCGGCCCTGCGCTCGCCGACGAGCTGGCCGTCCAACTCGTGCGTGCGCACGACCTCGCGCAGCTCCTGGAACGTGAGGTAGTAGATGTCTTCCTGCTCCTCGAGCACGTTGGCTCGCACGAGCCGTCCGGCTTCTTCCAGGAGGGCCTGCTTGTAGAGGAAGTAGCGGTTGACGATGCCGTACTTCGGATACTCACGGTAGCCGATGAAGGTCCGGAGCCGACTGATCATCCGTTGTGTCTCCCCGGCCTTCTGCTCCCCATCCGGCACTTGCTTCAATCGCTCCAGCAGCTCCTGTTCCTTCTTCGACGCCTCCTGCCGCCCTTGCTCGAATTTCCGGCTGCCGGCCCCCGGATCGAAGTTCTTGATGTTGCTTAGGATCAAGGGGATCAGGGTCGTGGGTGCTTCGCCCCAACGCGTCCTCGTCACGTCGATCTCCCCGACACATCGCATGCCGTACTTGTCGAGATACGCACGGATGGCGGCGTGGGCTTCCGGTCCCCCCTCCAACGGGAGCAGGCCCTCCAGGAAGCCATCCGCCTTCGAATGTCCGTTGGATTCGTCGTGGAGGTAGGCAACCACCGCCGGATGCGGACGGATCACGTCCGCGACGTCCAGGAGCGCCAGCCCCATCTCCGAGGTGACGTTGTTCGGTGCGGACTGCGAGAGCGTGTCCGCGGCGTTCTTCTCGCCCAACCACGCCATCATCTGATCGTTGATCCAGATTGCAGCATTGATGCCGGCCATGATCAGGCCGAAGCTCCGCGGCTCGGTCAAGCTCTGCTTCAGGAGCTGGATGTCGTCCAGGATGAAGTCGAGGAGATCCGTTCCAGATTTCGTCCGGATGTCACGCTTCAGCGCTTCGACCGACGCCTGGCTGCGCGCGATCATGTCCGCGACGATCGCAGGATTGTCCTCGATTTGCGCCTGGAAGCCCGCGGACAAGATAGGCTTGCCTGGGCCGGGAGCGTTCGGATCGACTGGCGAGGAATCGAAAAAATCGCCGCGTTCGAGGAGGGTCGTCAGGGCGTCCTTGATCAGCGGATCGGAGCGGCCCAGGCCATCCAGGAGAACGTCCCGGCTGGCCGGCGAAGCCAGCTGCCTCGTGGGATCGACGAACAACCTGCCACCCGCTGCAAACATGGGACGCGCCGCGGTCAACTGGAACAACGACAGCCCCAGGGGCTTCATGGGGTCGGTCATCATCTGCTGATGGCCGACGGAGACATAGACGTGGTTGCCTCGATCACCCGCTTCAGGGATTGGGTAGAGGGTCGTGATCGGCCTGCTCTGGACGATGTGGAGGTCGTCCTCGACGAGGCACCACTCGATGTCCTGGGGCTGACCGAAATGCGCTTCGATCTGCCTGCCCATGTGCGCGAGCCGCACGATCTGCGCATCCGTCAGCACTGGCCGGCCCTGCCGCTCGGCCTTCTCGATGACCCGGCCGTCCCGCACCTTGTAACCATCGGCGTTCACGAGGCCGGAGACCAGGGCCTCGCCCAGGCCGAAGCAAGCCTCGATCGATGCCACCTTGCGGTTCCCCGTGACGGGATCGGCCGTGAACAAGATTCCCGCCGCCTGCGGGAACAGCATTTTCTGCACGACCACCGCCATGCGGATATTGCGGGGGTCGAAGCCGTGTTGGAGGCGGTAGGTCACCGCCCGATCGGTGAAGAGCGAGGCCCAGCACCGGCTGATGTGCTGCAGGATCGCCGGCGTGCCGATGACCCTCAGATAGGTGTCCTGCTGGCCCGCGAAGGAAGCATCCGGTAGATCCTCCGCCGTCGCGCTTGACCGCACGGCGTAGGCCTCCTGCTCCCCGAGCCCGGCGAGGAAGGGGGTGATCGCCTCCTGGACGTCTTCGGGGACGGCGATCCTTTCGATGCTACCGCGAATCTCCGCGGCAAGCTCCCGGATCGCCTCGCGGTCTTCCGCCTTCAGCAGCGCCAACCGATCGAGCAGGTCACCGATCCCCGGCGCCGCGCCCAGGACCCGCTCGAAGGCGTCGGTCGAGACGCAGAAGCCCTCCGGCACGCGGATCCCTTCGAGCCTGGAGAGCTCCCCCAGGTTCGCGCCTTTCCCCCCGACCGCCGCGATGTCGGACCTGTCGACCTCGTGGAGGCCAAGCACATACGCACGCATCCATACTCCCGCAGCAAGGCCGCTCTGGCGGCGCAGAGCACGTGGATGCGTACACCCGGTACGCGGCGGTTGTCCAGGTGGGCGCCCGAGATGACTGACGTGTCCCAGCTGCGATAGGGAGCGCTCTATGTCCGAGAGGTCCTCCCATGTCCGACTTCCCCCTTCGCACCTGGCTGCCCGCCACTCCCATCGTCCTCCTCCTGGTCGCAGCCTCCCTCGCCGGGTGCGCGAAGGAAGTCGAGGGTGACGGATGCGCGGGTTCGCCGGACTGCGAGGGCGACACCGACACCGACACGGACACCGACTCCGGCACCGACTCCGGCACCGACTCCGGCATCGACACCGGCGAGCCCGTGGACGACTGTGTCGCCGCATCCGAGGCCAGCGTCACGTTGTGCGCCGACCGGTTCTGGGCGCAGGAGCTCGACGCGACCTCCCAGGCCGAAGTGGACGCCGCGATCGCGGCCATGCCCGCGGAGCTGCGCGACGAGGACCTCGCGGATCCCGTGGACCGGGCGCGGCAGCTCCAGTGGGCGATCGTCGCGACGAATGCCCTCTCGGCAACGTCCGTGGCGGTGCTCCTTCCCGATGGGACCTACGACTTCACGGGCCTGGACGACGCCCACCCCTCCGTCCCGGACGGCGACTTCTACCAGGAGCCGCTCCGTCCCAAGTTGTTCATCCACCGGAGCGACGTGACGCTGAGCAATGCCCGGGACGGCGCCGAGCCGGTGCTCACCGCCTCGGGCCCGGGCGCCGACGGCGTCCACCATGGCCGGGTGTTCCTCCTGCTCGACAGCAGCCACACGCGGCTCACCGTCCGGGGGCTCGTCTTCCGGGGGGACGCGTCGGCCGGCACGTTCACGGACCCGGCCTGGTCGCTGCACGAGAACGACGCCTCATTGTATTGGAGGGGCCAGTGGGGCTCCGCGATGGTGGGCCTGAACGGGGGGCCCAACGAGGCGTCCTTCGAAGACTGCCGTTTTGAACGAGTGAACGGCAGCGCGATCAGCGCGGTCGGTCTGCTCACGGTGACCCGCTCCGTCTTCGAGGGCGCCGTGCCCGACCCGGAGGGCACCGACCCGGAGGTCGCCGTAGACGAGCTCCTCGCGGCCATCACCGCCGAGCGGGGTGCCTCGCCGGGCATGGACATGCACGCGGGCATCCGCCGCTCCTACGCGTACGGGCCCACCGTGGTGGAGGACAGCTCGTTCACGGGGTTCGTCCAGGGCGTCGTGTTCTCGGCCGACGGTTTTCCCATCGAGATCTCGGGCAACACGTTCTCCTCCATCTACGACCACGGCGTCTACGTGCTCGGGGACGCGGGCGGGAGCGTCGTGGCGAACAACCTCTTCGAGCGGATCGGGAACGGCGCGGTGAAGTTCGCCGGCCACACGGAGGAGACCGACCCATACCTGAGCGTCGCCGGTCTCCACGACGGAGCGATCCGCGACAACCGGTTCGCGCAGATGCGCAACGGCGCCCTGAACTTCGCGGGCGTCCGCAATGAGATCTCCGGGAACGAGGTCGCCGCGTACGACCCGTCGTCCGATCCCACCGGCTGGTACGACCCCTACTACCGCCCCGGCCACCACTACCCGGAAGCCTACATCGCCACCGAGGCGGGCCAGGCGGGGTGGGCGAACCACATCGTGGGGAACGTGCTCCAGGACAACACGTCCGAGGACGGGGACTTCGCCATGTTGTTCCAGCAGCGGACCACCATCCCCGACCGGAGCATCTCGGGGAACACCGTGTCGGGCGCCGGCCAGACGGTCTACTTCCACCACCTCGTGCCGTGCGACTCCAACCCCGCCCCCTGCTCGGACTACGAGCCCGAGATCGCCGTGGAGGACGGCGCCACGCTCGTCGTCGGGGCGCCGGAAGACTGCGCGGACTGCTACCCGGACGACCCGTGGTACCTCACCGAGCTGCCTTGACGGGGCACCGGGCGCGGGCCTACGCCGGGATGAATTGCACGCGGACAATCTCCCCCGCCACGGGGATCGCTTCGCCGTGGAGCGAGAGCATCCGGAGGGGCGCGTCGTAGCTCCACCCGTCGGCTTCGTCCTCGGGCACCACGTGGTCCTCGCCCACGATCACGACGAGGCTCTCGGGGTCGACGGGCTCCGGCAGGCGGAAGTGACGGGGCGACCCGGCGGCGCCCGCGGCCACGCTCGCGAAGCCCTCGTCGACGGCACCGCAGACGCTGTAGAGGACCCCGCCCGTGCGCTCGATCGCCTCCCAATAGCGGCGGCCGGGCACGGTCGCCTCGCAGTCCGCCACGATGTCGGGCCCCAGGATCCCGGACACCTGGACGCGCCCGGCCGGGTCGACGTCGAGGAGCGCGGTCAGCAGGTCGTCGACGGGGGTGAGGCGGTTCGCGTAGACGTAGCAGTCCTCCCCGATGGCGGGCTCCCCGAGGTCACCGGTGCAGTCATTCTCGTCCGAGAGCACGATCACCACGTGGCGGCCTCCGGGGCGTAGGAACTCGCCGCGCGTGGCGTCGGTCGAGGGCGCGGTGAGGCCGATCAGGCCCGCGCCCAGGCCCTGCTCGAGGTCGCTGCCGTCCGTCCCCACGTCGAGGTGCACCGCGAAGTCGGCAAGGCATGTGGCGTCGAACGCGCAGCTCGCGTCCACCCAGTCGAGGGAGGCGCCGGTCTCCACGTCCGTCGTCGTGACGCCGATGTGCGTGCCGGCGTCTCTGAAGCCCTCGAAGAACCGGGCAGCCGTGCCATCGAGCCACCGTTGCTCGTCATCCATCGAGACGGAGTTGTCGAGCACCCAGAGGATGTCGAGCGCGCCCTGGCCAACGTCCTCCACGCTGAAGGTGATCGACCCGCGGTTCCCGGATTCGCACCCGAGCAGAAGGAGGAGGGGAAGCACGTTTCGCATGGTCGGGCCAGCGTACCGCCGCCTCGGCGGTTCCGCGCTGCCGGAATGCTGCCGACGGGATGGCGCACCGGGACCGGCCGTGTTGCTACTTCCCCTTCGCCGCCTTCCGCTTCTCCCGCTCCGCGCTCCGCGCCGCGGCCGCCGCCTGCCGCTTCGCCGCTCGTTCGGCCTTGTCGGCGGCGGTCTGCTTCGGGGAAATCTGGCGGAGGTTCTTGCCGAAGAGCCGCGTGCCCATGCGGTCGTCGGTTCCGATGTCCTCCGCCTTCGTCACGACGCCCTTGTTCGAGGTCATCGACTCGCGGATGCCGTTCCGGGCGAGCCGGGCGTAGAACCAGCGCTTCGCATCGATGATCTGCACGTCGTAGCGCTCGCCGGCGAGGTGGGTGGCGACGCCGAACATGCCGAGGCGGGCGAACAGGAGCGCGTCCGTGCGGGAGCCGACCTGCTCCAGGTGGAGGTGGAGCTCGGCCTGCGGGGCGTGGATGTGCAGGTGGTCGACCGAGAGCGTGGTCTCGCCCAGGGACGCGCGCACCTCGCCTCTGAGGTTCTTCAAGCGGACGAGCTCGTCGATCCACGGCGCCACCTTCCGGTCTCCGACGGCGATGCGCAGGAAGGGCGACGTGTCGGAGCACGAGAAGTCGGAGCGCGTGGTGAGGTAGATCGCCTCCTCCGTCGCCACGCGCCCCTGCCGCACGTCCAGGCGCGCCGACCAGTTCGGGTTCTTTCCGTCGAAGGAGAGGTGGTCCACCGCGAACGAGGTGCCGCCGATGTCGTAGCGCCCCTCGTCGAGCAGGCCGCTCACGACGCGCCCGACGATGTGCGCCCGGCCTGCGATGGGGATGCCGGTGTAGGAGAGCCGGGCCTCGGGCACGTCGACCGTGAACGTGCCGGAGACGTGGTTCCCGTCCTCCTCGATGCGCGCCTGCCCGGAGACGACCGCGCGCCCCCCCGTGACGCGCAGCCCGATGTCCGGGAGGTAGCGGTCGAAGCTTTTGAGGCTCGGCACGTCCGAACGGGGGAGCGTCGCGACGGCGGTGAAGCCGGACGGCGGCTCGTCGAGTCGTAACGCAGCCGTGGTGGCGTCGAGGCGGAACCCGCGGCCGCGGATCAGCGGCGCACCAATGCCCTGCCGAACGGAGAACGTCTCCAGTACGAGGGCGAAGCGCGCCAGGCGGTCGAGCGTGATCCGGATGCTCCCGTCACCGAGCGCGACGTAGGTGCCGACGCGCGCGGAGAGGTCGGTGACGACGGCATGCGCGAACGACGCCGGGCCGAGCACCCCTTCCTGGACGTCGAGGTATGCGTCGAGGCGCCCGCTCCCGCCCTCGATGCCGACCCACGGGGCGTCGCGCAGGAAGATGTCGACGTAGCGCAGATCGTCGACGTGCCCGCCCAGGCGGAGCGTGGCGTCGAGGCGGTGGAGCATGCGCGTGCCGGCGTCCGTGACCGGGTCGACCCCCTCGAGCGAGCCCTCCACCTCCAGGGTCAGGTCGGAGACGACCGGGATGCCGTCCACGTCGATCTCCCCCTCGAGCACCTCGGCGGTCACGGTGGAGAGGTCCAGGGAGGTGCCCGGCATCACGATCAGCTCCCCGGTGAGCTGGGCGGTGCCGAGGAAGCGGTAGTCACCGAGCCACGCCTCGCGGATGTTCTCCACCTCCACCCCGTCGAGGGCGACCAGCCAGGGCGCGACCGGCGGCGGGTAGATCTCCTCCGGGGGCGAGAGCGGCGGGTTCTCCAGGCCGGGGATGGGGGCGGTGACGCCCTCCACGAAGGTGGGCGGGGGGCGGCCCGGGATCGCGGGTTGGTCCACGCGGCTGCGGTAGTGCAACACGACGCCGTCGCCGTGAACGTCGTCGGCCTGGAAGCGGCGCTCGAGCAGGGCGAGGACGCCGACCGTGAGCGTGGCCCGGTCGACCGTGAGCCACCACTGATCGAGCGGACCCTGCACGCGGAGCGTGTAGCCCTCGACGTACACGTTGCGGGCGTCCCACGTCCACGCATACGACCACGTCATGCTCAGCCGCTCGGGCTGCTGGTTGATCAGCGACTTCAGCCCCGTGTTCAGGAACAGGTTGAGGCCGAGGAGGAGCGCCACCGCCGCTACGAACACGACACCCGCCAGTGCGATCAGGCGGGAGAGGGCGAGGCGGACGCGGTGCACCGAGACGACCTATCGGGTGATCGCCTGCGCGACCCCTCTGCCTCCGCCGGGGCCGCCGTCCGCGGTGGTCCATCTGCCGCGGATCGGAAGCCTACCTGCTCGTCGCGCACCTCGGCCAGTCCTTCGTCGGAGGCTGGGTCGCCGCGCGCCTCGAGGAGCGTCGGCGGGCGCGTTGAACCGGGCGTTCCGACCGTTCCCACCTCGCCGCATCAGCGGTAGGATGCGCCCCGGGAGGCAGAATGTCGTTGGACGAGCCGTCGGGTCGGAGCGCACCGTGGGCCGTGCCCATCCTGGTCGCCGCCTGCCTGGGTACGGGCATCGGGATGGGCGTCGTCGAGGGTTTCGTCGGGCAATGGATCAACCTGCTGATCCTGTTTCCCGCCCTCATCGGCCTCGCGGTCGGGGCCGCGGCCACGGGAGCCGTCGACGTAGGACGCATGCGGGCGCCGCTCCTGGCCGGGCTGATCGCGTTCGGCGGCGGCGCCGTCGGACAGATCACCACGCACGGCATGGAGTACGCCCGTTTCCGCCGGACGATAGAGGCCGCCATGGCCGAGGACCCCGCGACCGCCGGCGCGACCGTAGAAGAGGCGCTCGAGGCCGAGACTGGGCGGCGGGGCTTCCTCGCCTACCTGACGATCGCCGCCGAGAAGGGCATCACGATCACGCGCGTGGCCCAGTCCTCGCGGGGGCCGGCCTTCACGGGCATGGGCGTGTGGGGCTTCTGGGGCTTCGAGGTGCTGATCGCGGCCGCCGTGGCGGCCTGGATGTCGGTCACCCGGGCGAAGGAGCCGTTCTGCGAGTCGTGCGACGCCTGGTACGACAAGGACGACACGATCGCGGTGGGTGACCCCGACAAGCAGTCCTGGGCACCGCTCGTCGCGGCCGCCGACACCGGAGACTGGGCGCCGGCCCTCGTGGCGCTGGGGCCGCCCGGCCCGAACGGCGCGAGCGTCGTGCACCTGCTTCGGTGCGCCACCTGCACGAACCATCGCCCGGTGGTGGTCGTGATGGTCGTGTCCGCCAAGGGGGGCCAGAAGGAGCACGCGCGCGTGCAGATCGCATGGGAGAGCGCCGTCGCCTTGATGAGGACGGCGCTCATCCGTGCGGAGGCGGCGCGGGTCACACAGGCCGTGAGGCGCGAGTGACGCCTCCGCGCAAGCCGCCGGGCCGGGGCACGGTGGGGGTCGTGGTGCTCCTCGTCGGGCTGTTCGCGTTGTGGGGTGGGCAGGCGCCCGGGCTGGCCGTGCTGGCCATCGGCGCGGGCGCGATCTCGATCGTGGCGGATCGCCTCGGGCGCCGCGCGCTCGTCGAGAACCCGCCGCCCGCCCCG
>JAKFCH010000003.1:0-54014 GCA_036676765.1 Deltaproteobacteria bacterium
GGCCGTCCTCCGGGCTCGCGCCGGAGGCGCTCGGTTCGCGGCGCCCCGTCCAGGAGGCCGGGACGCCGCGGAACCGCCGGCGCGGCGCCGGCGCCCTTCGGCCGACCTGGCGCGGGGCGGTTGCGGGACGGTGGGGGCGGCGGCGGGACGTCCGTCCGTCGAGGATGAGCGCCTACCCCGGGCGGACGGACGTCGGGGACGTCCGTCCGTCGAGGATGGGCGTCTACCCCAGGCGGACGGACGTCGGGGACGTCCGTCCGTCGAGGATGAGCGCCTACCCCGGGCGACGGACGTCGGGGTGGTCCGACGTCACCCCGCGTGCGCCATCCCCTCCCTTCACGGCGCCCCTCGGCCGCGCCCGTGTCCCACGGCCACCCGTGGGTTACCGACCGGGAGCGCCTCCGGAGGCCGCCATCCCCAAGTCCCACGCTCGGGCGTCCGCGTCCCACCTCGTCGACGGGGGGGCCGCCACCGCCATGGATGCGGGTCCGCGGCAGGATCGCCAGGGCACCCTCGGCAACCAGGAGGTGGTCGAGCGGATGCGACTCGCGGGGCTCGCGTCGGACGAGAGCGCCGAGAGCGAGCGGGAGCAGGCTCCAACGTCCCGGGACCGCCCGACGGTCGCGGACGTGGTGTTCGCGCGCGGGAACGACGCGACGCCCGACAAGATGGGGGAGGTGAGGGCGCGGCTCCGGGTGATCGCGAGCAACTGGGGCCTCCCGTTCGCGGACGACCAGGTGCGCCTCGCGAACGACGTGGCCGGGCGGCGCATCCAGTTGACGTGGCCGAGCGCGTGGGGCGGCGCCCCGCAGATCGTCGACATTCCGTCGTCGTTCCAGGCGATCGAGGCCCGGATGGCGGTCGCGGTGGCGCGCGCGGCGTCGGGGTGGGCGTTGCTCGCGGCGGACACCCAGGGCCGCCTCGAGGCGCTGCTCGGCGGCGAGGTGAACCTGCTCTCGCGGGCATGCCGGTACGAGCTCCGGAGCCTCCGCGGGGCTCCGAGCTGGGGCACGATGAGCGCCGCGGATCAGGCGAAGGCGCTCGAGGGCCTGCTCACCGACCGGAGGGCGCGCCCCGGCATCGCCTCCGAGCCCGTGAGCGCCACGGCCGCCGAGCACGTCCTCTCGGGGCCGATCCTCGCGCCGTCCCATGCCTTCCGAGGCTCGACCGCCGACGCCGACCGGTACGCGCTCACGTTCACCGACGGGCAGGTGGTCACGATCCTCGCGCCCCATGCCCCCGATCCCACGCTCCACGCCCACACGGTCGCCCAGGTCGTGGTCGCCGTCGCGAAGCTCCCGGTCGCGAGCCGCTCGCGGGTGAAGACGGTGACGCTCAACCCCGTCACCAACCCGGAAGACGCGTTCTGGGCGGCCCAGTACGACCAGGCGGGGTTCCACTCGTACATGACGGCCGGCGTCGGCGGGGACGTGACCATCTACCCGGACAAGACGTCGATCCCGAGCCAGGGTGTCATGAACCAGAGCCTCATCCACGAGACCGGGCACACGTGGTCGTACCAGGTGTGGGGGCAGGACACGACGAAGGGCGGCTGGGTGGCGTGGCGCGCGGCGATGGCGAGCGACGTCGTCGCGGTCTCCAACTACGCCGTCAACGACATCGCCGAGGACGTCGCGGAGACCGTGCAGATCTACCGGTCGACCCTCGGGGGCCCCGCGCACGCGGAGTACGCCGCCCTGGTGCCCGCGCGCTGGTCCATCCTCACGGAGCAGCTGAAGTGACGGCCGTCCACCGGATCCGGTTCGAGGACGCCACCAAGGGCACCGTCCAGGAGCGCCCCGCGGACGAGGTCCCCGACACCGTCGCGTGGGTCGACGGCATCGCGGTGGTGCGGGTCGTGGCCGAGGATCGGGGAGACGAGCGCGTCCTCCGCTCCTACGGGGCCGACGGCGCGCTGCTCCAGTCCACGGTGATGCGGCGGTGAGGTCGGGTGGCGGGGTGCTGCTCGTCGTGTTGCTGGGCGCGTGCCATCGGGCCGGGCCCGGCGTGGCGGGCCCGGTCGAGGACGTCCGCCGGGGCGACGGGGCTTCGGAGGCGCCTCCCACCGGGCTGCTCGCGCCTCCCCCCGAGCCCGCGCCCTGGACCCTCACGTTCGTCGACCTCGACACCGGGGAGGTGCGCACGGCGCCCTCGACCGAGGTGCCCGAGAGCGTGGCGTGGTGGGAGGGAGAGGGGCGCCGGATCCCGGTCGTGCGCGTGGAGGCCCGCCTCGTGGGCGCCGGGATGGAGATCCGCCGCTATGCCGCGGACGGCGCGCTCCTCGACGTGCTGATCACCACGCCCTGATCGCCCGTCCGTGGCCCTCCGCGGGGCCCGTCGTTTCTCCGCGTCGACGGGCGTCACGTTCCTCTTGCGCATCCGGAGGCCGTCGGGTATCAGGTGGTTCCGAAACTGATAATCACTTTCATTTTCAATCTCACCCACCGGAGACGTTCCATGCGCAGCCTGATCCTCCTGCCCCTCGCCGTTCTTTTTGCCTGCCAGGGCAACACCGACGCGCCCAAGGAGGACACCGCCGCGGATGCCGACACGGACACGGACACGGACACCGACACCGATACGGACACCGACACGGACACCGACACCGACACGGACACCGGCGTCGACGCGTGGCCGGTGACCGACGTGGGCGCCCGCCTCGACGTGGTGTGGCCGGGCTTCGTCGCCGCGACCGCCGCGCTCGACGCCGGCGCCGCCCTCGCTGCCTACGAGGGCGATCTCGCCGTGCTCGTGGGGGAGGCCGAGGCCGCCACCGGGCTGGCGTGGGACGCCGACATCCGCGCCGCCCTCGCCGTGGGCCGCCCCTCCGACGTGATCGACGCCGAGTACCTCGCGCGCGACGCGATGGTGCGCTGGATGCGCGACGCGCTCGCCGACGCAGTGGCGTACTACCCGGTCGTCGACGACACCCAGGACGAGGCCATCGGCGCCCTCTGGTTCCTCGCCCACGACCTCTGGCGCGTCGCCGTCGCCGACCTCGCGCCCGACGCCGAGGCGCACTGGCGCGAGCCGCTCGCCGGCGCCGTGCAGGCCGGCTTCGACGACGGCCGCGCCGCGATCGCGGCGCAGGACCACATCGGGATCGGCGCCGCGCGCCAGGTCGCCGAGAAGTCGGTCTACCGCGTCTTCCACCGCGCCATCCTCGCCGACGCCACGGCCGCGTTCACCCTCTCGACCGCGCCCACGCGCGAGCAGTTCAGCGCGGCGCGCCGCGCCCACGGCGCCTACACGCTGTTCGCCGACCGGATCACCGACGCCAACCTCGCCAACGCCAAGAACTCCTGGGGCGCCGTCCAGATCGAGGACGCCCTCACCGGCAGCCTCGACGGCATCGACGCCGACGCCGTCTGGACCGAGCTCGACATCGCCTTCGCCAAGCGCACCTACGGCTACTCCAGCCGGGCCGTGGACGATCCCGCCGCGAACCTCGGCACGCCGTCCGGCGCCATCGGCGCCTACGAAGGCCGCACCTACTACACCCTCGTGGCACCGGGCATCGCCGACGCGCTCGGCGTCGACACCACCGCCACCCTCGGCGCCTGGGACGCCTACGCCGCCGCCATCGTCGCGAACGACGCCACCGCGGCCGCCACGTCCTCGGCGGTGATCAAGGCCGAGCTCTGCGACTACATGGTCGCCATCGGCGCGTGGTCGGTGGTCGAGGCGTGCGCCACGGGGGACGGCGCGACCTTCACCTCCGCGCTCGACGCCGGCACCACCGGGGTCGCCTGGGACCTCACCGAGGCGCCCGCCGCGCTCGGAATCGTGTGGACCACCGCGCTGGTCGGCCTCAAGGCGGACCTCACCACCGCCTCCACCGAGGGGGCGCTCGACGCCGGCGCGCTCGCCACCGCCTACGCCCACTGGAAGACGCTGGAGCCCATCGCGACGAGCGTGGATGCCGACCGCGTGGCGATCGTGGAGGAGGCCTTCGCCGGGCTCTCCGTCGCGGTGCAGGCCGACCAGTACTGGAAGGCCGCGGCGTACAAGCAGGTGATCGAGAAGAGCGTCTACACCACGATCCACCGCGCCGTCGTGGCGTGGGCGGCCGAGGCGGCCTCCGCGAGCGACGAGAACGCGCGCGACCTCGCCTACCAGGCCTACCTGCTCATCGACGACCGGGTCACCGACGCCAACATCAGCAACGCGAAGAACAGCCTCGGGGACGCCGTGATCGTCGCCATGCTCACCGGTAGCGTCGCGGACATCGACAGCGCGCGGATCCTCCGCGAGCTGAACATCGCGTTCGCCAAGCGCACGCTCGCCTACACGAGCCACGGCCTGCCCTCCTCCGAAGGCGGCTCGGACCTGCTCGGCACGACCTCCGGCTACGGGAAGGCGGTCGAGGGCACCACCTACTGGAGCCTGGTCGCGCCCTACACCGGCGCCGACCTCACCCTCGAGGCGGCGGCGTGGGGCCACTGGTCGGCGTCCATCCGTCGCAACGACCTCGAAGAGGCCCGCTGGGCGAGCGGCCGGATCGCCGCGACCGTGTGCGCCTACATGACCGGCGAGCTCGGCCTGACCCACTGCTCCACGGCCGACACCTCGACGGAGGAGGGATCGTGATCCGGATCGCCGGGCTCCTCGTGCTCGCCGTCGCCGCGTGCGACGGCGGGCCGAAGGTGGACGACACCGCGGCGGCCGACGTGGACACCGACACCGACACGGACACCGATACCGATACGGACACCGATACCGACACGGATACCGACACGGACACCGACGTCCACCCCTACGACTCGGCGGCCCAGCCGTCCGTGCTCGTGGACGGCGTCTCCGCGCCCACGCTCGTGGCCGGCCAGTCGGTGTTGTTCTTCGTCAACGGTCGGCTCTCCGACGCCAACACCGCCTACGCGACCAACCGCATCGAGCAGAGCCGCCTGTTGGGGCCCGACGCCTTCGTCTACGACCCCTCGCAGCCCGGGAAGCTCCTCGTGATCGGGCGCCCGGACTACGGCGCGGTCGACGGCTACCAGGGCCGCGAGCGGCAGAAGCTCACGGTCGACGAGGTCGCGTGGGATCCCGAGCACGGGCTCTACGCCATCCACATCGACCCGACGAACGACGAGTGGATCCTCGGGCGTTGGAACGTGGCGGACTGGACCACCCCCGACCAACGCTGGAGCACCGAGCTCTGGGGCCTCCCGGTGGACGCCGACGCCCACCACTCCCTCTATTGGGAGTACGGCATCGACGCGCTCGCGTTCGTCGACGGGCGGCTCCTGGCCGGCTCGATGGCGGACTACGCCACCGACGACGGCGGCGAGCTCTACGCGTTCGACATGGTGCTCCCGCCGACGTACGACGCCGCCCAGCCGGAGAACGACCTGTTCTACATGGCCGAGCCGCCCACCGCCCCGCTCCTCGCGCTGCCCTACGGCCTGCAGTTCGCGGGGGACATCGCGGCCACGGGGCCCGGTGGCGGCGCGGGCGTGGGGGTGATCAACGCCTCCGATCCTGCCGTGCTCGCGGACGACACCAACGTCGTCTACGGCTTCGACTTCTCGGCCCTGACCTACGCCGCGACCGCGGGCACGATCGCGCTCACGGCGGCCGACCAGGACGTCGAGGGCCTCGGCGAGATCGAAGGGGTGCTCTACGGCATCACCGTGGACGGACGGGTGCTCCGCATCGACCCGGTGAGCGGGGGCGCGGAGCTCCACGACGACCTCGGTCCGCTGTTCCGCGACCGGACCTCCCAGGTGCGCGTCCGCGGCGCGACGACGGTGGAGCTGCCGTGATCCTCGCCCTCGTCGGCTGCATCACCCTGGAGGTCGAGCCCAAGCCGGCGTCGACCGGGGTGGAGGACTGCGAGGGCTGTGTCGCCAACGACCTCTCCGGGGAGGTGATCGCGCTGGTGAACGGCAAGCTCACCGACGCGAACACCGCGTACACGGCCAACGCCGAGCTCGAGGACGGCACGATCCTCGCGGCGAGCGTGTTCCTCCACGATCCCGACGCCATCGACGGAGAGGGCGCCGGCGCGCTCGTGAAGCTCGGCAACCTCGACCTCGGGATCGACGACCTCGGGGACGGCGCCCTCGCCCGCGCCGCCGTGCGCGAGATCGCCTGGGATCCCGATGCCGGCCTCTGGGCGCTCGCCATCGACGCGGTCAACGACGAGTGGCAGCTCTGGCACGTCGAGGTGCCCGACTGGGGCGCGGTGGATCAGCGCCTCCCCGCCACGGTCTACGCGTTCCGCACGACCGACCCCATCTATTGGGAGCCGGCGGTCACCGGGATGGCGTTCGTCGACGGGCAGCTCGTCCTCGGGACCCAGGCCGACGCCGGCGGCGCCGGGGGGCGGCTCTACCGGAGCGCGCTCCCGACGGGCTGGAGCGTCGACCCCGCGTGGCCCGACGACGAGACCTACTACGCCGACGCCGTGCTCACCGAGCTCTGGACGGCGTTCCCGGAGGGGCTCGGGGTCGCCGGCGATCTCTCCGACGGAGAGACGACCGAGGGCGACGCCGTCGTCGCGGTGCGGGCCGAGCGCTCCTCCGCCGGGGCGCTCGACGAGAATTGGTTGTGGTCGCTCGGGGGCCTCGACGGGCAGGAGGCGGGGGCGCCGCTCGGCGTGATGTTCCCGGTCGTGCGCAACCAGGACATCGAGGGGGTCGCGGTGATCGACGGCGTGCCGTGGGGGGTCGACACTGAGGGCGTGCTCTGGCGCGGGGAGGGGAGCGAGGCGGCCCGCGGCGCCGAATTGGCCGGTGCGTTCACCGACCCGGACAACGGCATCCGGCTACGTGGCGCGGCCCGGGTGGTGCTCCCGTGATCTTCCAACTGGCGGGCTTCTCCGTCCTCCTCGCGTCGGGTTGCTCCGACATCAACGAGGACGACCTCCTCCTGCCCCGGGACACCGCGCCGACCGACACGGCCGGCGACACCGGCGGCGGCCTCCCCACCGGGGACGAGCGGCTCCTCCTGATCAACGGCAAGCTCTCGTCCGCAGAGTCCAACTACACGCTCAACAACCGGGATCCCGACGGCGACTGGATCGGGTCCTCCCTCTACCTCTACGATCCCGCCGCCCCCGGCGAGCTGCGGCGCCTCGGCTGGTTGTGGTTCGGCCCCGACGACGATCTCCACGACTGGGAGACGATGATCGCGCGCGAGATCGCCGTCGCTCCCGACGGGACCGTGTGGGCCGTGCTCATCGACCAGGGCACCGACGACGAGTGGCTCCTCGCCCGCGTGGACGTGCCCGACCTCGCCGGGGTGGACCAGGAGCTCGCGGTCACGACGTGGGCCTTCTCCGCGACCGACAGCGTCTACACGGCGGCCGACCTCACCGGCGCCGGCTTCGACGCCGACGGCGCCCTCGTCCTCGGCTCCCCCGCCGACGGCGCGTTCCCCGGCGCGCGCTACACCCTCGGCCCCTTGCCGCCGACCCCCGACGCGGACCCGTACTACGCCGCGCCCGGGCTGGTCGTCGCCACCGACGACCTCACCGGCAACCTCGGCGTCGCCGGCGACATCTCCGCGCACGGCACCGTCGCGGACGCGGCCACCTTCGCCCTCGTCCGTTCCGGCACCGACTTCACGACCAACGGGCTCTACCTGCTCGACACCGACACGATCGTGGGCGGTGGCACCGCGCGCGCGGCCGACCAGCCGCTCACGACCCTCGCCTCGGTCAACGGCGCGCTCGTCGCGGTCGGCTTCGAGGGCGACGTGTGGCAGGTCGATCCCGACGCCGGCACGTTCACACGCGTCGACGATCTCGGCCCGGCCCTCCCCGACGACGACCGCGGTCAGCCCACCCGGCGCCTCCGCGGCGGCGCCACCGTGCGGATCCCATGATCGGCCTCCTCGTCGCGATCGCCCTCCCGCTCGCCCGCGCGGACGATCCCGCCCCGGTCGAGCCCGACGCCTGCCCCGAAGGCACCGAGCCCTTCCAGGGCCGGTGCATGCCCATCGCCGGGGAGGCCCTGGACGTGAGCGCGTCGAAGGTGGGGGATCCGGGCGCGGCCTTCGAGCACCCCGGCGGGCGCACGGTGATCGACGAGGCCGAGCTCAAGAAGTCGGGCGCCACCGGCCTCGGCGAGGCGATGCGGGGCGTTCCCGGCGTCAAGGTGGTGGAGTCGACCGGCACCGGCAACTCCGACACCAAGCTGAACATCGGCGTGCGCGGCCTCGACCCGCGCCTGTCCTCCCGCTCGACGCTCCTGCTCGACGAGATCCCCATCGCCGTCGCCCCCTACGGCCAGCCCCAGGCCTCGCTCTTCCCGGTGTCGATCTTCTCGCTCGAGTCCATCGACGTGGTCCGCGGCGGCGCCTCCGTGCGCTTCGGCCCGCAGAACGTCGGCGGCGTCATCAACATGCGCACGCGCGCGATCCCCGAGCGCTTCACCGTCGCCGCGGTGAGCCAGACCGACCAGTGGGGCGACACGATGCTCGGCCTCCAGGTGGGCGGCACGAAGGGCATCTTCGGCGCCGAGGCCGAGTACACCCCGCGCTTCGGCGAGGGCTACCGCGCCGAGTCCGCCAAGGAGATCCACGGCGGGTTGCTCAAGCTCCAGCTGACCCCGTCGGACACCCTCCGGATCAAGAGCACGACCCACGGGTGGTACGAGGAGAGCGAGCTCCCCGGCGGGCTCTACCCCGAGGCGTACGCCGAGGATCCCCGCCAGAGCCTCCGCCCCCTCGACGCGTTCTCCGGCCGCCGGATTGGCTCCGCGCTCGATTTGACGTGGCAACCCTCCACCGACTTCCAGGCCCAGGTCCTCGGCTACACCACCTGGTCGTCGCGCGCGTACCGCCTCGCCGACCGGCCCCTGTCCGAGGCCACGCTCGTCGGGATGCTGCCGCGCACGTACAACGTGTTCGGTGTCGAGCCCCGCATCGCGTGGCGCTTCCGCCTCGCCGGCATGACCCACTCGCTCTCGGCGGGGTACCGGCGGGCGTTCGAGGCCGCGCACTACGGCGAGAGCACGCTCGACCGCAACACCGCCGAGGAGGAGATCAAGCGCGACGACGACGCCCAGCTCGCCGCCGACGCCGGCTACGTCGAGGACGAGGTGGGGTTGTTCTCCGACCGCGTCCGCCTCAACGCCGGGCTCCGTATCGAGGACGTGCGCATCGCCCGCCGCGACAACCTGCGCCAGGAGCTGATCGCCGCCGACTACACCGCGCTCTTGCCCGCCGGATCGATCTCCTGGGTGGCGGATCCGCGGGTGACGCTCTTCGCCAGCTACGCGCGCTCGTTCGGCTCTCCGCAGTTCCTGCAGATCGCGCTCGCGAGCGCGGACGAGGCGCTCACCGAGGAGCTCGCCGACACGGTGGAGCTCGGCGCGCGCGCCCAGGACCTCGGCCCGTTCGGGGGGGAGCTGACCGGCTTCCACATGCGGTTCCAGGACCAGATCGAGTTCGGGGACACCACCTTCGAGAACATCGGCGAGACCACCCACACCGGCCTCGAGGCCGCGCTCTCGTTCTGGCCCGGCTACTGGGTGGAGGCCCTCGACGGCCTGGAATTCGAGGCGGGTGACACGTTCCTCCTCACCGAGATCGTGGCCGGCCCGTACGAGGGCAACGAGCTGCCGTACGCCCCGCGCCACTCGGTCTGGTGGGAGGCGGGGTGGGAGTCCGAGATCGGGCTCTCCGTGTCGATCGACGGGTGGTGGGAGGCGTCCCAATTCTCGGACGAGCGAAACACCGTGGCGGAGACCAGCACCGGCGGCGCGGGTCTGATCCCGGCGTTCATGGTGTGGAACGTGCGCGCGGGCTGGAACGCCCCGATCGACGAGCATTGGTCGATCGACCTGCGCGCTGGTGTGAAGAACCTCCTCGACGAGGCCTATTGGTACCGCTCGGATGACGTGAACGAGGGCATCCTCCCCTCGCGCTCGCGGACGTTCTACAGCGCGATGGGGGTCCGGTGGGCCCCGTAGCGCGCCGCTGGCACGCCAACGTCGGCATCGTCGCCGCGGCGCTGCTGTTCGTGGTGGCGCTGACCGGCGTGGTGCTGACGTTCCGGCACCAGCTCAAGCCGCCGGAGCCCAAGGCCGACGGGGCGGCGGCGGGCCCGGTGCTCACGATGGAGGGCGCCATCGCCGCCGCGCGGGGGCATGCCGGTCCGACCCTGGCGGACACCTCGATCGCCGAGCTCTACCTCGCGAACGACCCCGAGGGCACGTGGTGTGTCGTGTTCGCGGACGACGTGGCCACCGAGGTCTACATGGCCGCGGACGGGGCGCTGCTCGCGGTGGTCGTGCCCACGAAGGGCTTCACCCAGTGGATGTTCGACCTCCACACGGGCGAGATCCTCGGCCCCGCCGGCACGTGGCTCTCGGCCGGCTTGGGTGTGTCATTGGTCTGGCTGATCGGCTCGGGGGTGTGGCTCAAGGTGCCGCGGCGGTGGAAGGGGCGCGTCACGGTTGCGGCGGCTTCGAAGTGATTGTTTCTGGCGACCGGGTGATCGTGGGAATTCCATACGGAGGGTTCACCACAGAGGCACAGAGGGCACAGAGAAATGCACAGGGAAGAGAGACCGGAGAAGCAGAGAGAGAGGGGGAGAGGCCGCAGACGTCTTCTTGCCTTTCCTTCGCCCTTTCTCCCTCTTCTTCGTCCGACCTCTGTGTACTCTGTGCCTCTGTGGTGAAATTCCCCTCTGGATCCTCCCGATGACCACCGCCCCCACCACCCGACGCTTGTTGGCCGCCCTCGTCCGCGACGGGTTGGCCGAGGGGGTGCGTGACGGGGGTGCGATTCGGATTCGGGGGGTGAAGGGGGAGTGGGTCACGGGGTTCACGGGGACGGATGTCACGTTTCCGCACCCGACGGAGCTGCCCGATCCGGGGGGGGATCCGCTCGCGGTGCTCGACGCGGTGGGGTTGCCGAACTTCTCGGAGCACGCGGTGGCACAGCTCCGCGCCGAGCTCATGAGCTCGGTCGCGATGATGGCGGCGGCGCGCCCGGGGCCGGCCCCCGCGCTCGACGGCCCGGCGCTCGCCTGGGAGCAGGCCGTCATCGAGGGGCACGCCACCCACCCCTGTCACAAGACGCGCCTCGGGATGACCGTGGACGACGCCCGGCGGTGGGCCTCCGAGCACCACGGGCGGCCCACGCTGGTCCACGTGCGGGGCCCCGCGCTCCAGGTGCACGGCGCGTTCTTCGATCTCGTCGGCACCGACGCAGTCCCGGTGCACCCCGCGCAGCTCCCGGCGCTACGCGCGCGGTTCCCGGAGGTCGAGGTCACCCCGTCGACCCGGCCCGCGTGGGCGCAAACGTCGCTCCGCTCGGTGTGTCCCGAGGGCCTGGACGTCCACCTCAAGCTCGCCCTCGCCGTGCAGACCACCTCGGCGCTGCGCACGATCTCGCCACAGTCCGTCGCCAACGGGCCGGTGCTCTCGGCGCTGTTCGCCGCGCTCGCGCCGCCGGGCCTCCACGTGATCGAGGAGCTCGCCTCCGCGGGGGCGGCCCACCCCGACCCCGACGTGGCGAAGCACCTCGCGTGCATCGTGCGCGCCGACCCCGAGCGCACCTTCCCCGGCGACCGCTTCGTGGTGTGCGCGGCGCTGGTCGAGCGCGACGATACCGGTGTGCCCCTCGCGCGGCGCGTCTTCGGGGATGCTGCGCCCGTCGTGGCCTTCGAGGACTACACCGCGCGCCTGCTCGACGCCGTGGTGCCGCCCATGCGCGATCACGGCGTGGCGCTGGAGGCCCACGGGCAGAACACCCTCGCCCGCTACCGCGGCGGCGTGCTCGTCGGCTTCGCCGTCCGCGACTTCGGCGGCGTGCGGCTCCACCGCCCGACGCTGCTCTCCTCGGGGCATGCGCTCGCGCTCGCGCCCAACTCGGCGCCCGACGCGTCGGACCTCGCCGAGGTGTGGGGCAAGCTCCACCACTGTGTCATCCAACATCACCTCTCCGAGCTGATTCGTACGCTCGGGCTCGGCGCCGCTGGCTGGCGCATCGTCCGCCGCCACGTGGATCGCCTCCTCGCCGGCACCCCCGCGCACGGGTTCTGGACGGCGCCCACCGCGCCCCACAAGTGCCTGCTCCGCATGCGGCTCGAGGGGCGCTACCGCGACTACGTGTACCGACCGGCGCCGAACCCGCTGTTCGATGCCTGATCCGACCCCCCCCTCGGACACGCCGCCGCCGGATCGGCGCGAGCCCACCCTCCTCGCCGTCGCCGCGCTGCTCTCCGGCGCGGTCACGATGGGGGTGTTCGCGCTCCCGGTGTGGCTCGCCGCGCTCGGGGTCCGGGACGGCGCCCTGCTCGCCTGGAACGGCCTCGCCTTCGGGGCGGGCGTTGGCATGTCCGCGCTCGCCGCGCCGCTCTGGGGTGCCTTGGGGGACCGCGTGGGCCGCCGCGCGATGCTCCTCCGGGCGGTGGCCGGCCTCGCGCTCTCCCAGGTGGTCCTCGCGCTCGCGACCTCTCCCGGGGACGTGGTGTTCGGCCGCGTCGTCCAGGGCGCGCTCTCCGGGGCGATGCCCGCGGTGATGGCCTTCGCGAGCGCGCTCCCGGGGCCTCGCGCGGCGCGATTCGGGCGCATCGAGTCCGCGGGCTCGGCGGGGGCGCTCGCCGCACCGGTGCTCGCCGCGGGGCTGGTGTGGCTCGGCGGGCCCGCGGCCGTCTACGTCGGGTCTGCGGGCCTCGCGGCGCTCGCCGGGCTCGTGACGCTCGGCCTGCCCGAGGCGCGCGCGTCGAGCGCCCCCGCCAACGGCCCCCTGGCCAGCCTCCGTGCGTTGGGGCGCGTTCCGGCGGTGCGTCGCCTCCTCGGCGTCGCGCTCGTGGTGGAGGCCGCCCAGCAGCTCGTCGAGCTCGCGTGGCCCGTGCTCGTCGTGCGGCTCGCGCCCGAGCCCGCCACGCAGGCGGCGGTGCTCGCGGCGGTCGAGGTCGCCGGGGAGGGCGCGTACCTCCTCGCGGCGCCGGGGCTCGGCGCGCTCGCGGCGAAGCACGGGGCCGTCGTGGTGACGCGCGGCTGCCTGCTCGTCGGGGCGCTGTTCGGCGCGCTCGCCCCGCTCGTGCCGACCGCGTGGTGGCTCGTCCCCGCGGCGGCCGGCACCGACGGCGCGGCCGCGGGCATCCACCCGCTCCTCCAGGATCTTCTCTGCGACGCGGTCGACGACGACGCCGAGCCCGCCGTCCTCGGCCTCGCCGCGAGCGCCCTCCGCTTCGGCTCGCTCGGCGGCGCCGCCCTCGCGCCCCTCGCCGGCCTCCTCGGCGCGCCGATCGCCATCGCCGGCGCCTCGGTCGTGCTCGCCACCTGCGCGCTGGGGCTCCGCCCCGTTGCGCCCGAGGCGCTCCCCTCATAGCCGACCCTCCCCACCCACCCCGGCGCGTCGACCCGGGGGCCCCTCGGAGAACGCTTGCTCGGACTGCACTGGATCGCCCGCGCCACCGGCTGTGATCCCGCCCGCCTCGCGGACGCGGGGCTGCTGGCCGACACCTTGCGCGCCCTTCCGGACCGCCTGGGCCTCACCCGGATCGGCGAGCCGGTGGTCGGCGTGCAGGAGGGCGGCGGGATCGCGGGCGTGGTGCTGCTCTCCGAGTCGCACGCGAGCCTGCACGCGGTGCCGTCGGAGGGGCTCCTGTTCGCGGACATCTTCTCCTGCGCGCCGTTCACCCCCGAGGCCGCCGCGCTGGTGCTCGGCCGCGCCTACGCGCCCGCCACGCTCGAGCAGCGGCTCGTCGAGCGCGGCGGCACCGAGGTCCCCGACGTGGCGATCCCGCCCGCCGGCACCTCCCGTGTGCATCGGCGCCCCGACGGGCAGCTCGTGCTCCTCCAGTCCCTCGACATCGACGGTCACGCCGTCGACTTCGAGGTGAGCGCCGTCCTCTTCGACCGCCGGTCGGAGCACCAGCACGTCCTCGTCGTCGACACGCCGATGCTCGGCCGCGCCCTGTTCCTCGACGGCGTCGTCCAGTCCGCGGCCCTCGACGAGGCCGACTACCACGCCGCGCTCGTGCGCCCCGCCCTGGCCGCGCACCCCGCGCCGCGCCGCGTGCTCATCGCGGGCGGAGGGGAGGGCGCCACCGCGCGGGATGTGCTCGCCTGGCGCGCGCGCGGCGGTCCGGTGGCCGGCGCCGGGGTGGAGCACGTACGGATGGTCGAGATCGATCCCGTCGTCGTCGAGGCCGCGCGGACGCAGCTCCCGACGTGGTCCGCGGGCGCGTTCGACGACCCCCGGGTCGAGGTGGTCCACGCCGACTTCTTCGCGGTGTTGGACCAGGAGCGCGGCTGGGACGTGATCGTCGTCGACCTCGTGGACGAGGTGGTCGACTGGCTCGTCGAGCGCGATCTCGCGGGGCGCCTCGCCAGGGCGCTGGCCCCCGGGGGCGTGGTGGTGGTGCAGTGCGGCGAGGTCGATCCCGCCGACCCCTCCGAGTTCGCGGGCGCGGTGGAGGCGCTCCGGGGGGTGTTTCCGGAGGCCGCGCCCTACCAACGGTGGATGCAGAGCTTCGGCGCGTCGTGGGGGTTCGTCGTCTCGCGCGCGCCCGCCGGCGGCGCCCTCCCCGAGTGGGAGGGGCTCGCGTGGCTGCCGGCGCCGGTGCGGGTGGCGATCGCGGCGCTCCCGGACGCGCCCGACGCCCCGCTCGATGACGGGGAGGAGGCCGACTGATGTGGCGCGACGCGCGACTCGGGCGGTGGAGCCGCACCAACCGGCTGCTCGCCGACGCGGCGACACGCGCGGGCGCGACCGTCGAGGAGCTCTGTGACGTGCACACCGACGCCCTCGTGGCGCTCCGCCGCGGGGACCGGCGCGTCGTCGTCGCGAAGACCCGCTCGCCCTGGCTCACCGCGGTCGCCAACCGCCTCGCGAACAACAAGTACGTGAGCGGTCACCTGCTCGCGGCCGCCGGGCTCCCCGTCGTGGAGCGGGTCCTCGTCGAGAGTCTCGCCGATCCTGACCAGACCGCCGCGTCCCGCGCCGCGCTCGCCCGGTGGGGCACGGTGGTCGTGAAACCCAACTGGGGAAACCGCGCCCTCGGCGTCACCAAGGGGGTGCGCGACTGGACGGCGCTCCGCCGCGCCCTCATGGTCGCGCTCCGTGCCGACGAGGACGAGGAGGCCCTGATCGAGCCCGAGCTCGCCGGCGTCAACCTGCGCGTGTGTGTCATCGGCGGGGAGGTCGTCGCCGCCTGTGTCATCGCGCGCCCGATCCTCCGCGGCGACGGCACGACCACGCCGACCCAGGCCGTGGCCGCGCTGAACGCCGACCCCCGCCGGGGCGTCGGGTGGGAGGCGGGCACGCCCACCCCGCTCGATCGCATCGAGCCCGACGCGACGTGGTGGGCCACCCTCCGCGCCAACGGCGTCGCGCCGGACCGCCCCCTCCCGGCCGGCGTCGACGTGGAGATCCTCCCCGAGGAGGCCGAGACCATCGACGTGACCGACCTGCTCCACCCCCGCTGGGCGGACGTCGCCGTGCGCGCCTGCGCGGCGCTCGGCGTGGACGTGGGCGGCGTCGACCTCGTCGTGGCGGATCCCGCCCGCGCCGACGACGGCTTCCTCCTCGAGGTGAACTGCCTGCCGGCGCTCCACCTCCACGCCCTCCCCACGCGCGGCGCCCCGCGCCCGGTGTTCGACGCCTTCGTCGCCTGGTGCCTCAAATGACCCGTTCGAGTCGCCCGAATCGCCCCGCGCCCGGGTGGGCCCACGCCACCGGACTGTTCCGCGCCCCCCGCGTCGACGGCGAGGCCGCCATGCGCGCCCTCGGACTCCCCCTCGGCCTCGACGCCGTCCACCACTTCGAGCCCCACGGCGTGTCGTGGGCGCGGGTCGCGGAGGGCCGCCGCGCCGCGATCCACAGCTGGCCCGAGCACGGGCTCGTCACGGTCGACGTGTACGCGCCCGCGCCCAGGGGAGGGGGCCCGCTCGATCTCGCGGCCGCCCTCGCGCCGCTGGGCTGGGTCGCGCTCCCCGAGGGCCGCCCCGCCATCTGGGCGACCACCTGGGCTGGCGGCTACCGCGTGCGCCTCGCGCTCGAGAAGGTGCTCCTGCAGCGCCGCACGGCGTTCCAGGAGATCGTCGTGGCCGACACCCCCGCCTTCGGGCGCGTGCTGCTGCTCGACGGCGAGCTCCAGTCCGCCGAGAGCGACGAGGCGACCTACCACGAGGCGCTCGTCCTCCCCGCCATGTTCGCGCACCCGGCGCCCCGGCGCGTGCTCGTCGTCGGCGCCGGCGAGGGCGCGAGCGCCCGCGAGGTCTTGCGCGCGGGCGCCGCCGAGGTCGTGCTCGTCGACATCGACCCCGACGTGGTCGAGGCCTCCCGGCGCTACCTCCCGTCGTGGCACCGGGGTGCGTTCGACGATCCCCGCGTCACCCTCCACATCGGCGACGCCCGCTCCCAGCTCCGCGAGCCCGACCTCTGGGACGTCGTCATCGTGGACGTGTCCGACCCGAGCGACGACGGGCCCTCCCGCGATCTGTTCGGCGCCGACTGGTACGCCGAGGTGCAGGCGTCGCTCGCGCCCGGCGGGGTCGTCGTCGCCCAGGCCGGCGAGCTCTTCCGCCCCGACGGCGCCGAGTTCCGCGCGGTGTCCGACGCGTTCCGCTCGGTGTTCCCGGCCGCGGTGTCCTACGCCGTGGAGGTGCCGAGCTTCGGCGCGCACTGGGGTTTCGTCGTCTCTTCGCCACCCGTGCGCCCGTTCACCGTCGGGGACGGGTGGGCCGAGGGGCGGTTCGCGCGGGCGTGTGTGTTGCCGGGGTGGGTTGGCGGCGCATGAAGGTCGCCGTCATCGGCCTCGGCACCGGTGGCCCGGCCGCCGCGCTCTTCCTCGCGCGCCAGGGCCACGACGTCGCGATCTTCGAGCGGGTGAACGACCCGGGCCCCGTCGGCGCCGGGCTCCTGCTCCAGCCCACCGGGATGGCGGTGCTCGCGCGGCTCGGCCTCCTCGACGGGATCCTCGCGCGCAGCGCCCGGATCGAGCGGCTCCACGGGGTCACCACCTACGGGCGGAAGGTGATCGACCTCGCCTACGCCGACCTCCGACCGGGGCTCTTCGGCTTGGGTGTCCATCGTGGCACGTTGTTCCAGGCTTTGGAGGACGCCGTGCACGCCGCCGGCATCCCGGTGCACGAGGGCGTGTCGGTCGACACGATCCCCGAAGGCTACGATCTCGTCGTCGTGGCATCGGGCGCGCGATCCAATTTGCGCCCGCCCGGCGCGGTGGTGCGGCCCTACCCGTGGGGTGCCCTCTGGACGAGCCTCCCGGACCCGACCGGCCGCTACGATGGCGTGCTCTCCCAGGTCTACCGGGACACCCGACAGATGCTCGGCTTCCTCCCGAGCGGCACGCCCCCCGGCGCCACCGGCGCTCCCTCCGGAACGGCGGTCGTGAGCCTGTTCTGGAGCCTCCGCGCCGACGCGGTGGACGCGTGGCGCGCCCGCGGCCTCGACGCCTGGAAGGCCGATTTGCGCGCCCTCGTCCCCGACCTCGCCGTGGACACCCTCGGCCCCGTGACCTTCGCCCCCTACTTCGACGTGCGGGCGTGGCCGCACCAGGCCGGCAACGTCGTGTGGATCGGGGATGCCGCCCACGCGATGAGCCCCCAGCTCGGTCAGGGCGCAAACCTCGCGCTGATCGACGCCATGACGCTCGCGGACTGTGTCGCGGAGGGGCGGCTCGCGGACTACTCGGCGCGGCGCAGGGACCACGTCGGGTTCTACAGTTGGGCGAGCCGCTGGCTCACACCGTTCTTCCAATCGAGCTGGCCGGTGTTGGCACCCGCCCGGGACCTCGTCGCGATGCCCCTGCACGCGTGGCCGTGGTACCGGAGGCAGATGCTCACGTCCCTCGCCGGGATGAAGACGGGCCTGTTCACGGAGCTCCCGCCGCTGCTGGAAGCGGCGGCGGAGGCGCCGAAGCGGTTGGCGGGGGGGTAGCCGCGATCGGGAGCGGTTCGGGCTCGGGATCGTCCCCCCCGACGATGCCCCAGTAGCCCTTGCCGCGGAATTGCTCGCGCAGCTCCGGATCGACGTCCTGGCGAGACCCGCCGGCGGCCGCCGCGATCCGATCGTCGAGGAACGCCTGGAGGTCGCCCTCGAGCTTCGTGGCCTCGCCCGACCGCGCGGCGTAGAGGTTGTTGCGCTCCTGGGGATCGGCGACGAGGTCGTAGTACTCGTGAACGCTCCCCGAGGACGCCACCGCCGGCGCGCCGGGTGGGCGCCAATCGGGCCGGTCACTGCGGATCAACTTGCGCGTGGGCGTGCGCACGGAGACGTTTCCGGTGTTGGTCAGCGAGTAGATCGGCCGTTCGGCGTACGCCGCGGGCATCTCCTCTCCCGACAGGAGCGGCAGGAACGAGGCGCCGAGGGCGGTCCGGTCCAGCGGCGCGTGCGCGAGCGCGAGGAACGTCGGCGCGAGGTCGATGCCCTGGACCGGGGTGTCGACGATCCGGCCCGCGGGTTGGATGCCGGGGCCCGCCACCACGAGCGGCACGCGCAGCACGACGTCGTAGAGGCTCCCGTGCTTCAGGTCGCCCCCGCGATCCCCGATGTCCTCCCCGTGGTTGGAGGTCAGCACGATCACGGTGCGATCGAGCACGCCGCGCGCCTCCAGGCCGTCGAACAGCGCGCCGAGGAACGCGTCGTAGGCGTGCAGCGAGCTGTCGTAGTGGGCCAGCATGTGGGCGACGGCGCCCTCCTTGCCCAGCCGGGGCTGCAGGCGGCGGAGCATGTCGGGGTATTCGCCGCTGCCACAGTCGAGCTCCTCCTCGCCGAACACCCGGTCGGGGGAGGCACGCAGGGCGGGCGGGGGGCCGTGCGCGTCGAAGTCGTGCAACATCACGGCGAACGGCTCGGTGAGCACGTCGTCGCGCAGCACGTCACGGAAGGGGTGCTCGTCGCCCGGCTGGAACCCGTGCTGCACGCGGGTGGTGAAGCCGCGGGAGAGGTCCGGGATGTTCGCCTCCACGCCGGGGCCCCAGAAGATGGTGGAGCGGTACCCGTAAAGGGCGAGCACCGCGGGGAACGGCCGAGCGTCGGGCGGAAGCACTGCGGTCGAGGCCCCGCCCATCTCGATGGGCACCGGCAGGTGGCCGGTCAGGATCGACACGAGGGCGGGGGTGGTCCAGCCGCTCTGGGCGATGGCGTTGGTGAAGCGCACGCCGCGACGCGCCAGGGCCTGGACGTTCGGCATCACCGGGCGGCCGCTCCGCTCCGCGAAGGGGCGATCGGCGCGCAACGAATCGATGTCGACGACGAGGAGGTTCGGATGCTCCATCGCCGGGGGCGGCGGCGCGGGCGCGCACGCGACGAGGCCGACCGCCATCAGCCAGAGCCGGGTGCAGTGGAGCATGATCGGATGCTACCTCACTCGGTCATCCCCCGGCGATCCATGCCCGCACCTGTCGACGCAGCACCGGCAACGACACCGCGCCCTGATCGAGCAGCACGTCGTGGAACGCCGGCAGCGAGAAGCGCGGTCCCATCGCCGCCTCGGCCTCCCGGCGGAGCGCGCGGATCTCGATCTGGCCGAGCTTGTAGGCGAGCGCCTGGCCGGGCCATGTGATGTAGCGGTCGACCTCGTTGGTGATGTTGTTGACCGCGAGGGGTGTGTTCTCGAAGAGGAAACGCTCGGCGCGGGTGCGGTCCCACCGCATCGTGTGGATGCCCGTGTCGACCACGAGGCGGGACGCCCGCCAGCTGTCGAAGGACAACATGCCGAGGCGGTCGAGGTCGCCGGTGTAGAGGCCCATCTCGTCCGCGAGGCGCTCGGTGTAGAGCGCCCAGCCCTCCACGTACGCGGTGGTGCCGAGGTGGCGTCGGAACGCGGGGAGCGCGGGCAGCTCCTGCGCGATGGCGATCTGGAGGTGGTGGCCGGGGATGGACTCGTGGAACGCGAGCACCTCGGCCTCGAACCGCGGCCGCGTCTCCGGGGCGTGGACGTTGATGTAGTAGTAGCCGTCCTGCTCGCCGGGCACGGGCTGGCGGTAGTACGCGATCGTCGTGTAGGGCGCCTCGTGATCGGGCACCCGGCGCACGCCGCAGCTCGCGACGGGCAGGCGCCCGAAGAAGGCGGGGATGCGGACGCGGGCGGCTTCGAGGGCGGCCCGGGCCTTGTCTTCGACCTGTTCGGCGGTCGTGAAGCGGAGCGCCGGGTCGTCGCGGAGGTGGGCGAAGACGAGGGCGAGCTCCGCGGTCCCGAAGAGGCGCTCTCCGAGGACCCGCATCTCCGCGTGGATGCCTTCGAGCTCGGCGAGGCCGATGGCATGGATCTCGGCGGGATCGAGGTCGAGGCTGGTGTGCGAGGCGGCGAGCGCGGCGTAGCAACCCTCGCTGTCCGGGAGGGCCCACACGCCGGCGCGGTCCTCGCCGCGGGCCGCGGGGTGCAGCGTGGTGGCGAGGAACGTGCGGTAGCGGAGGAGCGCGGGCCGTGCGCCGTCGGCGAGGGTGGCGATCACGCCCGCGCGGAAGCGTCGCCCCCCGTCGTCGGGCCAGTCGGCGTGGTCCTCGCTCGCCGGACTGGCGGCGGGCCAGGATTCGACGGGGAGTGCGAGGGCCGTGTCGAGCTGCTCGATCACGATCGCTACCGAGGCGCGATCGGGCGTGCGTCCCGATGCGATCCCGGCGCGCAGGTTCGCCATCTCCGCGTCGACCCCGGCGGGGTAGCCACCCAGGCGGGCGAGGTAGTCGGCACCCTCCTCGGCGGTACGGATGGGCATCACGTCCCCAAGCTCGAGCAGGACGAGCAGCGCGTTGTTGCGCGCGGAGAGGCCCCACTCCTCCGTGTGACAGGCGTCCACGGCCTCGCTCGTCACGAGCTCACCGAGGAAGAGCTCGTGGGTGACCCGATCGGCCGGCGAGAGCGTCTCCGGATCGATGGCCTCGGCGCGCACCCGCCAGCCCCGACGCGCCACCCGGTCGGCGGCGATGGCGGTGGCGGAGATGTCCTCCAGGCGGTCGTCGTAGCGGTGGTCGCCGAGGCGGGTCGCCCACACCGGCCAACGTGCCATCGTGGCCTCCCAATTGTCGCGGAGCAGCGCGCGCAGGGTGGGGTCGGTCACCCCCGCGACGTTTGGATCGCCGGCGTGGAGGTCACTCCCGGTCTGGGCGTCGAGGCGGAGATCGGCGGCGTCGGACAACGGGGTCTCCGGGGAGGGGAGGGGGTGCACGCACGCGAGCACGCCGTGGAGCAGGAGCATGGGGGAGTCTACTCCGCGGGCCCCTCCCGAAGGTCGGGCGCGTCGGGGAAGCTCGACCTGACGTCCTCGAGGATCGTGCGCTGGGAGAGGAAGTTCTCGGTCCACGAGGTCGCGGCGGCCGTCGCCATCGCGGTCAGCGCGAAGGCGAACGTGCCGAGCGCCAGCCCTTCGAGGCCCGGCGGGTGCACCACGACGAGCAGCAGCAGCTCCAGGATGGTCACGACCATGCTGATGAGCGCGACGTACACGGTGAGGATCGCCCGCCGCAGGATGCGGGTGCGCCGAGCCATGAGCGTGACCTGCGCCCGCAGGCTCTCGAGCCGCGCCCGGGCGCCCGCGTCGGACGAAGCAGCGAGCTGGCGCGCCTCGCGGTTCACGTCGCGCATGCGCCCGGTGATGTAGATGAACCGGTTCTGCAGGCTCGAGTTGTAGAAGATCACCGCGGTCAGCGCGATGCCGGGCGCCAGGGACGAGGTGATGGCTTCGGAGAGCGTGGCCATGTGGAGCTCCTATCCGCGCAGCAGGGCCCGAACGCTGTGTCATCCTCGCCCGGTGGATCTCATTCCCGCTTGTTGCGCATCGTCCGGGTGAGCCCGTTCAGGAAGGCGTGCAGCAGCTCCTCGTCGCACGCCCGGAAGTTCTTGTGGCTCGGGTTGCGGAACAAGGCCCTGAGGTGCGGCCGTGTCACCTTGCCGTCGCCCCGCGTGATCGCGGCGAGGACGTCGTCCTCCTTCAGATCGAGCGCGATGCGGACCTTCTTCAGGATCTCGTTGTAGGTCAGCTCGGTGGGGCTGGCCTCCTCGCCGTCGGCCGGGGCGGTTGCGGCGCTGCGCGGGCCGCGCCGATCGAGGATCAGCGTGTCGAGGAAGGCCTGCAACAGCTCGCTCGAGCACGCGACGAACCCGACGTGCCCCTCCTTCATCAGGAGCGCCGCGAGGGCGTCCGGGCCGATCTCGTGGCCCGATCGGGCGAACATGTCGATGACGACGGCGTCCTCGAGATCGAGGGCGAAGCGCAGCCGCCGGAGGACATCGTTGTAGTTCATGGGATCATCTCGCGGGCGGGTAGGGGGGAGTGGCGGCGGGCCCTATAACGGACAGGCGATGCGCCACCGCCGATCACGCCCCGACCGCGCCCTCCGGAAGGGAGGTCGGGGCGGCGGGCGCGAGCTGCCGCAGCACGACGAGCCGATGCAAGGAGAGCCGCAGCAGGGTCGCCGCGCCGAGGCGGCCGGTGACGAGGAGCCCGACCGCGCCCACGAGAGCTACGAGCCAGAGGGGCTGTTCGTTCATCCAGAGGGCGAGGGCGAGTCCGGCGAGCCCGATCAGGGGAAGGGCCAGGAACAGCCCCGCGACGGTGAGCTGCCACAGGGCGAGGTCCAACAGCTGCCCGGGCCCGCGGAAGGCCGCGCGTAGCAGCCGCGAGGGGCCTCCCACGACGTGGTCGGACTCGAGGACCATCGCATCGCCCACGAGCACGCGGAGGCCGAGGATGGCGAGGAGCGGCACGAGCGCGAGCGAGGCGCCGGTGCTACCGCCTCCCGGAAAGGCGGAGCCGATGAAGGTCACGCCCGCCCAACCGAAGCCGACGACGTACAACAACGCGTCCAGGCAGAAGATGATGATGGCGGTGACACAGCCCCTGGCCGTCGAACGGGCCGCGTCGAGCCCGAGCAGGCCGCGGAGGAGCGAGCCGAACGGCCCGCGGGCGAAGGGCGCCACCACGACACCGACGACACCCGAGACGACGGGGAGGGCCACCAGGAAGGCGACGGCGGCGAGCAGCCATTGGAACAGGAGGCCGACCCCCCCGAGCGCGCCGGCCCCCGCTCCCAGCGGAAAGTTGGCGGCGCCCACCACTCCGACGGCGACGCCCATCAGGAGGAACGACAAGGAGAACACGTACACGAGATGGGGGAACGCAGCCAGCGCGACCCGCCAGCGGTAGTGGGCGCCGAGGGCACTCCGGCGCCGCCCGAAGCTCGCGGTGGCCTCTCGCCACGCCGCGGCGACAGGTCGGTCGGCCGTCGGCGTCGAACGGAAGAAATAGGTCGTCCCCAGCACGAGCAGCCAGGCCCCAAGCGGGACGAACCAGCTCATCAGGCCGGCGATGATCCCCCATGGCAGGAACGCCCACGCCGCTGCCCAGGCGACCTGCCGTGGCCGGGCGGCCCCGCGGTACTCGGCGACCAGGGCCTCGACCAGCACCACGAGCAGCACCGGCATCAGCGCCAGGGGCACGTACTTCGGCGCCTCGAGCACCGACGACACGATTCCCGCCCCCACCACCAACGGGGGCGCGACGTAGCGCAGAGCCGTCGCGGCGCGGATGCCCATGGTTTACTCACCCCCTGACGATGATGGCCGCGAAGGGTAGCACAGCCACCGCGCGGGAGCCCCTACTCTACGTACCCGAGCGCCCGGAGCCGCGCGACATCCTCGTCGTCGAGCGCCTGTTCGCGCGTGGTCGGTGGCTTCCACGCGTCGGTGGCGAGCCAGGCCTTGGCCGCCTTTGCGAGCGCGCGCGCCTCCTTGGAGGGGGTGCCGACGAGATCGCGGAGCTCGGTTGGATCCGTCGCGAGGTTCCAGGCGCTGGTCATCTGCCCGTCCCGGTCGACGAGGATTTTCGTGTCACCGTCCCGCACCGCCCACCGGAGCCGATCGGCGCGCCCGACGACCGAGAGGTTCATGGGGAGGCTCCCAATCGGGCGCGTCGTGGTGACGCCCTGGAGGCTCGCGCCGTGCAGGCCCGCGGGGAGGGGGAGCCCGGCGTAGTCCAGCAGGGTGGGGAGCACGTCGACGTGGTTGGTCTCGGCCGTGACCCGCTTGCCGGCCGGCACGCGCCCCGGGCCCCACATCACCATCGGCACGTGGAGATCGTGCTCGTAGAGGGAGCCGTGGCTGAACGTGCGGCCGTGGTCGCCCAGGGCCTCGCCGTGGTCGGCGGTGACGACGATGAGCGTGTCCTCGGCCCAGCCCTTCGTCTTCACGTAGCGCACGAGCTTGCCGATCTCCTCGTCGAGCGTCGCGATGTCGCCGTCGTAACCGGCGACGTAGTGGCGGCGCTCGGTCTGGCCCTTGTCGTACACGTAGGGCGGGATGTCGGGGCTGCCCTCGGCGGCGGTGCCGGGCTTCAGGGTGACAGTGTCGGCGTCCCAGATCGCGTCACCGGTGAACCTCTTGCGTTGGTCGGCGGGGGGGCGGTACGGACCGTGCGGATCGAAGTAGTGGAGCCAGAGGAAGAGGTTGTCCTCGCCGTGCTCGTCGAGGAAGGGGAGCACCTCGTCGGTGAGCCGGGTGGCGGGCACGTCGTTGGGGTGGTTGCGGTAGTAGTGGAAGCCGCGGTTGAGCCCGTACCGGTTCGAGAGCACGTATTGGACGTTGAATGCGGCGGTGACGTAGCCACCGTTCGCGAACAGTTGGGCCGCGGTGAGCAGCTCGCCGCCGATGGTGGGGATGTTGTCGACGAACCCGAGGCGGGTCGGCAGGAGCCCGGTGACGAGCGAGGCGAGGGAGGGGTGGGTGTAGGGCGCCGACGCCCAGTGGCGATCGTAGGACGTGCCACCGGCCACCAGCCCGTCGAAGGTGGGCGTCGTGAGGCGCGGGTACCCGTAGGTGTGGACGTGGTCGCGCCGGAAGGTCTCGACGCTGACCAGCAGCACCCGCTTCAGCGGCAGCGACGCGGTCCGCGAGGTGGCGCGCAGCTCCCCGAGCACGAGCGGGGCGAGGAGGAGGGCGCCGGGCTCGGCCGCCTTCACCATCTGCACCTCGAGGCACACGCGGGCGCCGACGGTGCCGGCGGGCGCCGTGGCGCGCATGTCCACGGGGTCCCAGCCGACGTCGCCCACGTCGATGCGGCGGCGGGCGGTGTGGAGGATGCCGTCCGGCCCGTCGAGGTGGAGGTGGAGCGCGGTGACATCCCCGAGGGCGCGCTCGCCGCGTACCGCGGAGGCGAGGGTGACCGTCGCTCCGGGGGAGACGGGCGTACGCGGGCTGCAGAGGTGCCCCTTCGTGCCCGCCGCGTAGGCCACGCGGGCGACCTCGCCGCCCGGACCGGGCACGCGCGCCATCGTGATGGCGCCGACGGTCGTCTCGCGGGTCCATCCGTCGGGGACACCGTCGCGATCGGTGTCCTGCTCGATCGGCGCGAGCGGCGCCGGGGTGGTGGTCACGACCAGGGGGCTGGCGGCCAGGGCCGCGAGGGCGAGGAGGACGAACATGCGGTCATCTTAGTCCGGGCCCGCTCGTCGGAGCCGCCCGCGAGCCTTAGGATGCGCCGCCAACGAGGGTTCCATGCACGGAAAGGTCTGTATCGTCACGGGGAGCAACACCGGCATCGGCAAGGAGACCGCGCGGGCGCTCGCCCAGCGCGGCGCGACCGTGATCCTCGCCTGTCGCGACGCCGCGAAGGCCGAGGCCGCGCGCGCCGAGCTCGCCGCCGACACCGGCCGCACCGACATCGTCGCGCTGCCGCTCGACCTCGGCAGCCTCGCGAGCATCCGCGCGTTCACGGCGAGGGTCCGGGCCGAGTACCCGCGCCTGGACCTGCTGGTCAACAACGCCGGCGCCTGGCCGACCACGCGGAGCACCACCGCCGACGGCTTCGAGACCACGTTCGGGAGCAACCACCTCGGCACGTTCCGCCTCACGATGGACCTGCTCCCCCTCCTCGAGAAGAGCGCGCCCGCGCGGATCGTCGTGTTGTCCTCCAAGCTGCACTACAGCGGCAGGATGGTGTGGGACGACCTGATGTTCGAGAAGCGCGCGTACGGCCCCGTCGAGGCCTACAACCAATCGAAGCTCGCCAACGTGTTGTTCACGCTCGCGCTGTCCCGCCGACTCGCGGGCACGGGTGTCACGGTCAACGCGGTGCACCCCGGCGTGGTCGCGACCGAGCTCGCCCGAGGTTATCCCGCGTTCGCGGTGAAGCTCTTCCACCTCTTCCTGCTCACCCCGGCGCAAGGCGCGGCGTGCACGCTCCACGTGGCGACCTCGCCCGAGCTCGAGGGCGTGAGCGGGCGCTACTTCGAGAAGAGCCGCGCGAAGGAGCCCGCCGCCGCCGCGAAGGACGAGGCCGCGCAGGAGCGGCTGTGGGCGCTGTCCGAGGCGCTCACGGGAGACAACGCGGGGGCGGGCGCGGTCCCGGGGTAGTCGCGCTCGCGGTAGGATGCGCGGATGAAGCCGAGCGGGTGCGTGACCCTCCTGATGGGCCTCTCCGCGCTGGCGTGCCTCGGGCCGCGTCCCGCGTTCCCGGAGGGCTCGACGTGCGGCTCGACCCTCCCAGAGGGGGCGCCCCTGTCCGCGCCGCTCGCCCTGCGCCCCGCGGGAACGCTCGGCACGTCCTGCTTCCTCGCGATGGACCAGTCGCTCCACTGCGCGTGGGACAAGCCGCCGCCCGCGGGTGCGCTCGCGCACGTGTCGATGGACAGCTCCACGATCTGCGCCATCTACGCGGACGGTCACCTGTGGTGCAACGTGGCGGTGGACGACTACGGCACCGAGCCCCCGTTCGAGGACGCGGGGCCGTGGGCGAGGGTCGCCCTCCAGAGCCGTGTCGCATGCGCCTTGCGTGCCGACGGCAGCGTGTGGTGCCGCGGCCTCGACCAGCCGGCGCCGCAAGGGGCCTTCGTCGACGTGGCGGTGGGCTACGACCACGGGTGCGCCCTGGCGGCCGACGGGAGCGTGACCTGCTGGGGAGACGACGCGTGGTGCCAGGACGACGCGCCTCCCGGCCCGTACGTCGACCTCTCGGCGGCGGAGCAGACGACATGCGGCGCGCGCGCCGACGGGGGGATCGACTGCTGGGGGAGCACGGTCGAGCAGCTCCCGAGTCACGCCGGCCGGGCCGTCGAGGTGGTCGTGACCGCGAGCGCGCACGTGTGCGCACGCTACGAGGACGGCGTGGTGGCGTGCGGGGATCCCACGTGGCGGCTGCCCACCGGCCGCTTCCTGGCGCTCTCGACCAACGGGTTCCTGATGCAGAACGCCTGCGCGCTCCGCGATGACGGCGCCGTCGTCTGCTTCGGACCGAACGACACCTGGCCCGACGGCGCGACCGGCATCGTGATGCCCGCGGAGCCGGCGGACTACAACGCCGACGCGTGGTACCCGTTCGACGAGGGGGGCTTCTCGGGGAAGCTCCCATGCGAGGCTACCGAGGAGCTCTCCCCCGACGGCGGGGTGCGGCGCCGCGCGTGCACGCGGTCCTCCCCGGCCGAGCTCATCGGCGTCGAGGTGGTGACCCCTCCGCCGGAGATCGTCGCGGCGGGCCCCCGGACCATGCTCGCCTTCGCGCGGGATGCCAAGATGCAGGCGTTCCCCGACACACGCTTGACCAGGAGCAACCAACTCGAGTTGGATGGCCGTCCCGGCGTCTCCTACAGCATCGACCTGCCATCGGTGCGGATGCTCGGGCGCGCCTACGTCGATGACGGCGTCATCTACGCGATCACCGGGATGTACGACGCCACGGCGACCAGCGGGAACGGCTACGGTCGTGTCACCGACGCGGTGGCGTCGGCCCGCTTCACCACCCCCTGAATCAGAGGTCGATGACCGTACCGGCCTCGACCGATCCGAACGTCTCCTCCGCCCCGCTCGGCCACCGCACGGTGATCCGCTCCGCGTCGGCGTGCCCGCCGAGCCCCACGTACAGCTCCGTGGCCGACTGGGAGAAGGTCGTGGACGGGAGGATCCAGCCCACGCGCGTCTCCCCCGCCACGACCGTCTCGACCCGCGCGCCCACGTCCTCGACTCCGCCGCGCACGGTCACGCCGGTGCCGCAGCCGCCTTCCGCGAGCGAGACGCGCACGAAGATGTTCCCCGTCGTCTCGCCGGTGAGCTCCCACCCGGCGGTGACGAGGTCGGGGCGCGCGTCCCGATCGAGGTCGCCCACGACGACCGAGCGGCCGACGCGGGTGTCGTCGAAGCCGACGTTGCGCGCGTCCTCGCTGAAGTAGAGGCCGCCGCGGTTGCGAAGGAACAGGTCGCGCTGGACGCGGGAGTCCTGGAGCACGGTGTCGGTGGAACCAACCCGACCCTCGTGCCAGAGCTCGATCGTGCCGTACACCGCGGCGATGTCGACGTGCCCGTCGAGATCGAGGTCCACCGGCGCGGAGCCCCACGCAGTCTGGCGCTCGCTGGAGAACGGGATGTCCACGTTGCGCGAGAGCGTGGCGTCGTACCAGGCGCCCGTGGCGTCTCCGATCAGCAGCGTCGGGTTTCCGATGTCGGTCACGAACATGTCGGGGATGGCGTCGTCATCGTAGTCGGCCACGGCGGCGCCCATTCCGTTCATGCGGAGCTCGCATCCGCAGGTGGAGTCGCGCGTGAAGGTGCCGTTGTCGTTGAGGAGGAGCGCGTTGGGATCCACGTACGCGCCGAAGTCGTTGACCAGGTAGATGTCGAGGTCGGCGTCGGCGTCGGCGTCGAGCCACGCGCCCTGGAAGGAGAACCCGTCCAGGAGGTCCGCGGGGAGGCGCGCGCGCGCGTCGGCGAGGACGCCCCCTTCGTTCACGTAGAGCACGTTCCCGTCGCCGCCTACGAGGTGCCCGATGTCGGGCCGCGCTACGTGGCGCGCGACGAAGAGATCGACATCCCCATCGCCGTCGTAGTCGGCGACGCTCCCGGTGACCGTGTACCCGTCGCTCTCGACGAGCTCGGTCGTCACGGTGAAGCCCTTGGTCAGCACGAGGTCGGGCTCGTTCGCGTCGGTGCCCAGCCACGCGTCGAGGAGGCCGTCGCCGTCGAAGTCCGCGAGCGCGACGGCGATCGCGGCGGGGAGCGTCCGGTCCGGGTCGGGAACCAACACGCCGGCGCCGTCGTTCCAGAGGATCCGGCTCGCGCCGGTGGGCGCGGCGAGCACGGCGTCGAGCCAACCGTCCCCGTCGAGATCCCCGAGGGCGAGGCCGGGGCCGCCCCAGGAGGGGTCGTCCGGCCACGCCGGGTCGGTCGGTTCGACGACCAGCTCGGCCGCGGTGAAGTCCTGGGCGACTCGTACGCCCGGGCTCTCGCAGAACAGGTCGTCCGCGGCGTCCACGCACCCGACCAGCACGCCGAAGATAAGGGGGAAGCCCGGCATCCGCGGCTTGTACCACGGGACGAGGCGGGCGTGCTCAGAAGGACGGGAGTGCGTCCAGCACGGGCTCCAACGCGGCCTCGGCGCGCACGAGGAGCCGGTGCACGGGCTGCCAGGGCATGTCGAGCCGCCGCGCCGCGAGCACGTGTCCCGCCCGCTCGCCGGCGCCGAACCCACTGTTGGGTCCGGCGGGCGTGGCGCGGGCCACGAGCCAATCGAGGCAGAGGCGCAGCAGCGCGGCGCGGGGCCGGCCGTCCACGAGGGCGCGCTGCCCGAAGAGGCGCTGGCGGAAGGCGAGGGCCCAGAGCGCGCGTGTGGCGGGATCCTCGGGCGGGAGGGGCTCACCGCCCGCGGCGGCGTCGTGGACCCGGAGCAGGGCGGTGACGATCTCGCGGGTGAACGGCGGCGCGCGGCCGCCGAGCGGCGCGGCAAAGATCTCGGCGAGGGCGCGGGTGAGCTCGGCCACGGCGGCGCGCCCCTCGGCCTCGCGAGTGGGCGCGGGCACCACCGTCCGGGCGCCGAGCACCTCGGTGAGCACGGCGGTGGGCCCGTCCTCGGCGATCGGGCACCGGCGGAGCGCGTCGATCGCCGCGGCGAGGGTGGCGCCGAGCGCGCGGAGCGTGTCGGCGGGGTGGGCGCGGTCGTCGACGCGCGCCACGAGCCCGTCGAGCACGGGCAGGAACCACGCGAGGTCGCACGGGGCGCCGGGCGCGAGGTGGACGAGCGGGTGGGACAACCCCGGCGGGGGGAGGAGCTTGCGCACCTCCTCCCATGCGGCCTCGATCGTGGGCCCGTTTGCGGCGCTCGTCGGGAACGACACACATTCGCCACCGTCGTACACGCGCAGGCCCGTGACGGTCTGCCATGCCACAATTGGGAACAGTTGGCAGAAGCCCGGCTTCGATTGGCCCCCGTACCGGGCGTGCAGGCCACACCGCTGGCCGGCCTCCAGGAAGACGCAGGCCCCCGCGTCGGTCGTGCGGAGGTACCGATCGGCGCGCCCGTCCGGGCGGGGGTGCGCCTCGTAGAACTGGGCCGCCCCGAGCGGGAAGGGGGAGAGGTCGAGAGCCTCGACGCGGGCCACGTCCGCGTCGGTCAATGGGCCGAAGATGTAGTTGCGGCAGCATCCGCCGCTGCCCTGGCAGCCGAACCGGGCGCCGGGGAGGGTCACGAGGGGGAGCGGCTCGCCCTGCTGGGCGCGGCGGAGGCGGGCGCGGTCGGCCTCGCCCGCGCCGTCGAGCATGTGGAGCAACAACAGGGTCCGGACGACCTGCTCGACCCGCGCCCCGTCGGCCACGAGGGCCTCCGCGGGCCGGCCGTCGAGACGGGCGACGACGTCGGCGATGGCGCCGAGATCGAGGCGCCGCCGCAGCAACGGATCGGTGATGACGACGCCTTCGGGGCCGGGCTCGACGATCAGGTCCGCGCGGAGGCGGGGGGCGAAGGGGGAGGCCATCCGCCCGAGGATAGCTCGGACCGCGGGCGGTTGGCTCCCGAAGTGCGCCTACGCCATCGCCATCGCGGGCATGCGGCCCATCACCGCCTGGCAGGCGCGCTCGCAGATGCGGCAGGTCTCCGCGCAGATGCGGCAGTGCTCCATGTTCTTCGCGTGGCGCTCGCACTCCTCGGCGCAGGCCACGCAGGCGGCGAGGCACGCCTGGAGCTGGGCGCGCAGCACGCGGGCGTCGGGATCGTAGGCGCGCCCGAGCAGGGCGGCGGTGCTGACGCAGATCGCGGCGCAATCGAGGTCGAGGCGGTGGCACCGGAGCAGCATGCCCCCCTTTTCCTCGGCGACACAGGCGTCGGCGCACGTGTTGCAGACGAACGCGCAGTCGAGGCAGGCCGCGACGGCCGCGGCGAAGCCCTGGACGTTGTCCATTCTCTCGCGTTGGGGGTGGGCGTCGAGGATCGCTTGGATGTGATTCACGTGGACTCCAGGGGCCAGAAGGATAGGCATTGAACCTGGAGAATCAAGCCTGTATCTCAACCTTCCTTGCGGGTGATCTCCACCAGTCGGAACGGCGGCTGCCCCGGGAACGCGGCGCGGAGGAGCGGCATGGCGACGTTGTAGACCGGCGTGCCGCTCCGCGTGTGGCCCTCCGGCGCGCCGTGGTGGCAGTGCCCGTGGAACGCCACCACGGCGCCGTACCGATCGATCGGCTCCTCGAGGCGGCTCGACCCGAGGAACGGCCAGATCTGGGGCGGCTCCCCCTCCACCGTCTCCTGGATGGGCGAGTAGTGGAGCAGCACGACCTTCGTGTCCGGCACGAGGCGCGCCAGCGCGCGTTCGAGCTTCATCGCCTCGTTCACGGCCTCCTGGACGAACAGCTTGATGGCGTCCTCGCCCCAGGGGCCGAGCGCGCGGCGTCCGAACCCCCCGCCGAAACCCTTCACCCCGACGAAGCCGACCCCGTCGACGACACAGCTTTCGCCGTCGAGCACCCGCACTCCCCGGCTGCGGAGCGCCTCGCTCACCACGTCGACCTTTCCACCTTCGAAGTCGTGGTTGCCCAGCACGGCGACCACCGGCACGGGCAGCGTCTGCAGGTCGTCGGCGAGCGCCTCGGCCTCCTCCGGGAGCCCGTGGTCCGTCAGATCGCCACACAGGAGGAGCACGTCCGCGTGCTGCGCGAGGTCGGCGAATTGGCGCCGGAGCGCCCCCCGGCTCGCGGCCGTATAGTGGAGGTCACCGGCCGCGGCGAGGCGCATCGACACTCTCCGCCACTTCGGGCGGAACGGTGTACCCCCATCGCTCGAGGTCGGGCTGGTACTGTCGGTTGGACAGCAGCGGCCCGAGGCAATGTCGCGCCGTAGAGGGCTCGGCGCCGAGCTCCTGCTGGAGCCGTTGGGTCAGCTCCAACATCACCCAGGCTGGCACCCGCGTCCGTTCGCTTGGGTAGATGTACCCGAACAGTACGAGGTGTCCGAGCAGCACCCGCCAGTGGACGCCGAATCGATCGAGGAGGCGGTGCCAATCCATCCGCGGACCGGTCGCGCGCACGAGGTGCGCCACGTCGGCGCCATCGTACCGCTCGCGCTCCATGATCCATGCCTTCGACCAGATGGTCTCCTCGGAGGGGCAGAACAGGACGGAAACGTCGAGCACGACCCCCGGGAGCGCGTAGTCGAACCAAAGGTCGTCGACCTTGGCGATGCCGTTGCCCGAGCTGAAGATGATGTCGATGAACAGGTCGTCGTACCAGGCCTTCGCCAGCCACACGGGCGAGAGGACCTCGGTGCGGAAGCCCGCGTCCGACAGTGTGGCGAGCACATTGTCGAGCTGCCCGGGGAGCACGAACAGGTCGAGGTCCTTGGTGTGTCGCCACACCCCCGCCAGCTCGGCCATGCCCCAGGCCCCCCCCACCAGGAAGGGGACCCCGGCGTCCGTGAGCGCCCGGAGCGCACGCGCGTAGACCGCCACGCGGTTGGGCGCGATCGCGAGCCGATCGTGCATCTGGTCCGTCTGTCGTCCCATGCGCGCCCCCCGCAACTCCTAGAAGGCGCGACGCTGCGGGTGATTCCCCGCCGCCCGGAGCGTGACCGTCCAACGGACGGTCACGCTCGTACCGATCAGCGGGTGACGGTGAAATCCGTGGAAGCGGAGGCCGAGGAATACCCGAAGCCGAGCGTCAGGCGGTACGCGTCGGCGGGCAACATGCCGGTCTCGAGGCGGTCCCCGACGCGACCGCCGGCGGGGACGGTCCAAGTGGTGATCGCGTCGGTGCAGATGATCCCCGTGCTCATCCCCACGCCGCTGCTGGAGGTCAGTACGGCGTCGGTCACGAGGCACCCCGTGCTCGTTTCGAACGACACCTCGGTCGCGCACGGGTTGTTTGCGTACCCTGCGAAGAAGAGGTGGTCCGAGGAGGTCCAGGTCGAGCTCACGGTCCCCGCACGATCCTGGACCTCGGCCGTGAACACCAGGTCCTCCACGTCGCACACGTCGGCGTCGGTGTCCGCATCGGTGTCGGCGTCGGTGTCGGTGTCGGTGTCGGTGTCGGTGTCCGCGTCGGCGTCGGTGTCCGTGTCCGTGTCGGTGTCGGTGTCGGTGTCGGTGTCGGTGTCGGTGTCGGTGTCGGTGTCGGTGTCCGTGTCCGTGTCCGTGTCCGTGTCCGTGTCAGTGTCGGTGTCCGCGTCGGCCGCCGTGTCGTCCTTCGCGGGCGCGTCGGTGCCCGTGCAAGCCACGAGGGCGAAGGGGAGGACGGCGAGGAGGACGAGGGAGGGAACGGTCATGGGGCTCCAAGGGTGCGAAGGGGACGAAGCAAGCGCGGTGCCACCGAGGGAAGAAGCCTCGAATCGAGCGCGGCCGGCGCGTACCGTGCCGTTTCGATCACGGCCCGGCGGCCTGGAGCGCGTGCAGCACCGTGGCAGGCAGGGGCACGAGCTGCTTGTCGCGGTTGACACAGACGAGCTGGACGAGCCCTTCGACGAGCGCGGTCTTGCCGCCGACGCGCCACACCTGTTGGTTGAAGACCGCGCGGTAGTCGCTCTCGGCGCGCACGGTGGTGCGGATCTCGAGGCTGTCGCCGAACACCGCGCCCTCGCGGAAGGTCATCTCGGCCTTGTAGACCACGAAGCCGATGCCGGTGTCGCGGTAGAGCCGCACCAGCTCGTCGACCCCGAGGAGGTGCTCGCGAGCGCGCTCGTAGTACTTCAGGTAGTTCGCGTGGTAGACGACGCCGGAGAAGTCGGTGTCCTCGTAGTAGACCTGGACCGGATGCACATGCGCCATGCGGGCGCGTCTAACCGGCGCGCCTGCCACCGCACCGCGGGATCACCCGCCCCGCCCTCGTTAGACGGGCGAATGAACGCGCGCTCCGTCGGTCGCCTCGGTCATTCCTGCACGGGCTGCGGCGGGAGCTGCATGGGGGTGCGGGTGCGCCTCGTGTCCGAGGAGGAGGACGAGCGCGTGCGCGCCCTCGGCGCCGAGCTGGGCGTGGAGAGCCCGGTCGTGGACGGCCGCCTGCGCTTCGTCGACGGCCGCTGCGTGTTCCTCGACCCCGCGGGCTGCCGCCTCCATGCCCGCTACGGCGCCGCGGCCAAGCCGACCATCTGTCGCCAGTACCCCCTCGTGCTCGTCGACACCGGGGCCGAGCGCCGCGTCGGCATCGACCCGGGCTGCTACTCGGCGTGGGCCACCCGGGATGCGCCCGCGCTCGCCTCGGAGGAGGGGCTCCTCGGCCACCACGTGCCGCTCGACGCCGCGGCGGCTCGGCAGGAGGCGGCGGTGGGCGGCATCCTGGCGGCGCCCGGCGTCACCGTCGCCGGCGCGCTCGGCGCCCTCCTCGGCGTGCCCGGCGCCACCTCGTTGCCGCCCGGGTTCGCCGGCCGGTGGATCGCGCGGCTCCAGGCCGCCGACCTCGCGGGCCTCCTCGCGCGGCCGGAGACCGGCGACGCCGTCCGCATCGGCCTCGCGCCGATGATGGCCACCCTCGCGCGCCTCGATCCCGGAGCACCCCCGCCCTGGCCCGCCCTCGCCCCCGCCGAGGACGCGTGGGCCGTCGAGGTGTCCACCCGGATGGTGTCGTTGCGGCTCTGCGCCTCGTTCCCGTTCGTACCGGGCGTGGCGCTCCTGGCGCTCGGCGGCGCCGTCGTCGTGGGCTGGGCGGACCCGACGCCCGCCGCCTTCGGGCGGGGCCTCGCCGCCTGGTCCCGCGCCATGCGCGCCCCCCCGTGGTGGCAGGCCGTGGTCCCGGGGCCGGAAGCGCTGCGCGAGCTCGTCGGTGGGTGACACCCGCCGAGGCGATGGGGCGCGTCGAATGGAGGCCGCCTCGCGCGCGTCCATCGGATAACCGAGAACCGTCGTGCGCCCCTTCCGCCTGATCGCCCTGCTCCTCAGCGCCACGCTCCACCTCGCCCTGGTGGCGCCGGGCGTGCCTGCGTGGCGCGAGGTGGAGGAGGCGGAGCCGGACGAGAAGGTCCCGCTCGACTTCTCCGAGCCGGACGACGGCGAGGAGGACGGCGCGGCCCCCTTTCAGCCCCTGCCCGAGGGCGTGTTCCATGTCTCCCTGTACACGGAGCCCGCGCCCGCGATCACCGCGGCCTCCGTCGCCCCCGCGCCCGCCGCGGTCCCCGTGAACGTGCCGAGGCCCGTGGTCGCGCTTCCGCTCCCCGCCGAGCTCGTCGTGGCCGCGCCCGCGCCCGAGCCGGTTCCGCCCGAGCCGCTCCCCGAGCCCGTGCTCTCCGACGCCGATCGGGCCGCGCTCGCCGAGATGACCAAGGGGGAGCACGAGAAGGCCCCCGCGGACCACGAGGACGACGAGGACGAGGCCTTCGAGCTCGATAAACGCCAGATCGCCCGCGCGATGCGTCGCGAGCGCGCCCGGTCCAAGCGGGCGGGTGACCGCCGCGCGCCGTGCCCCGAGTCCTCCCAGTCGATCGCGCGGGTCGCCGAGGCCGCCTGGTACATCGACCGCGATCTCATCGAGTATTACGCCACCCACATGGGGGAGCTACAGAAGCTCGGCTACGCCTACGCCCACAAGGACAAGGTGACCAAGGAGCCCGACGGCTTCCGCGTCTCCCTCGCGCGTTGCAGCGTGCTCCGCGAGGGCGGCCTCCGCAGCGGGGACATCGTCCACGAGATCAACGGGCGCCGCATCAACAACGTGCTCCAGGCCATCGGCGCCTACATCGCGCTACGCAAGGAGCCCGACCTGTTCGTGAGCATCACCCGCAAGGGCGAGCCCCTCGTGCTCGGCTACACGATCGAGCAGCCCGTGCGGGGGGCCGAGGCCCGCGCCGCGCGCAAGGCCGCCCGACAAGCCGCGCGCAAGGCCGAGACGCAAGCCGCGCGCTGACGCTCTGTGCCGATCGAGCGGTCGGCGGTCGCGAGGGGAGGGGGCGCGTGGTAGCCTCGGGGCCCCCCGCGGAGCCGACATGCCCGACCCGACACCCGCCGCCAACCTCCTGGATCTCACCGCCGGCCGTCGTGGCGCGCCGCCGCTCTGGCTCGGCGCCGACGGGGCGTTCCGCGCCGAACCGGGCCCCACCCCCGAGAGCCCGGCGCCCGAGGGCCTCGAGGCCGCCACCGCGCTCGTCCGCGCCGCGCGTTGGATCTCCACGCGGCGCACGCTCACGTTCGAGCGGTTGTTCCCCGAGAGCCCGTTCCACCCCGACGCACCGGTCCGGACCGAGCGGCTCGACGAGTCGCAGGCCCGGGGGCTCCTCCGCCAGGTCCGCCTCGCCCTCGACGCCGCCGCCGTCGACGGGTCCGCGGCGCTCGCCGACCCCGACGTCGTGGCCCAGGTCCGGTCCGCGTGCGTCACCATCCTCGCGCACGTCATCGCGACGGTCCGTCGCGACCCGACGTTCCGCCCCCACGCCGACGTGGCCGCCACCTGGATCTTCGAGGTGATCGAGCGCGAGGTCGGCCCCTCCGCCCGGCCCGCGCTCCGCGCCCACGCGATCCAGCTCCTCCAGCTCCGGGGCCCCCACCTCGGCGCCGCCGACAAGGCCCGCGCCGGTGACCTCGTGCGTGGCCTGGTCCGCGCCGCGCCGCCCTACGATGCGCTCGTCGGCCCCTGGCGGTTCGCGATGTGCTCGGCCTGGGACTTCCACGAGGGCGAGTGCGAGGTGCTCACGGGGCGCCACGGCTTCCACGAGGTGGTGGACGCCTCGCCCGTCGAGGGCATGCTATCGAGGCGCTACCGGGTGCTCGAGGCGCCGTTCCGCACGCCCGCGGGCGAGCCCATCCAGGTGTGGGCGCGCTCGGCGAGCCCCTCCGACGAGAACGAGGAGATGGGCGTCGAGGCGTTCGTCGGCGTGCTCGTCAACCGCCACGCCCAGCTCGGCTCCTTCGACATGCGGGCGTCGCTCACCCGGGTCGTGCAGCGCGGCTACAAGCTGATGATCAACGGCCAATGCGCGGGCCTGACGACACGCTTCGCCATCGCCCGCCTGTTCCCCGACGCCGACATCTACTCCTCGTGGGACTCGACGTACTTCCGCACCACCGAGGGGAAGGTGTCCGCCTCCGAGGCGGTCGACTGCTTCGTGGCCGTGCTCCGTGGCATGTCCGCCGGGGAGGAGCACGTCGGCCTCGCGCGGCGCGCGAAGCAGGCCCAGTGGTACCACGAACAGCAGGCGCTGCCCGAGTTCGCCCAATTCGTCGGGCCGAGCCACCCGTCGGTCGTCGCGCGGTACACGGACGTGAACCACGACGGCAAGGCCGATCTCTACGACGGCTTCCTCGACCTCGACCTGCACGCCATCGCCGAGGACGTGCGGGCCTCGCTGGTGCCCCGCGACCCGGGCTATTCGGCCTCCCAGATCGGGGGTGACGCCGCCCGCGGCCTGAATTGGGCGGCCGGGAGCCTCAACCGTGTCACCCAATACTCCGACCTCTGGGATGGATTGCCCGGTCGAGCAGAGCTGTTCTACATCTTCCAGTCGGCCGGCTTCTACAGTCACCACGAGCCGCCCGCGGACCTGCCTCCCCGCTTCCATCGCAGCGAGCCGGGGGAGCAACCCGCCTCGTGTCGGTACACCCGGACCCCCGACACCCAAGCCGGCTTGTCGGGGGATGTGATGTTCCACAGTTGGCTCGCGCACGCCGGCATGGAGCTCAAGCGCCTGCTCGTCGCGGCCGAGGCCTTCTGGGCGGCCGTCGACGCCGGGCACCTGCCCTCGTCCGGCCCGTTGGCGACGCCCGAGGGGCGGCGCGGCATGCTGCTGCTGACGCTGGCCGGCCTGCTCGAGTTCCCCGCCGACCAGAACTACATCGACGCGTTGTGGGGCCAGGCCCTCGGCGCCCTGAACCTGCCCGACGTCTCCCGGACCGCCGTGCGCGCCTGCCTCACCGACGCGGATCACGACGCGGGCCACTACTACGGGTCGGTCCGTGGCCTGCGGCAGCTCCTCGGTGCCGCCGGATCGAAGGGTGCCCTGGCCGCCGCGGACCCGCTCGCCGACGCGAGGCTCCGCGATCCCGACCCTTCGATTGGGCGCGCGCGTGGCATCGAGGTGTGAGTTTTCATGGGGCGGGGGGCGAGCCCCCCGCAACGCCCCCCGAATCCCCTGATGACAGGTCGAAGCGGCCGATTTCCCGCGCGAGGCCTCCGGAGGGCGGCCGGCGGTGCCGGCCGGTCCCGCCGCGGGAGCGGCGGACCAAGCGCGAAGCGCGCGCCCGCAGGAGGCCGACCCCCGCGGGAGCGGGGGGCGCGCCCCTCCGCCCCGACGCCCGCCGCTCTGTCACCGCTCGCTACCCGGGCCCTCGTCGGTAGAGTAGGGGACACCGTGCTCGAGCCCCTCTCCATCCTGTTCAACAGCGCCTCCGTGGTGGCAGCCAACCGGAACTCGGCGCATACGTGGTGGACGGGAATCGTGGGCTCCGTGTTGCTCGGCCTCGTATTCGCGGAAGCGCGTCTGTTCGCCGACGTGACGCTCATGGTGTTCTTCGTCGTCACCGGCGTGATCGGGTGGTGGCGGTGGCGGTTTCAGGGCGCGCAGGCATCCCCGGCGACCTTCCCACCTCCATCGACGGGCAAACCTCCGATGGCCCGGCCGCGGAGCGCGGCCATCTCGATCGCGACGCGGCGGTTCTGTTCCTTGCCCTCGGCCGTGGCGTTGTCGGCGACCGGCTTGTTCCCCCCGAACCCTACGACGAGGAGACGCTTGCAGTCGATCCCCGCGGCGACGAGCGCCCGCGCCACGCTCATCGCCCGGGCCTCGGAGAGCGCCTGGCTCGCCGCGTCGTTCGTGTCGGTGTGGCCTTCGATCCGGGCGGTGGAGACGTAGTCTTTTCCTTGGAGCCACGTCGCGGCGGCGCCGATCGCGAGGTCGCTCTCGGGGGTCAGCGTGCCGGTACCGGCGACGAAGGTGATGGGGGCGGGCAGGACGAGGCGGTTGCCTTCGAGGGTGACGGCGCCGGCCGGCGCGGGAGCGTCCTGCGCCAGGGCGGGCGCGGTCACGCCGAGGAGCAACGCAGCGAGGACCCCGCGGATCACCTGGCCGCTCACCTGGCCGCCAGGGCCGCCTCGATCGCGCCGCGAAGCTCGGGGCTGTCGGGCGCCACCGAGGAGGGGAACCGCGCCGCCACCGCGCCGTCGCGGCCGACGAGGAACTTCTCGAAGTTCCACTTCACGTTGGTCCCGCCGCCGGCGGGGCTCCCGATCAGGTAGTCGTAGAGCGCGCTGCGGTCGCCGCCGTTGACGGCCTGCTTCTCGAGGAGGGGGAAGTCCACGCCGTAGTTGAGCTTGCAGAAGCTCTCGATCTCGGTCGAAGTGCCCGGCTCCTGGCCGCCGAATTGGTTGCACGGCACGCCCACGACGACGAGGCCACGGTCTTTCATGTCGAGCCACAACTTCTGGAGGCCGTCGTATTGCGGGGTGTACCCGCACTTGCTCGCCACGTTGACGAACAGGACGACCTTGCCGGCGAGGTCGGCCTCGGGGAGGGCGGAGCCGGAGAGCGCGGTGAGCGGGGGGAGGGACGACATCGTGGACACCTGGGTGGAGGGGGGCGGTGCAGACGCTCGCTCGGGAGCCGCCGCCGCCACGTGGGGCAGGGCCGCGAGGGGGAGCGCCGCGAGGAGGAGGAGGAGCGATCGCCACATGTGGGGCCGCTTAAGCGACGGGGACCAGCGGGGCTCCCTCCGCCGCGTGCTCGTCCGCTCGGGGGCATCGACGCCGCCGGTGTCGTCCCCGCCCGGGGCACGATAGGTCCGCCCGATGTCCTCCATCGTGTTCCTCCACGGCCTCGAGAGCGGGCCGACGGGCAGCAAGGCCACGTGGCTGCGCGCCCGCTACGGCGCGTTCACCCCGGCCCTCGACACGTCGTCCTTCCAGGCGGCGGTGGCAGGCGCCGCCGCGGCCATCGCCGAGCACCAGCCGCGCGTGGTCGTCGGCTCGTCCTTCGGCGGCGCCGTCGCGACCCGCCTGATCCTCGACGGCGTGTGGAGCGGCCCCACGGTGCTCATCGCCCCTGCGGCGCACCGCGTCGGCCTCGACGTTTCGCTCCCCCCGGGCTCCCGCGCCATCGTCATCCACGGCGACGGGGACGACGTGGTGCCCCTCGCCGACTCGCACCGCCTCGTGGCCGGCGCGGGGGAGGGGGTCGAGCTCTGGACGATCGCGGGCGGCGACCATCGCCTGAACCGGATCCTCGAGGACGGCACGCTCGCCCTCGCGCTCGAGAAGCTCGGCGTCCCCGTGCAGATCGCCTGATGCGCTACGTCGGGAAGCTCTACCGACCGCCCTCGGAGGCGGACGCCTACATCCTCCAGGCCACCATCGGCTGCTCCTGGAACCGCTGCACCTACTGCGACATGTACCGCGACAAGCCGACGTTCCGGGTGCGGCCCCTCGCGGAGTCGCTGGCCGACCTGGAGATGGCCGGGGCGCGCCACGGCGCGCGCGTGGACAAGGTGTTCGTGGCCGACGGCGACGCCCTGGTGATGCCGCTCGACCACTGGGAGGCCATCCTCGACGGCGCGCGACGCGCGTTTCCGCGCCTCCGCCGCGTGAGCTCTTACGCGATGGCCGGCAACGTGCTCGAGAAGTCCGACGCCGAGCTCGCCCGGCTCCGCGCGGCCGGCCTCGCGCGCCTCTACATCGGCCCCGAGTCGGGGGACGACACGACGCTCAAGCGCATCGCCAAGGGCAGCACCGCCGCCGAGCACGTGGCCGCCGCGAAGAAGGCCCGCGCCGCCGGGATGGAGCTCTCCGTCATCTTCCTGCTCGGCGCCGGCGGGGTCGAGCGCTCGCAGGAGCACGCCGAGGCCTCCGCCGCGCTCGCGACCGCCATGGATCCCGCGTTCCTCGCCGCGCTCACCCTCACCGTGGTGCCCGGCACCCCGATCGCACGGCTCGAGGAGCGGGGTCGATTCGAGCTTCCCGACGTGGCCGGGCTCCTCGGCGAGCTCCGCACCTTCGTCGCCGCGGCCGCCCCGACCGACGCCCTGTTCCGGACCAACCACGCGAGCAACTACCTCCCGCTCGGGGGGCGCCTCCCCCGCGACCGTGCCCGCATCCTCGGGACGCTCGACGCCGCGCTCGACGGCGCGGTGCCGCTCCGGCCGGAGTGGTCACGCGGGTTGTAGGGCCTCGGGCGTCCACCGCTCGCCGTCGACGTAGAGCCAGCGCCCGCCCACGTGCAGGAAGCGGCTGTCCTCGCCGAAGGACACGTCGCGCCCGTCGAGGGTGATGCGCGCGTAGAAGCGGACCCGGCCCCGCTCGCCGTCGATCGAGGTCTCGTGAACGGTGAGGCCGTCGAAGCGAACGGCCGCGCAGTAGCGACGAAGCTCCTCGGCCCAGGCGCGCGCATCGGCCTGCCGGTGCGGGCTGTCCGCGTGGGTCGTGCGGAGGAGGTGACCGGTGTCGGCCACGGCGTAGGCGGTGTAGCGGGAGCGCATCAGCGCCTCGGGGGTGGGCGCGGGCGCTCCCTCGAGGAAGGGCAGGCAGCATCCCTTGGCCTTGCGGCCGGAGCCGCAGGGGCACGAAACGTTGGCAGAGGGGCGGGGCATGGGGCCCTCCTATCGGGCGCGGGCCGCCGTCAGCGCGAAACCGGCACGGCCACGAGGGTGAAGCCGAAGCACATCTCGTCGGAGGTGCCCTCGCCGAAGGGGATGTCGCGCGGCGGATCGTAGTGCTGGTTCGGGTTGGTCGCGCTGTTGTCGAACGTGCACTTGATCTTGACCATGTCCCCGGTGACCACCGGCGCGGGCGCGAGGAAGTTGGCGGTCACCTGGTTGTGGAAGTCCCACGCGTTCATGCGGAGCAGGCAGGTCTCCGTGCCGTCAGGGTGGATCACGGTCTCCTCGAACGCGGCGCCGAGCAGGTGCATGTGGGGCCACACGCCGAGCACCTGGGCCTCTCCCATCCACGGGTAGGTGGCCCGGACCGTGGCCTCGGCCTCCCCCGCCGGCAACGTGAACGAGGTCGGCCCGGCCGCGATGTTCACGGCCTCGTGCGTCACGGTGTCGGTGAGCAGGAGGCCGTACCCCGACCGGTCGACCTCCTGGTCCGCGCCCTCGAAGCTGTCGAAGTAGTGCATCTGCAGCACCACCTGCGCGTTCGGCGCGAGTCGGATGCCCATCCCCTCGGGGAGGACGGTCGGGTTGGCGCCGGGGCCCCACGCGCCGAGCGTGGACCAATTGCCCTGGCCGAGCCCGCCGCAGGTGAACCCGTCGTGCGGATCGCCCTCGGCCCAGAGGTCGTCGGTGCCGTCGGGGTCGAACAGCACGACGTGGTGCACGATGCGCGTGTTGTCCACCATCGCCTGCATGCCGCGGATGTAGGTGGTCTCCGGGTTGTTCACGTCGAGCAGGAAGCAGCGGTAGTCGTTGCCGTCGGTGGGGGTGAACGAGGGCGTGTACGGCGCGGCCGCCCAGAGCTCGAGGTCGTAGGGGGCGAGGGAGACGAGGCTGTCGTCGCGCGCGCCGGGCGCGTCGGCGGGATCCCCGAGCGGGGCGTCGGCGTCGGCCCAGGCGGCGAGCGTGGCTTTCTCGACGTCGGTGAGGACGAAGCGCTCGGAGCCCTCGTAGTCGCGGCAGTCGGGGTCCGGCGCGGGGGGAGGCATGCGGCCGCTCTCCACCGCGACCTTCATCGCCTCGGCCATCCCCTGGGCGGTCGCGGGGTCCTCCATCGACCAGGCGAGGCCGCCGTCCGTGTGGCAGCGGGCGCACGACTTGTCGAGGATCGGCCGCACGTCGGCGTACCAGGTGGGACTGGCGACGACGCCGGGAGCCGGCGCGACCTCGTCGGGATCACAGGCGGACAGCACGAGCAGGAGCATGGCGCAAAGGTAGCGCCGGCCCCGGCCAACGTCCGTGACGATCGCGGGGGTGAGGCCCGCCCGGCGTCACACCGTCGGCAGGCGCAACGTGAACCGGCTGCCCTTGCCGATGTCGCTCTCGAGGGTCACCTCGGCCTGCATCGCAAGGCAGAGGTGCTTGACTAGGGCGAGGCCGAGGCCGGTTCCGCCGACATCCCGGCTGCGGCCCGCATCCACCCGGTAGAAGCGCTCGAAGATGCGCTCGTGGTGGATCGGATCGACCCCGATGCCGTCATCCGTGACCGCCACGGCGATCGCGCCGTCCCGGAGCTCCACCGCGACGTCGATGCGTCCGCCGGTCGCCGTGTACTTGAGCGCGTTGTCCACGAGGTTGCCGAGCGCGTGCTCGAAGGCCTCTCCGCTGATCCGCGCGTCGATCTCGGGGCCGTCCAGCAGGGTGAGGGTGATGTCGCGCTGCCGGGCACGCTCGCCGAAGCGGGCGAGGACCTCGCGCACCACGGGCCGGACCGGCTCGGCGACGAGCGGGAGATCGCCCTGCCGGGCCTCGATCTTGGAGAGCTGGAGCACGTCCTCGATGAGGGCGGCGAGGCGGCGGGCGTTCCGGTTCATCGCCTCGAGCATCGGCCGGGACCACTCCGGCAGCTGGTCGCGATCCTGCAGCAGGCTCTCGGCGTAGCCGACCAGCGCCGTGACCGGGGTGCGCAGCTCGTGGGACACGTTCGCCACGAAGTCGCGCCGGGCCCGCTCGGCCGCCCGCACCGACGTGATGTCGAGCACGACCCCCATGCAGCCCGCGCCGTCGGCGAGGGGGATGCCCCGCACGAGCACCTCTCGCCGCCCCACGGTGGCCACCCGCTCGGAGGGCTGGCGGGTGCGGCGGGTCTCGTCGATGACCTCCTGGAATTCGAGCACCGGGATGGCCTCGATCGGGGCCTTCCCCACGGGATCGCTCGCGATGGGCAGGAGCCGCGCGAGGGAGGGGTTGTAGCGGAGCACCCGCCCTGCGGCGTCGGTGATGAGGAGGCCGTTCGGAGACTCCCGGACCATGGCCCGATCGAGCACCCGCTCGGTCTCCGCGCCGATGTGGGCACTGCGGAGCTGGCCCACGACCTCGTTGATGACCTCGGCGAGCTCGCCGAAGGCGTCCTCGCGCTTCACGGTGAGGAAGTGGTGCACCTTCCCCTCGCGCACCTGGCGCAGCAGGGCGGTCGCCTCGCGCATCTGCCGGTCCCGCGCGCGAGCCCCGCCGACCACGATCCACGTGGCGGCGAGGATTCCCACGGCGGCTACGCCGGCGAGGAGGCGCAGGGTGTCGGGGGTGAGATCGACGGGGTCGAACGCCGCGAGGACGAGGAGATAGACGGCCACCGCGAGGGGTGCCACCAATGTGGAGAGGAGCGACTTCGGCACCATCAGGGCATCCGCGGATGCCGTAGTGTATTCCGCCTCGCGGCATGGGCTTGCCGGTGGGGGCCCAGGTCTGTAAGGGTGCGCCGAAAGAAACGAACGAGACACGGACCGCGAGGCAGGCATGGCGTGGCTACAGCAGGCAATTCGATGGTTCCTCCCGCAGGAAGGGCGATTTTTCGACTACGTCGCGGACGCGGCGAAGGCCGCGGACGAGGCCGCCCGGCTCTTCGTGGAGCTGACGCGTGCGCAGGGTCGCGACGCGCGGCTCGTGCTCGTCGAGAGAATTCGCGAGGCCGAGCACGACGGCGACAAGGCGATGAAGGACATGGCCGATCAGCTCGACGCCACCTTCGTCACCCCGATCGACCGCGAGGACCTCTACCACCTCACGGGATCGCTGGAGAACGTGTCCGACTTCATCAGCGCCACGGCGAACCACCTCACCGTGCACCAGATGGACTCGCTCCCCGAGGGGAGCCGCGAGCTCGCCGACATCCTCTACAAGGCGACGAACCAGTTCACCCAGGCGGTCGCCGCGCTGCGCACCGGCAACGGGGCCGAGCAGATCCGCGCCCTGACGCGATCGATCCACTACCTGGAGCACGAGGCCGACGTGGTGTTCCGCCTGCGCCTCGGGGATCTCTTCGCGAACGAGAAGGACGCCATCACGCTCATCAAGCACAAGGAATTCCTCGAGGGCCTGGAGAACGCGGTCGATCGGTGCGCCTCCGTCGCGACGGTGATCGAAGCCATCGTCATCAAGAACGGCTGAACGGATGACGACGCTCACGCTGCTCATCCTCGTCATCGTGTTCGCGCTGATCTTCGACTTCATCAACGGCTTCCACGACACCGCCAACGCCATCGCCACGGTCGTGTCCACCGGCGTGCTTCGGCCGCGCACCGCCGTGCTCATGGCCGCCGCCTTCAACATCGTCGGCGCGTTCCTCGGCACGGCGGTCGCCAGCACCATCGGCAAGGATCTGCTCGACCCCGCGATGGTCACGCAGCAGCTCGTGCTCTCCGCGCTCATCGCCGCCATCGTGTGGAACCTGTTCACGTGGTGGTTCGGCCTCCCGTCCTCCTCCTCGCACGCCCTCGTCGGCGGGCTCGTCGGCGCCGGCTACCTCCACGGGGGCGCCGCGGGCATCAACCCCCACGGGATCGAGAAGGTCGTCCTCGCCCTGGTCGTGAGCCCCTTCTTCGGCTTCGGCGCGGCGTTCGTCGGGATGATCCTCACCTACTGGGCCGTCCGCAACGTGCGCCCCGTGCGCATCAACTTCGTGTTCCGCAAGCTCCAGCTCGTGAGCTCGGCGTTCATGGCGGTCTCCCACGGCACGAACGACGCCCAGAAGACGATGGGCGTCATCACCATGGCGCTCATGTCCTACACGGGCACCGTCGACCCCGCCGGCAAGTTCCCCGTGCCGTTCTGGGTCGTGCTCGCCTGCGCGCTCGCGATGGGGCTCGGCACGGCCGCCGGCGGCTGGCGCATCATCCACACCATGGGCAGCAAGATCTTCAAGCTCCGGCCCATCCACGGCTTCTGCGCCGAGACCAGCGCCTCGGTGGTGCTCACGGTCGCCTCGGCCTTCGGGCTCCCGACCTCGACCACGCACTGCATCACCTCGGCCATCATGGGCGCGGGCGCCACCACGCGCCTCTCGGCCGTGTCCTGGGGCGTCACGCGGCGCATCCTCACCGCGTGGATCCTGACCATCCCGGTGTGCGCGGCCCTCGGCGCGGCCTGCTTCCAGGTCCTCCGGGACGTTTGAGCGCGCACCGAGGGTGAGCCCCGCCGGGAAACCCGACGCGGCGCCTACGCCGTCTGGCGGGCCCGCAGCTCGACGCAGAGCTGGCAGCGGCAGAGGCCGTCGGAGCGGATGGTCGCCAGGAGCGCCGCGTCGGTGAGCGGCACCTCCTCTCCGTCGTCGACGAGGAGCTCGCCGGAGGCCACGTCGAGCGCCACCAGGGAATCCCCGACGGGGACCAGGGGGTGGGCCGTCGGCGTGGAGGCGATGATCGTGGGGTCGACGAAGCCGCCCGCCACGCGGTAGCCCGCGGCGGCGAGCCGGGCGCGCACCCGGACGGCGAGGAGCCCCAGGCCCATCTGGTACCAGTGGGCGCCCGCGAGGGCCGTCACGTGCAGATCGTCGCGGCAGGCCAGCGCGAGGTGCCCGGGGCCCTCGCATGTGGACTCCATGAGACAGGCGGCGTCGATCACGTCGAGCACGTCCGCGTCGGGCGTGCGGGTGAGGTGACGCTCGAGCTCCGCGTGGACCTCGCCCCACACGTCGTTCTCCAGCGCCTCCCAGGTGTCCGCCCGCGGGCGGAACAACCGACAGAGACCCTGCGGCGTGAGGTCGACCGTGACGACGAGGCGTCCCACTCGTGGCTCCAAAAGCGCGGCGACCATGACCCGCGGGCCGCCTGGCGTCAACGTGATTCGTACATCCCGTGCGGACTAGCCGTTCGAGATGTCGAGCACGTAGGCGCCCGTGTCGCCGCCGTACCCACCCACGGCGATGGTCACCACGTCCCCCGCGGAGAGCCAGGTCGAGATCTCGGAGGGCCCGCCGACCTCGCCGCCGGTGATGTCGTCGTTGCAGTCGATCTCGTCGCCGTCACAGGTGTCCTCGTAGAGCGCGAGGATCGTGTCGAAGTCCGACCCGTCCGTGGAGAAGGTCCACGTGTCGCTCGACGGCGTGATCCACCGCAACGTGACGACCGACTCGGGATCGCTGGTGCACACCCCGGAGGTGAGGTCGGTGGTCGACACGGTCGTCGACCCGGTCACCGCGAGCGCGTCCCCGATGGTGTACGCCGGGCAATCCCCCTGCCAGGCGCTGAGCGTCCACGCGCCGGCCGCCTCGATGCCCACGACCACGCGGTCGCCCCGGGAGAGCGAGAGGGTCACCTGGGAGTCCGTGCCGAAGGTGTCGGTGTCACACGCGAGCTCCGCGCCGTCGCACGTCTCCTCGGCCACCCAGAGCGTGGTGTCGGCCACGCTCCCCACGGTGTCGAACACGAAGGTGTCGGTCGCGGGGGCGGTCCAGGTCACGAACGTGTCGGCCGTGCTCGCGCCGCCGCACGACGCGTTTCCGTCGTTGCCCGAGGCCGTGCCCTCGGCGATGGCGGCGCCGAGCGCGTCGTCGGCGTCCTCGTCCCAGCAGGCCGCGGGCTCCTCGCAGGCGTCGTCCCCGTCACAGTCGGAGTCGTCGCAGTCGGTGTCCCCGTCCTCGTCCTCGTCGTCCCCGTCCTCGCAGTCGGTCTCCTCGTCGGGGGTGGAGTCGGAGTCGGTGTCGGTGTCGTCCTCGTCCTCCTCGCATGTCCGCGCGCCGATGCAGTCGGCGTCGTCGCAGTCGATGTCGCCATCGCCGTCGTCGTCTTCCCCGTCCCCGCAGCGGGTCTCGACCAGGACCGGCCCGGTGTCGTCCGGGACAGGGCCGGAGTCGGCCTCCGACGGATCGAGGCGGGGGAAGCACGCGGCGAAGAGGAGGACCAGCATCGCCGCCTTCTACCGTATCGGCGGCCCGAATGCTCAGGATCCGGGGGTCGAGTCCTTCGGACTTTGGGGACAGGTCACCGCGCGCACACTTCCGACGCCGCGCGGACCGGCCTTGGTCGAGCCCGGGTCCGCGTATAGGAATGTCGGGCCGCCACCACGGCAACCCTTCCGGGGGGAAGGGGACGAAAGGGGGGTCGACGTGACACGCTACTTGGTTTTCCTGGCGCTTGCGCCGGGGTGCTCGGACTACGCCTTGAACCACCGGTTCACGGAGACCGCCCCCGGGGAGTCGAAGGAGCCGGTCGAGCACGTACCGTTGCCCACGCCCGATCCCACCGACATCGACGAGCCGGCGGGGGAGCCGCCACCGCGCCCGGCCGCTCCGGCCACGATCCCCGACATCGTGACCGACCCGCTGGAGCTGGCGTTGCGCGGCTTCTGCGCGGAGGACACCCGCGACGTGAGTGTCCGGAACCGGGGCGACGCCCCCCTCACCGTGACCGCGATCCGCCTCACGGGCGCGGGGTGGTCGATGGCGCCGGTCACCCTGCCGTTCGTATTGGATCCGGGGCAGGCGAGCCCGTTGCACCTCACCACGACCGGGGGGGAGGGGATGCTCGAGATCGAGAGCGACGACCCCGACCAGCCGCTCGTCCGGTTGCCGCTGTCCGCGACGCCGAACGCGCCGCCAATCGCGACGATCACCGCGCCGACCGACGGCCTGGTGGTCGCCGAGGGAGGCGCGCTCGAGCTGCGCGGCCTGGTGTCCGACGACCTCGATCCGCCCGAGTCGCTCGGCATCGCCTGGACGGCGTCGGTGGAGGGCCCGCTCGGCTCCGACCCGGCGGGTCCGGATGGCATCGTCGCCTTCGCCTGGCCCGCGGCGGCGCGCGGCGTGGGGGACCAGACGGTGACCCTCACCGCCACCGATTCGTGCGGCTTGCCCGCCGTCGACAGCGCGCCTCTCTGCCAGGACGGTACCATCACCTTCGATGCCCTGACCTTGCCGGGTTGGCACTTCGAGGGGGAGTCGTACATCGAGAGCGCCACCGGTTGGCTGGTCCTCACCGAGGACGCCCGTGACGTGGTCGGCACGGCCTTCGAGACGAGCCGGCCCATCGACGGGGACAACGTCATCCTGGAGTTCCGCTTCTACATCGGCGGCGGCACCGGCGCCGACGGCATCTCCTTGACCGCCCTCGACACCACTCGCATGACCACGTTCCTGGGCGGCACGGGGTGTGGCATCGGCTACGGCGACGCCGACTGCACCTCCGGTCCCGCGCTCCCCGGCTGGTCGATCGAGGTGGACACCTGGTACAACCGGGGCCAGGATCCCACCGCGTTGGATCACGTGGCGTTCACCTTCGACGGGGACGTCACCACGCCCAAGGTGTGGACGGAGCTCCCCGAGATGGAGGACACCTCCTGGCACACGATGTTGGTCGACATCGCGGCGCCCCGCGTCAAGGTGCTCATCGACGGGATCGTGTACATCGACGAGGACATCGAGGGCCATTGGGACTTCCCCGCGTACGTCGGTTTCACGGGTGGCACGGGGACCTACACCAATTGGCACGTCATCGAGGATCTCCTGGTGACCGACCCCGTGTGTGACTGAGGGCGCGCATGATCGAGGCCGGCGCGGGTCAGAGGCAGACGAACGCGGCCCACGCGGCCTCGTTGTCGGACTCGTCGCACTCGCTCACGGCGCTCACCTCGGACGCGTTCCCGCCGTCGATCTTGAGGATGACGTCGTAGAGCGGCGCGGGGACGGCGCGGAGGCGGGTCTCCACCGATTCGCCCATCCAACCCGGCTCGAGGTCGGCGATGTAGATCTGGGTGCCGAGGAGCACCTCGCCGCCCTCGGTGAGGCCCCAGAACTCGACCGTCACGTCGTCCGTGATGAGCCCGGTGCCGTCGTTGCCGATCGACCACCACAACGTCACGTCGCCCGCGTCGCACTCCTCGGTGCACACGTCGTGGATGCGGCCGCGCAGGTTCTGGTTCTCGAACACGTACGAGATGGGCGGGCCCGCGCGGAAGTTGTTGATGTCCGCCCAGTTGACCTCGGGATCGGTGGGAACCGAGCCGTCGTTGTTTATGTTGGTGATCGAGTACTGGTGTTGGTTCCACACGGAGAGCGCGGCCGCGAAGCCGGTGGTGTCCGCGAGGACGGAGATGCCGCCGGCACCGCCGTACTCGTCGCCGTGGGAGTAGGCGATGTCGGCGTGGCCGTCGTTGTCGATGTCGGCCACCGTGGGCTCCTGCCCGCAGGTGTAGGTGCCGGTGTTCGGGTGCTCGTCGAGGATCTCGCCGGTCGGGCCGTCGAAGAGGATGAGGCGATCGGGGGCGTTGAGCAGGACCTCCCAATCGTCGTCCCCGTCGAAGTCGTAGGCCGACACGCCGTCGTAGAGGCCGGCGCTCGTGTGGGTGTACTGCCACACCACGCGGCCCTCGGTGTCGAGCACCACGATCCCGGCCTGGTAGGGCACGATGGCCTCGGGCAGGCCGTCGCCATCGGTGTCGGCGACCGCGGGCGGACCCCCGTAGCCGCTGAAGGTGTAGTTCCAGAGGCGCGTGCCGTCGTCGTCGTAGAGGGTGACACCGCCCTGCGCGGACACGAGGATCTCGCCGTACGGATCCGAGTCGAAATTGCCCACCGCGGGGAACCCGTCGGCGCCCGACATCGTGAACAGGGTGGTGCCACGCGCGTCGTAGACGGTGTTGCCCGCCACGAGCTCGAGCTCGCCGTCCAGATCGAGGTCCGCCGCCACGCTGATCGGGCCCTCGCCGGGGATGGACGTGCCCTGGCCGCCCGTGCCCTCGGCGACCATGGCGCCCGTGACCCCATCGAGGATCAGGCGCCCGAAGTAGATCTCCACCGAGCCATCTCCCTCGAAGTCGGCGATGCCGGGGGCGCCACAGTAGGTCTTGATGCTCGACGGCGCGCGCCCGTCCCACAGGGTGGTGCCGTCGATGCCCGAGATGAGCTTGCTGCCGTAGAGGCCCTGCACGAACACGTCGGGGTTCCCGTCGAGGTCGACATCGCCCACCGCGGGCGTGCTCTGCTCGATCTGGCTGGAGGCCACCGACCAGAGCCGCGAGCCGTCGGCGCCGTCCATCGCGTAGATGCCGGTGGTGTAGGGGGCCGCAATGACGTCGGGGATGTCGTTCTCGTCGATGATCCCGTTGCCGTTGTCGTCGGTGAGGTTCACCATCACCGGCGAGCTCAACATGTAGCCGATGGTCATGTCCGACCAACGCTCGACGAGGTCGTAGTCGGGGATGGTGGGATCGTCCCCCAGGCAATCGTCGAGCGTGGCCAGCCGCGTGGCGGGGAAGGCGCGCGACTCGCAGCCCTCGAAGGGGATGACGGTGTCCTCGGTGTCACCCGTCTCGTCGGTGTCCTCCTCCTCGGTGTCCGTGTCGAGCGGAAAGCCGGTGTCGGCGGGCTCGAAGATCGGCTCCTCCTTCTTTTCGGCGAGGTTGGTCTCGATACACCCGACGAGGCCGCCGGCGAGGGGGAGGAGGAGGGAGAGCAGTCGCATGGGGGCCTCGCGGGCCGGCATACTACGCCTCGGTTCGAGCTTCTGTCACGCGGGAGTACCTAACGAACGACCTGCCCCGTCCGGATCTCCACCCGCTCCTTGTGCGCGAGCCGCCCGCCCTCCTCGGCCACGTGTCCGACGGCCGGGAGCGGCTCCCCCAAGAAACGCTCGCCGTGCGCGCGGAAGCCCGCGGGATCACCCGTACACAAGAATCGGAGCGCGCCCGATCCGGGCGCCACGAAGCCGGGGTGCCGATCCAACCAATCGGCGAGGCGCGCGGCGACGAACGGGGCCGGATCGAGGAGCGCCACGCCCGCCGGCAGGCTCGCCTCGAAGGCCGCGCGCAGCAGCGGGTAGTGGGTGCACCCGAGCACGAGGGTGTCGATGTCACCGAGCTCCGCGACGTACCGTGCCACGGCGAGCCGCGCGATGGCGCTGTCCTCCCACCCCTCCTCGACGATGGGCGCGAGCAGCGGCGCCGCCTGTTGGGTGACACGATGGGGGCCGAGCTTCGCGAGCTCCGTGCCGAAGGTGCCCGAGGACACGGTGCGCGCGGTCCCGAGGACGCCGATGTGGCCGGCGCTCGCGGCCACCGCCGCCTCCGCGGCCGGGATGGTCACGCCGAGGATTCGGCGCGCGCCCTCCGCGGACCCGTTCGCGTAGCGGCGCTGGAGGTGCCGGAGGGCCACGCACGACACGGTGTGGCAGGCCACGACCACCAGCGGGCACCCCTCCTCGAAGAGCCGCTCGACGCACTGCTCGGCGAAGTCGAGGATCGTGTCGGTGTCGCGCCCGCCGTAGGGGGCCCGCCCGGAGTCGCCCAGGTAGACGAAGTCGTGATGGGGGAGCGCGGCGCGGAGCGCGCGGAGCACGGTGAGCCCGCCGTAGCCCGAGTCGTAGACGCCGATCACGCGTCGAATTCCTCGCGGTGATCGCGCGTCATCAGGCCCGCGATCACTTCGGTAGCCCGGGCGCGGCCGGCGGCGAGCGCGCCCACGGCCTGAGTGATCGGGAGGTCGGGAACCCTCCCGAGGAGGGCCTGGCAGAGGGCGGCGGCGGCGGGGTCGGGCTCCCCGCGGGCGAGCGCGAGCCCACGCACGTGGCCGGGGTGGTCGGGGAGCGCGGCGCCGGCCACGAGCTCGCCGACGCCGGCGAGCCCGGAGAACGTGCGGGGATCGCCGCCGCCCTTGCGCGCGAGGCGGGCCCCTTCGGCCACGCCGCGGCTCACGAGGAGGGCCTGCGCGCCGACGCCGAGCCCGAGGCCGCGCGCGATGCCGAGGGCCATCGCCATGACCTCCACCAGGGCGCCGGAGAGCTCCACGCCGGGGAGGTCCTCGCTGGTGTAGATGCGGCACGCCGGGGAGTGGAGGGCCTGGGAGGCGAGCCGCGCGACCTCCGCGAACGGCGAGGCGACGACCGCCGCGCACGGGCTGCTCCGCCGGATCTCGGCGGGCAGGATGGGCCCCGCCAGCGCGCCGACGCGCAGGCACGCGGACTCCTCCGTCAGGATCTCGGAGAGCCGCCGACCGGTCCCGGGCTCGAGCCCCCGCGTCGCGACCACCGCTCGTACGGCCGGGCCGGGATCGATCGTGCGCACCACGTCCCGAAAGCGATCGGGGGGCATCGCGAGCAGCAGCAGGTCGGTCTCCCGGGCGAGGGCGGCGAGGTCCCTCGTCTCCGCGAAGCCCTCGGGGGCGCGCCCGCCGCTCACCGTGACGGTGTTCCCCGCCGCGCGGGCGAGGCGGGCGAGGGCGTCGAGGGTCTCGCCGGCGCCGACGATGCCGACGTTCATCGAACCCCCCGGGCGGGTGCGGCGGGGGCGGGGGCCGACGAGCGGGGAGAGGTGCACATGCCGGGAGGCTTAACGCCGGGCCCGCGTGTGGGAGGCGGGCGCGTGGTCGCTCACCGCGCGGCGGTGAAACGGCCCTGCGCCTTGCCGCCGGCGTAGATGCGGCCGCGGAGCTCGCCGCCCTCCACCGCGCCGCTGTAGCTCGTGGTCAAAGCACCCTCGGTCACCTGGAGCTCGACCCGGAGGCTGCCGTCGTCGGCGCGGCTCACCCGCCCGGCGACCACGCCCTCCGAGGCGCCGTCACTCCGCCGCGCGCGGCCGGTCACGCGGCCGTCCGGCGCGACGGTGAGATCGAGCGCGAACGTGCCGCCCGGCACCTTGCCGAGCCACAAGCCGGTGAGCGCCGACGCCCCCGGAACCTGGGACGAGGCCGGAGGCGGCGCGGCCACCGGGGCGGCCTCGACCGCGGCCGCCGTGGCGACCGGGGCCTTCACGGGCGCCGCGTCGACGGGGGGGGCCTCGGTCGGCGCGGCACCCACGGGAGTTGCGCTCTCGATCGACGCGACCGAAGCGGGCACCCGGTAGCCGGAGCGCCGCGCGCGGGAGGCGGGCCGGGCGAATGTCGGGGTGACAGTCGGGGCAGGCTCGGCGTCGGGCGGGAGGTCGGCCGAGGCGGGCACCGGCTCGGCGACGGCCGCGGACACCCCGGCAGCCACGTCCACGGCGGGCGGGGCCGCCGCGGGCGAGGGCACTGCGGGCGAGGGGAGAGCCACGGGTGCCGCCGGCATCGGGGCGACGGCCGCGACCGGCGCCGCGGG
>JAKFCH010000004.1:0-9878 GCA_036676765.1 Deltaproteobacteria bacterium
CGCCCCGGGCATCCCCGCTCATCCCCATCACCCCCCCGCCACCGCGTACACTCCCCACTCGCCCGGAACCGCCCCATGTCCGACGCCACGCCCGCGAAGAGCGGCCCCAACGTCCTCGCCGTCGTCCTCGTCACCGTGCTCGTCCTGGTCGGCGGGATCGCCTGCGTCGCCGTACCGATGGTCGGCATCCTCGCCGCGATCGCGATCCCCAACTTCGTCTCGATGCAGCTGAAGGCCAAGCGGTCGGAGGTGCCCGCGTACGTGGACGGCCTCAAGACCGCGCAGCTCGCCTACGACGCCGCGTTCGACACCTACGTTCCCGTCGGGAGCCGCGAGCAGGCCGAGCAGGAGCTCTGGTCGAGCGGGGGCAAATCACAGCGACCGTGGGAGGGCGACGCGGCCTGGGAGAAGCTCGGGTGGCGACCCGACGGGATGATCCGGGGCGCCTACTGGGTGGAGGTCGATGCCGACAACCGCGACTTCACCGTCCACGGGCTCTGCGACGTAGACGGCGACGGCGAATTCGCCGAATACGTCGCCAGCGGGTCGGACAACGCGCGGCTCGTCACGTCGCCCAACACGTACTGACGCGACCGCGCGTCAGCCACGCAGCCACGCCTCAGCAGCCGCTTCGCGCGGCTCGTCACTTCGCCCAACACGTACTGAGCCGCGCGAACGGAGCCGGCCCCGCTCGCTCTGCCGTCGACGCCGCCGCAGCGGCCGCGCGTCCGCGCGCGGTCCGGCTGCCCAGCTCCGGCTTCCCCCTCCGACTCCCCCTCTCCCCACTCCGGACCTACGCCGCCGGCTCCGGGCGCGCGCGCATCTTCAGCGCCACCGCCCCGTAGACGAGCAGGAACGTGGCCCAGAAGCTCGCCGCCATCAGCGGGAGCGCCTCGGTGGCGTGGCTCACGCGGCCGGGGCTGCCGCTCGCGCGCCGGGTGCCGACGAGCGCGCCGTCCGCGCCGGTGGTGACCTCGAAGGCGAGCTCCACGGTGGGCTCGAGCCCGACGCGCACCACGCCGGTCCACACGTCGCGCTCGACGCCGTCGGCCTCGGCGGACAGCGAGAGCGGCAGGTACTGCGCGGGGGTGCCCTCGACGGTGCCGGTGTAGACGCGATCCCCGCGGGCATCGTTGCGATCGGAGCCGTCGTCCACGAGGCGCACGACGTGCGAGCTGCCCGCCTGCTGGATCGTGGCCTCCACGACGTTCGGCTGCACCGCGACGAACGAGGCGTGCACCACGACGGTCTGCACGCTCTCGGCGGCGCGTGCCGGGCCGGTCGCGACGGCCGCGAGGAGCATCAGGGCGGTGGGGAGGCGCGCCATGCGCACCCCCTATTGCGTCCCTTCGAAGGCCGCCGTCGAGGGTGGCGCACGATTCCGGCCCGCCCCGGCCACGACCGCCCCTGGCCACGACCGCCCCGCGCGGCTACGCCGGCCCGCAAGCGACGCTCCCCACTCCCGCGCGCCCCCGGAACCGGAATGTCGACCCTCGCCCCCCCTCCCCCGGCGGCCCGACTCCAGGCGGATGCCCGCGAGATCTTCGGCTGGTCGATGTTCGACTTCGCCAACTCGTCGTACACCACGGTGATCATCACCGTCGTCTACGCGACGGTGTTCCCGAAGCTCATCGTGGGCGACGACCGCCTGGGGAACCTGCTCTGGAGCGCCACGCTCTCCGCGAGCTACGCCCTGGTCGTCCTCACCGCGCCGCTGTTCGGCGCCATCATGGACTTCTCCGGCGCGAAGAAGCGCTTCCTGATGGCGAGCTGGCTCCTCACCGTGGTGGCCACGGCCGCGCTCGGCCTCGCCGGTCCGGGGGATGTCGTGCTCGCGATGGCGCTCCTGCTCGTGTCGAACTTCGGCTTCTCGAGCGGCGAGTCGTTCGCCTCGTCGTTCCTGCCCGACCTGGGGCCGCCCGAGGCGCTCGGGCGCATCTCCGGGATGGCGTGGGGGCTCGGCTACTTCGGCGGGCTGATCTCCACGGCCGCGGTGCTCTTCGGGCTCGGGCCGGCGTCCGCCGAGAACATCGGCGGCGTGCGGCTCATCGGGCCGGTCACCGCCGCGTTCTTCTTCCTCGGGGCGCTCCCGACGTTCGCCCTGCTCCGCGAGCGCGGCGTCGCCCAGGTCCTGCCGCCCGGGGCCACCTACGTCTCCGTGGGCGTGGCCCGGATCCGCCAGTCGGTGCGCGACGTGCGCGCGTTCCGCGACCTGCTCGTGTTCCTCGGCTCGCTGTTCTTCTCCCAGGCGGGCCTCTCCATCGTGATCGCGTTCGCGTTCATCTACGGCGACCAGGTGATCGGCTGGGAGCGGTCCACGATGATGATGATGTTCGTCATCACCCAGCTCACCGCCGCCGGCGGCGCCGTCGCGTTCGGCTTCATCCAGGATCGCATCGGCGCGCGCAACGCCTATGCGCTCACGATGGTGCTCTGGATCGTCGCCGCCACGCTCATCTACGCGACCCCCCAGCTCACGGTGGCGCTCAACGCCACGTTCGGCACCTCCCTGCGCATGGAGCACGTGTTCCTCGGGGTCGGTTGCCTCGCCGGTACCGGCCTCGGCGCCGCGCAATCCTCGGGCCGCGCGCTGGTGGGCCTGTTCGCGCCGGTCCAGAAGGCGGGGGAGATCTTCGGGTTGTGGGGCGTGATGGGCAAGCTCGCGGCCATCTTCGGCCTCCTCGGCCTCGGCGTGCTCCAGACCGCCCTCGGGCTGCAGACGGCGATCCTGTTCTGCGCCGTGTTGTTCGCGGCCGCGCTGATCGTCGTGCTCTTCGTGGACGAGACGCACGGACGGGAGGTCGCGCGCAACTGGGTGGACGGCGCGCCGGCCGGCGGCATCGCGATCGAGCCCGTGTCCACGGGCTGACAGCAGGGTTTCAGCGCGAGCGCGTGCGTGACGGACTACCATGAGTGCGCCCGTCGCCCCGTCGCCCGTGGAGTCTCATGTCCCGTCTCGCCGCGCTCCTCTTCCTCACCGGCTGCGGAAACCTGGTCGTCGACTTCGGGGACGTGCAGTCCAAGGACGACACCGGCCCCGGTGACCTCGACACCGCCGACACCGACGACACGGACGACACCGACGACACCGACGACACCGACGACACGGACGACACCGACGACACGGACGACACCGACGACACCGACCCGGAGATCCTCCCCGGCGACCTGGTGATCACCCCGCCGTCCGTCGACCTCGGGCTCTCCTTCGTCGGGAACGAGAGGATCGCCGAGTTCACCGTCGCGAACGTGGGCGAGGGGCCGCTGGCGCTCACCTACGAGCTCGCGAGCGCCTTCGAGGGGGCCTGGACGCACAGCCTCCCCGACGTCGCCCCGGCCCCCGGGGCCTCCACCACGCTCACCCTCACGCTCGCGCCCACCACGTACGGCGATCACGCCGCCACGGTCACCGTCACCGACGCGTCGGGCTCCGGGGATGTCGTGGTGGTGACCGTCACCGCGACCGTCCAGGAGGACGCCGACGGGGACGGCGTCGGGAGCCTGCCGAGCGGTGGCACCGATTGCGACGATGCGGACCCCGAGGCCTACCCCGGCGCCACCGAGACCTGGTACGACGGCATCGACCAGGACTGCGGGGGGGACGACGACTACGACCAGGACCTCGACGGCGCCGCGGTCGATTCCGACTGCGACGATCTCGACGCCGCGATCCACCCGGGCGCCGAGGACACCTGGTACGACGGCGTCGACAGCGACTGCGCCGGCAACGACGACGACGATCAGGACTCCGACGGGAGCCCGATCGACGTCGACTGCGACGACACGGACGCGGCGATCCACCCCGGCGCCGAGGACCACTGGTACGACGGCATCGACAGCGACTGCAACGGGGACGACGACTACGACCAGGATCGCGACGGGTACGACTTCCCCGCCGACTGCAACGACGAGGACGGGTCGATCCACCCGGGCGCGGCCGACGCCTGGTACGACGGCATCGACACCGACTGCGCGGGCAACGACGACAACGACCAGGACTACGACGGGGTCGCGCTCAGCGCCGACTGCGACGACACCGACGCGGCCATCGGCGCCCCGACCACCGAGACCTGGAACGACCTGGACGACGATTGTGACGGGGTCATCGACGAGCTGGCGGTGGCGTCGGTCCACGGCGGCGTGTTGTACGGCGGCTCGACCGACCTCGCGCTCGGCGCCAGCCATACCCTCGCGCTCGGCGGCGACATCGACGGGGACGGCGGCGACGACCTCATCGCGTTGAGCGCCGTTCCGACGGACGGCGCCGCGTGGGTCGTCTCGGGCGAGAGCGCGGTCGGCGCGGCCGGCGTCATCACGAGCTACGACACCGCCTACATCTACGGCGATTCCTACCTCCCGCTCGCGTACGTGTCGGGCCCGATGGCGGATCTGACCGGGGACAGCACCGACGACGTGGTGCTCACCGGCGTGAGCACCTACTTCGGCTTCGCCGGCCTCCTCGACGGGGACGACGCGAGCGGCACCGTCGACCTCTACGAGGACTACACCGCCTACGTCGAGGGGGACTCCGACTACGACGTCGTGCGGTGGTCGGTGGCCGGGGATCTCGACGGGGACGGCGTCGCGGAGCTGGTCACCGGCACGATCTACGAGAGCTACAGCTACAGCACCTACTACGCCGACTACTATGCCGGAAACGTGGCGGTGTTCGCTGGCGGCGACCTCTCGGGCGGCTACGACATCAACGACGCCCACGACCAGATCTGGGGCGCGGACGGCTACGACTACCTCGGCACGAGCCTCGCCCTGGGCGACGTGACCGGGGATGGCTACGGCGACATCCTCGTCGGCGCCTCCGGCAACGACGACGGCGCCATCAACGCCGGCGCGGTGTACGTCATCGAGGGCAACACCGAGAACACCTGGGTGCACGACCGTGTCGACTCGGCCGCGGCGACCACCATCGTCGGCACCGTCGGCTCCCAGGCGCTCGGGTCCGACCCGCTCCCCGCCCCCGGCGATCTCGACGGGGACGGCACCCTCGACCTCACCCTCGCCTCCGCCACCTCCGGCAAGGTGTGGGTGTTCTTCGACCTCGCGGACACCCGCGGCGACACCTACGTGACCGAGGCCGACGCCCTCTGGAGCGGCACGGCCAACAGCTTCGCCACCTCGATCGCGACCGCCTCCGACCTCGACGATGACGGCATCGACGATCTCGCCATCGGCGCGAGCGGGGACGACACCGCCGCCACCAACGCCGGCGCGGTCTTCCTCTTCCTCGGGGGCGGCAGCTGGACGACCACGATGACGAGCGCGCTCGCGGACGTGTCCATCTACGGCACCGCCACCGCCGACGGCCTCGGCACCGGGCTCGCGGCGGGCGGCGATCTCGATCGCGACGGCAGCGAGGATCTGCTCCTCGGCGCGAGCGGCGTCGACACCGGCGCGAGCGGCGGCGGGGCGGTCTACGTGTTCCTCGGGCGGTAGCCGGCCGTCGGTGCGTTAGCCTCTCGGGATGCTGATCCGCGCCTCCGCGGCCCTGGTGGCGTTGCTCGCCGCTTGCGGCGGCGCCGACCCCGACGCCGTCCCCACCGCCGAGGTGACCACGGGCACCCTCTCGGTGGTGCTCGGCGTGCCGGGTGAGCTCGAGGCGGTCAAGTCGGAGAACGTGACCGCGCCCAACGTGCGCGGCGGGCTCAAGATCACCTCGCTCGCCGAGGAGGGCACCCGCGTCAAGGCGGGCGATCTCCTCGTGGAGTTCGACCCCACCGACCTCGTGAAGGAGATGGAGTCCGCCGTCTCCCGCCTGCGGGTGGCGCAGGCGAAGATCGCCCAGAAGCAGGCCCAGCAGACGGTCAAGCTCGCCACCGCACGCAACGAGGTCGTGAAGGCGGGCCTCGCCCGGCAGCGCGCCGAGCTGCGCCTCACCGACTCGGAGACCGTGCCGCGGGTCGAGCGCGAGAGCGCCCGGCTCGACGTCGAGGAGTCGGGCCTCGCCGTGGGCCGGAGCGAGGCCGCGCTCCAGTCCGCCCAGCTCGAGGCGTCCGCCGAGCTCGAGCTCTTGAGCCTGGAGGAGGACGAAGCGCAGGCGAAGGTCGACCAGATCGAGCGCCAACTCGAGCAGATCGTCATCCGCGCCCCGGGGGAGGGCATCGTGCTCCTCACCGAGGCGTGGCGCGGCGGCAAGCGCGGCAAGGCCACGGTGGGCGACAACGTGTGGCCCGGCAACGCGATCATGGAGCTGCCCGACCTCGCCGCGATGCGCGTGGAGGCGTGGGTCCACGAGGTCGACGCCGCCCTGGTCGCCGTCGGCCAGGCCGTCACCGTCATCGTCGACGCCCGCCCGGACACCCCGATTGCCGGCACCGTCGAGCGCGTCAGCGACCTCGCGGTGAAGCGCAACGAGCAGAGCGAGGTCAAGCACCTCGAGGTCACCATCGCCCTGCCGGTGACCGAGGTCGGCCTGAAGCCCGGCATGACCGTGCGCGCCGAGATCCGCGTCGCGGAGGTGCCCGACGCGCTCCTGGTGCCGCGCGAGGGCGTGTTCCACGACGGCGCCGAGTCCGTCGTGTATCGCGACGGCCTCTCCGGCTGGAAGCGCGTGCCCGTCCAACTCGGGCGCATGAACGACAGCCACGTGGCCGTGACCGGCGGCCTCGACGCGGGGGATCGCGTCGCCCTCGTGGATCCGACCGTGCGCGACGGGAGCGCCCGCCCCGCCGCCGCCGCGCCCGCAGCGGCGCCCTCCGCCGCGCCCGCCAGCGCCGTCGTGGCGCCCAGCCCGTGAGCATGCGGGGCGCCGTCGTGTGGGACGTGCTGGTGGAGGGGTGGCAGGGCGTCACCACCCACCGGGTGCGCTCGCTCCTCTCCGGGCTCGGCATCTTCTTCGGCGTGGCCGCGATCATCGCGATCCTCGGCATCGCCGAGGGCGCGCGCCAGGAGCAGGAGCGGCTCATCGGGCAGCTCGGCATCCTCAACTTCGTCGTCCGCGACGTGACGTTCCCCGACGACCAGGCCGAGGCCGAGCAGAAGGCGCGGCGGGTCTCCCAGGGGCTCTCGCTCCGCGACGTCGCCGCGCTCCGCGACATCCTCCCGGCCGCCGAGCACGTCGGCGGCATGCGCGTGCTGCCGACCCTCGAGACCGTGCCGCGCCTGCCCGAGGGGGAAGCCGTGCGGGTCCTCGGCGCCGATCCGGACTGGCTCGCCGCGAAGGGCCTCGTCCGGGTGGAGGGCCGCGGGCTCTCGCCGGAGGACGAGCGCGCCGCCGCCGCGGTCTGCCTCCTCGGCGGCACCGCGCGGGACCTCCTCTTCGGCGGCGAGGAGGCCGTCGGGCGCTGGGTGCGCGCGGGGAACGTGTGGCTGCACGTCGTCGGCGTGGTCGAGGAGGCCGGCCTCGGGTCCGGCCGCCGGTCGGAGCCGGGCGACGCCGACCGCCACGACCGCTCGATCCTCGTGCCGCTCGCCACCGCGCTGACCCGCTGGGACCGCCCCTTCGCCGAGCCCGAGCTCTCCGAGCTGGTCGTCTCCGTCGGGGAGGCCGGGCGGGTCGAGGGCCACGCCGCCGTCGCCGCCCGCGCGATCGCGCGCCTCCACCGCGACGCCGCCGACACCACCTTGATCGTCCCGCTCCGCCTCCTCGAGCAGTCGCGCGCCCAGCAGCGCGTGTTCAACCTCGTGATGGGGATGATCGCCGGCATCTCCCTGCTCGTCGGCGGCATCGGCATCATGAACATCCTGTTCGCGAGCGTGCTCGAGCGCACCCGCGAGATCGGCATCCGCCTCGCCGTGGGCGCCACGCCGCGCGACATCCAGGGCCTCTTCCTCGCGGAGAGCGCGCTCGTGAGCGGCCTCGGCGGCGCCGTCGGCATCGTGGCGGGCGTGGCGCTCACCGCGGCGGTCGGGCGCTTCACCGGCTGGGCCACGGCCACGAGCTGGGAGGGCATCGTGCTCGCCGCGGGCCTGTCGATGGCGGAGGGGCTCGTGTTCGGGTGGATCCCGGCGCGGCAGGCCTCCCGGATGTCGCCGGCCATCGCGGTGCGGCACGCGGGGTAGCGCGCCCCCCGCGGAGGGGCGCGCGTGCTATTCGTCGGCGCGCAATGTCTGAGCGAGGCACCCCCTTCCTGCAGTCCGTGAACCGCCTCGTGCCGTTCCTGACGTGGGCCCTGCTGCTCCTCGGCTACCAGATGGCGTTCCGCCAGTACTTTCCAGGTCCGACCGGGCACATCGGCCACGACTTCAAGCTGACCCTGCCGCTCTACCTGGATGCGTACCTCTGGTTCCACACCAACGGGCCGCTGCCCGTGCCGTGGTTCTCGCCGTCGTTCTGCGGCGGCCAGCCGTTCTTCGCCGATCCGCAGTCCGGCTACTACGCCATCCCGACGCTGCTCACGCTGGCGCTGGACCCGCTCGAGGCCTCCTTCGTCACGATGATCGGCTTCGCGAGCGCCGGCTTCTGGGGCTTCTACCTGCTCCTCCGACGCCACGGCGGCGTGTCGCGCGCCGCCGCGCTCCTCGGCGGCGGCCTCTACATGTTCGACGGTTTTCTCTCCCACCGCCTCGTCACGGGGGAGAACGGGTTCCATCCGCTGCCGCTCCTGCCGTGGATCGCCCTCGCCCTGCTCGACCGCGCCGTTTGGCCGTGCGGGCCCTGGAAGCGGGGCGGAAACGTGCTCGTGGCGGGGCTCCTCGTCGCGTACTGGCTCCAGGGTGGCCTCACCACGCTGATGATCCCCGCCGGCCTCTCCGTCGTCGCGCTCGCCTGCCTCGTCACGCCGCGCGCCGCCGACCTGCGACGGTTCGTGGCCCGCGGTGTCGGCGCCGCCGCCCTCGCCGGGGCGATCTGCGCGTCCAAGCTCGCCGCGAGCGGCGCGTTGATGAGCCGCTTCCCGCGCGCGGACTACCCCCTCCCCGGCTTCGAACACCCGTGGGACGCCGTGCGGTTCGCCACGTGGAGCCTGTTCGGCGCGAGCGACAACGTCTACCGCGCCAGCAAGGACCTCCTCCGGAACGACCAGTGGAAGGTGTGGCCCCACGAGTGGGCCTACGGCCTCACCCCGGTCGCGGCGATCTTCCTGGTCCTCGGCGTGCTCGCCCTGATTCACGCCCGGCGGGCGTCGGGCGCGTCGCCGGATTCGGAGCGGTCGACCACGATCGTGCGCGTGCTGGTGGTGGCGGTGCTGTTCACCCTCCCCATCGCGTTGCTGATCTACACGCCCGGCTGGAACGCCGTGCTCAAGTCGCTCCCCATCGTCGGGCAGACCAGCTTCCCGTTCCGCTGGATCATCGTCTACACCCCCGCGATCGTCTGGGGCGCGGCGGTCGGCGCGGAGCGGGCGCTCGCGGGGCGCCTGCGCGTGTTCGCGGTGGGGGCGGGCCTCGTCGCCGTGTGGATCTACAACGAGGGCGAGCCGGACCGGTTCTACCACTACCAGCTCTTCTACGACCCCGACCCCATCCTCGAAGGCACGATGGCCGTGCGCACCGGCGAGCGTACGCCCCACATCACGGCGATGACCGCGACCAAGGCCTACCCGGACGCCCTCGATCACCTCGACCAGAACGACGCCCTGGTCCAGGGGGGCTCCACCCTCGACTGTTACAACCCCGTCTTCGGCTACCGCCTCGAGCACTACCCCTGGGGGCCGATCCGACCGGGACCGGCGCTCTCCGAGGTCGACGGCGTGCTCAACGTCAAGAACCCCGCCTGCTACGTGTTCCCCGAGGAGAACGGCTGCGTTCCCGGCGATCACTTCCGCCTCGATCAGCGCGCCGAGGCCGAGGCCTTCCTCTCCTACCGCCCCTTCCCCTTCGAGAAGAGCGCGCGGCAGAAGGCCGCCGACATCGTGACGATGGCGGCCCTCGCCGCCGCCGTGGCCCTCGCCGGGTGGACCGCCGCCCGCGTCGCGCTCGCCCGG
>JAKFCH010000005.1:0-32319 GCA_036676765.1 Deltaproteobacteria bacterium
GGCCGGCGCCACGATGCTGACGGCGGGCGGCGTGTTGTACACCCCGACCTTGTTGTCCTGGCACGCGACGAGGAGGATCAGGAGCGGGACAGGGCGCATCGCGGGATCGTACCTCGGCAACTGCACGTCGGGGGCGAAGTGTTGGAGGTTCGGCAGATTGGGGCGGGGGGGCCGAGCCCCCCCGCAACGCCCCCCCCTCGGCGCCGAGCTCCCTCCCGCGATAGCGGGCCCCACATGCTGCTCGACACCGCCTACCGCGTCGCCAGGCCCGCGCTCTTCGCGATGGACCCCGAGGCCGCCCACGAGCGGGCGTTCCGCATCATGGGGGCCGCGCGCGTCGTGGCCGAGATCGAGGGTCTGCGGCCGGACCCGAGCCTGGCGCGCACCGTGGGCCCGCTCCGCTTCGCCGGCCCGGTGGGGCTCGCGGCGGGCCTCGACAAGAACGGCGTGGCGGTGCGCACGTGGGACGCCCTCGGGTTCGGCGCGATCGAGCTGGGCACGGTCACCGGGCGAGCGCAGCCGGGCAACGAGCGTCCGCGGCTGTTCCGACTCGTCGAGGAGCGCGCGCTCATCAACCGCATGGGCTTCAACAACCTCGGCGCCGCCGCGCTCGCCGGAGAGCTCCGCGGGCTGCGCGAGGCCGGGCACTGGCCCGTGTCCGCCCCGGTCGGCGCGAACCTCGGCAAGTCGAAGGTGGTCCCCAACGAGGAGGCGGTGGGGGACTACCTCGTCAGCCTCGGCGCCCTCCGCGGGCTCGCCGACTACTTCGTGGTGAACGTGTCGTCGCCGAACACCCCGGGCTTGCGCGCGCTCCAGGAGAAGGAGCCCCTCGAACGGCTGCTCGGCGCGGTGGTGCCGGCCGCGCACGGGACCCCCGTGTTCCTCAAGCTCGCGCCCGACCTCCCCGACGAGGCGCTGACGGAGGCCGTCGAGGTGGCGGTGGCGGCCGGGTGCGCGGGCATCCTGGCCACGAACACGACGCTCACGCGCCCGGGCACGACCGATCGCCTCGGCGAGGCGGGCGGGCTCTCGGGGGCCCCCCTCGCGCCGCTGGCACGCGCGAAGATCGCCATCGTGGTGGCGGCCGCGGCCGGGCGGGTTCCCGTCGTCGGCATGGGCGGCGTGGCGACGGCGGACGACGTGCTCGCGCTCCTGCGGCTCGGGTGCGCCGCGACGCAGCTCTACACGGCGTTCATCTACGGGGGCCCGGCGCTCCCGTCGCGCATCCACGGCGAGCTGCTCGTCCGCGCGCGTGCGGCCGGTAGCCTCGACGCGCTGATCGCGGGGGGCTGAGTTTGCCCCGCCTCCGCCAACGCCTCCCCGACGGCCCCCTCGACCTCGTCGGAGACGTGCACGGAGAGATCGACGCGCTCCTCGCCCTCCTCCATCGGCTCGGGGTTGATGTCGAGCGCCGCACCGCCTCGCGCCCCCTCGTCTTCGTGGGTGACCTCGTGGACCGCGGCCCCGACAGCATCGCGGTGATGCAGCTCTACGCGCGCCTCGCGGACGCCGGGCTCGCGCTCGCCGTCGCCGGCAACCACGAGCTCAACCTCCTCCTCGGAGACCGGAAGGAGGGGAACGGCTGGTACTACGGGGATGCCACCGACTACGCGCAGGTCGACGGCGCGCACATCCCCTTCGCGTCACGCCTCGCCGACGATCGGGAGCGCGAATTCGTTCGGGAGCGGCTCGCCGAGCTGCCCCTCGCGCTCGAGCGCCCCGATCTCCGCGTGGTGCACGCCGCGTGGGACGAGCGGGCCGCCGCGCAGCTGCCCGACGTCGGCGACATCGCGGCGCTCGCGGCCACCCACGAGCAGGTCATCGACGCCGACCTCACCGCGCGTGGGGTCCCCGCCCGCGCCGCCGCGGAGCGCGCCGCCTGGGCGGGGCTCCGCGACGAGCGCGTGCGCCCCGATCGGCACCTCCCCGCCGTGGCCGAGGAGGACGGCGCGCACCAGCGCCGGAACCCCGTGAAGCTGCTCACGTCGGGCGCGGAGGTGGAGGTGCGCGAGGGCGGCCACTTCTTTGTCGGCGGCAAGTGGCGGTTCGTCACCCGCGATCGGTGGTGGCGCCGCCCCGTCGAGCGCCCGACCGTGATCGGCCACTACTGGCGGCGGCGCGGCCCGCCGATCCCCGGGAAGCTCGACGTGTGGGACGACGTGCCCAGCTTCGCGTGGTCGGGCAACGTGTTCTGCGTCGACTACAGCGTCGGGCGTCGGTATGCCGAACGCGCCCGCGGCGGGGGCCAGGGGGCGGGCTTCCACGGAGGGCTCGCGGCGATGCGGTGGCCCGAGCGCGAGGTGGTGTTCGACGATCGGGAGGCGCCGGTTCCCACCTCGGACGCGCCGTAGCGAGAGAGTGGGCTACCCGCCGCGTGCCGACCGCTTCTGCCCGTAGGCGCTCCGCCGCTTCATCTCCTCGCCGCGCCGCTGCCGCCGTAGCTCGTGGCCGACGCCCTCGGTCGGGCCGTACCCCTCGCTCTCGAGCACCTGGGGCCGCGCCGGTTGCGCCACCCACGCGGCGAGGTCCCGCCCGAGGCGCTCGCCCCCGGGCTCGAGCGACGGCATGTGGCCGAGGTCGTCGTAGCGCCAGGTGACGGCCTCGTAGAGATCGCCCAACAGGCGCGCACGCCGCCACGGGACGAGCGAATCGCGCGCCCCCAGCGCCACGAGGACCGGGACGTCGACACGCGCGGGGTCGATGACCGGGCGGGCGAAGGCGAGGTCGCGACAGAGGCGGTTCGGCCACGGAACGATGCGCGCGTGGGCCGCGCGGGCGGCAGCCTCGTCGAGGAGCTCGAGCCCGACGGCGCGGTAGAGGCTCCACCCCACGCGCAGCGGCGCGCCGGTCAGAAACGGCCTCACGAGGGAGGCGCCTCCGAGCAGGGCCCCGCGTGGCGGAAACAGCCGCACCTGCCCCGCCGGGAGGGGGCAGACGAGCGCCATCCCCGCGAAGGCCCGGCGCGTGGCGAGCACCTGGGCGACGAGCGCGCCCATGCTGTGCCCGACGACCACCGGGGCGCCGCCTACGGCATCGAGCGCGGCGTCGACGCCGGCGATCACGTCGGCGAGCCCGACGTCGGCATCTCCGGGGCCATGGCCGGGCATCCGCAGGGCGATCGTCCGCACCCCCGCCGCGGCGAAGAGCGGAGCCCACGGCTCCCACAACCACGGTCCGAGGCCGATGCCGTGCAGCAACACGGCGGTGACCGGAGCGTCGGCGGGGCCGTGCACGACGGCGTCGAGGGGGCCGAAGCGGGTGGACATCGGCCGCCCGATAGCGCGGCGCCCGGCCGATCCGCAAGGAGCGCCGGCCCGAAACCGAGGCGCGACCCACGGTGCCGCTCGTGAACAAAGCCGGGCCCCGCGGCCGCCGTCCTGGCTACGTTGGGCGGATGCTGCTCTTGATCCTGGCATGCGCGCGCCCGATCCCCCCCGCGTTGCAGATCGACGCGCAGGACGCCACCACGTCCCTGCCGGAGCCCGACGAGCCCGCGGCCCGCCTCGCGTGGATGGTGGGAGACGATCCGCTCGTCCGCCGCCCTCGCGTACCGACCGGACCGGTCGACGACGCAGTCGCCGCCTGGGCCGCCGTTGCCCGGGCCGCCGACGCCACGCCGACCGACTGGGCCGCCGTGGAGGCCGCCCACCGGGGTACCGCGGCGGTGGCGCTGGCGCGCGGCGCACGGCTCGCGGCGCTCGAGACCTCCCTCGACGATGCGACCTCCGCCCTCTCGTGGGCGGTGCCGCTCCCCACGGGCGACACCGGCCAGGACCAGGTTCGCCCTGCCCTCGACTGGCTCGGCGCGAAGCCGGTCGACCTCCTCGGCGTCGTGGAGCGGCAGGTGCTCCTCGGCTGGCTCGACGGCCCCGCCGTCCCCGTGGACGCCCCGGCGCGCGCCCTCGCGGCCCCGACCTACGACCGGGCGGCCGCCACGCCCGCCGGCGCCCTGCTGATGGCGCGCGCCGCGCGGCCGTCCGACCCCGCCGCCGCCGCCGCCGCGCTCACCGCGCTCGAGGAGGCCACGTGGCTTGCGCTCATGCGGGCGGCGGCCGACCGGGACGCCGAGCAGGCCGAGGCCAAGGCGCTCCTGCTCGACGCCGGCACGCGGGCTGGCGTCTCCGGCGATCCGACCCACACGCTGCTCACCCGCGCGTGGCAGGGCTTCGCGGCCGACGCGGGCGCCGACGCCTCCACCGGCCACGCGCTCCTCGCCCAGGCCGCGCTCCGCTGGCGCGGGGCGTGCACCGACGCACCGTGCGGGGGCTTCGACCGGATCTCCGCGATGACGGCCGCTACGGCATGGGATCCCACGGTGGTACCGCTCGCCGATGCGTGGCGGGTCATCGCCGCCAAGGACGCCCTCGACCGCTTCGAGGCCGCCTTCGACGAGCCGTCCTTTCCCCAGGCGCTCGACGGAGTTGTCGAGGTGCTCATCGGGACCGGCGGCACCGTGGACCGCTCGCTCCTGCTCTACCCACGGCCGGGGGCGCCGGTACAATTGGCCCTCTCGCGGGCGGCCGGCGGCGGCGACCTCACGTCGCGCGAGGACCTCTTCCGCACGCTGAAGACCCGGCTCGCCGCACAGGCACGCGCGGCCGCGGTCAACGCGCCCGCACGCCTGCAGGAGCCGCTGACCCGGATCGCGCGTCGCGCCGACTAGCGGCGGGACGGGTAGCCGCGCGCCGGGCCGCCGAGCGGGCCACCGGCGCGCTGCCCGATCAGGACCCGGTGCAGGTGTAGCTGACCTGGACCGTGTCGGTGGCCGAGACGCCCATGCAGTCGGTGGCGACGAGCAACACGTCGACCGTCTGGGTGGTGGCCTCGCCGTAGGTCGCAGGCACGGCCGTCATGTTCAGGCCGACCGACTCGCCGGTGGACCCGTCGAGCACGCCGTAGTCGGAGCCGCTCGTGATCGACCACGCGTAGGTGAGGTCGTCCCCGTCGGGGTCAGAGCTGCCGGCGGCCGAGAGCGTGAAGTCCAGGGCGGAGCAGTCGTCGCAGCTCCAGGCCGTGCCGTAGCTGATGGACGAGCAGGTCGCGGTGGCGCTGGCGGTCTGATCGACGCCGGCCACCGCCGTCGGGCTCCCGTTCGTGCCGCGCGTTTCGACGGTCACCGACACGGAGACGGGCATGGAGTCGGTGCCGCCGTCGTTCACCGTGAGGGTGAAGACGTAGGTGCCCGCCACGTCCGGGTTGAACGTCGGGTTCGCGGAGGTGGGGGTCACGAGGTCCGCGGTGGTCCGCGCGCTGGTCTCCGGCGCGGAGGTCAGCTCCCACGCGAAGGTGAGCACGTAGCCCTCCTCGTAGTCCCACGAGCCCGCCGAGGAGAGCGCGATGTCGTCGCAGGAGAAGCCGGTGCCCGTCGAGGTCGCGACTCCGGTCGGGGCGGTCTCGTCGACGCCGTCACAGTCGTTGTCGCTGGTGTCCGAGCCCTCCCACGCGCCCGGATAGGTCGTGGAATCCTCCTCGTTGCAATCGCCGTCGGCGCCGGTGTAGCCGTCCCCGTCGTGGTCGAACGTGGTGCAGTACTCGTTGCCGGCTCCCGGCGAGCCCTTGTCCGAGGTGGGGTCCTCGGTCCAGCGGATGGTGGCCGCGCACCAGAGCATGGGGTCGTCGTTCAGGATCGCGTCGTAGTGGCCGAGGTCGGTGCCGATCGACGCGCCGTCGGGGTCGGGCATCGAGAAGCCGTTGTCCCAGATGACGGTGTCGATGACGACGCCGTCGGCGACGAGGACGAGCTCGTCGGACTCGTTGGAGAGCACCACGTCCTCGTAGACGTAGTCGACCACGACATCCCCGTTCACGGAGCTGTCGTCGTTGCTGCCGAACACGAAGAAGTCACCCGGCTCGAGGAAGAGCAGGTCGGGCGAGCTGACCTGGTGCTCTTCACCGTCGATGGTGGAGCTGATCACGAGGCCGTTGAGGATCAGGGTCTGGTCGGTGGTGTTGTAGATCTCGAACCACTCGCCGTGCGGGTCGGACACCCGGCCCGGGTTGGCGAGGATCTCGGAGACCGCGAGATCGCCCTCGGCCCACATCCCCTCGTCCACGAGCCCGTCACAGTCGTTGTCGAGGAAGTCGCCGGGGGCCTCCGAGGCGCCCGGGCTGATCGTCGCATCGGCGTCGTTGCAGTCGGCCACCGCCGTCGACGAGCCGCACTGGGTGGCGCCGTCCGCGTCGGCGTCGAAGCCCTCGTCCACCCGGCCGTCGCCGTTGTTGTCCAGGCCGTCGCACTCCTCGGTGCCGACGCAGTCGGCGGAGCCGTTGCCGTCGGAGTCGGGGTAGCCCTCGTCGATCTCGCTGTCGCCGTCGTTGTCGACGCCGTCGCACTCCTCGACGTCCACACAGTCGGCGGTGCCGTCGTCGTCGGCGTCGGGGAGGCCCTCGTCCACCACGGAGTTGCAGTTGTTGTCGAGGCCGTCGCAGTCCTCGCCGCGCCCGGGGTAGAGCGCGGGATCGGCGTCGTCGCAGTCCCCGTCGGCGACGGTCACGCCGTCCCCGTCGGCGTCGACCGGGATGGTGTAGGTGTCCTCGCTGGAGGAGTCCTCGCTGTTGTCCTCGTCCGTCTTCCCGTCTGCGGGGCCATCGCACCCCGGCAGGGCCAGCGTCGCGAGGACGAAGAGAAGGGAGGAGGCGGCGAAAATAGTGCGCGTCATCGAGGCTCCGGCTGCGCGAAGGAGTGCGCCGCCAGCACGATAGACGATTCCCAAGTCATTGTCATCCGATCAGAAAAACCAGACCCCCACCCGACCTCGCGCTTTTGTCGCCGCGACATCCTTGACGCGATCGGGCACCCGGTTAATAGGGGGTCACCAACTGCGGGAGTAACTCAGTTGGTAGAGTACAACGTTGCCAACGTTGCTGTCGCCGGTTCAAGTCCGGTCTCCCGCTCCACTCCTGAACGCCGGCCTCTGGGCCGGCGTTCTTGTTTTTACCTCCGGCGTCGCAGAGGGCGGCCCCTCCCGCGCGTTCAGGTCGGAAGGCGTCGTGCCGGCCGAACCGGCGCTACCGGGGCCCGGCCGCCTTTCCGTCGTGGAACCGCCGACCCTTCCACGTGGTCTCCACCGCGAACACCGCGCGGAGGAGCACGGCGGCCAGCACGAGGTTGCCGAGCGGATGGGACCACGCGTACCAGCCGCCTCGGCCGTCCACGCGCTCCACCCGCCAGCGGAACAGCACCGGTAGCGCGCAGACCAACGCGATCCACGCCGCCCAGAACCCGACGGGATCGAGGCCCGTGAGCAGGACCGACGGCCGGACCACCACCAGGGCGAGAAAAATCCACGGCGCCACGGACCCGATGAAGAGGAAGAGGAGCGCCCCCAGGGCCAGGAGCGGGCGGCGGTCCATGCCCTCGTAGAGGTTCTTGCCGTAGCCCCGGAGGATCTCGCCGAGCGAGCGGTAGAGCCGCACCCGGAACAGGTCGGGCGCCGCGTAGAGCCCGAGCGCGTGCCCCCGCTGCTTGGCGGCGCGGGCGATCCGAACGTCCTCCAGCACCTCGCCGCGCACGACGCCGTGGCCACCGATCGCCTCGTAGGCGGCGCGATCGAAGAGCAGGAATTGCCCGTTGGCGAACGCCTCGGGCCGACCGGGCGTGTTCACCGCGCCCACGTCGGTCGCGCCGCGGATGAACCAGCCGATGACCGGGATGGCGACACGCTCCCAGAAGGTCTCGAGCCGCCACGTTCCGAAGAGGCTCATCATCCCGAGGCGGCGCTCGAGGAGCACGGTCGCCGCCCGACGGGCCGCGTCCGGGGCGAGCTCCACGTCGGCGTCGACGAAGAGGAGGTGGGCGCCGCTGGACTCGGCGGCGGCGCGCTGGCAGGCCCAGGGCTTGCCCGCCCAGCCCGGGGGGGGCGGTGCGGTCCGGACCACCCGCAGCCGCGGATCGTCCGGCGCGGCGGCGCGCGCGACGTCTCCCGTGCCGTCGGTGGACCCGTCGTCGACGACGATGACCTCGATGTCCGCGTGATCCTGCGCGAGGGCGCCGCGCACGCACGCGGCGATCTGGTGGGCCTCGTCGCGGGCCGGCACGCAGATCGACAGCCGCGGCAGCGGGCGCGGCGCGACCGCAGGGAGCGCGTTGCGGCGATGCCAGACGCCGACGCCGGCGGTCATGGCGCCCCACAAGAGGGTGAGCATGCCGAGGTACCCCCCGAGCAGCACGGCGGAGAAGCCGGAATCCCCCCAACGCATCATGTCGGCTCCAGTCGGCCGGCGCGCGCCTCGGCGCGCGCGCAGCCCGCGGGAAGGTCCAGGCGGGTCAGCACCTGCGCGGGATCCCCGAGGATCTCGAGGCCCGGCGGGATGGCGCGGCCGGGCGCCACCCGGATGCCGCTCGCGAGCACGGCGCCGTCGCCCACGCAGACGCCACAGAGGCCGTGCGGCGCGGCGACCAGCGCATCGCCCACCCGCACGCGCACCGCCTGGCCGAACGCCATGTCCATGAGGATGGCGCCGTGCTTGACCGTGGCGCCACGGCCGACCACGCCGAGCTGCATGATGCCCGCGAAGGCAGCCCCCGCCTCAATCACCGAGAACTTCGCCATCGCGAGCCGCTGCACGCGCGCGCCCGCGCCGAGGACCGAGCCTTCGACGAGGGCGAGCTCCTCCACGACCGCGTCGTCCCCGAGCACGGCGCCACGCACCACCGCCCCGGCGCCCACGCGGGCCCGCGCCCCGAGCACGCACCCCTCCACGGTGGCGGTCCGGTGCACGCGCGCGCCCGGCCCGAGTCGATTGAGCCGCGCGGCCACGTCCTCCGGCGCGGTCGAGCCCGCCAGGAGCGCCGCCCAGCCGAGGCGGACCGGCGCGGCGACGCCTCCGCCGACGAGCCGGGCCCAGAGGAACGGGCCGAGGGTGAGCAGGTTCGCCCACAAGAGCTGCGTCCAATGGCCGACCGGCATCACCCACGCGTCCGCGACGCGGATGGGCCCCGAGGGCAGGACCACGCCGGGGAGCACGCGCTCCCGCGCGTCGAACGGGCGCATCGGTAGCCCCGCGGCCCGCGCCATCCGATCGCCTGATGATCCCGATGGATCGCCGAGCCGCGCGAGCCACACCGGCCCACCCGTGAGCGCGGCGATCGGACCGAGCAGCGTCATCTCCGGGGCGCCGCGCACGTCACCCGGCTCGAGCGCGCGCACCGCGTCCGCGGCGGCCGCCGACCACACCAGCCCGGGCGCCGCGACCAGGTCGGGCGCACCCGTGGCGGCCCGCCACTCGGCGACCGTGCCCGTGAGGAACGTACGCTCCCCCAGCGGCCCCGAGAGCCCCTCGCACGACTCCTCCTTCGACAGGGGCACCTCCATCACCAGAACCGGTAGACGCGCACGCCGTCCCCCTCTGCGATGGGCGTGAACGCGCCCTTGAGCGCGCGGACGGCGGTGTCGTGCATGTCGGGACGCGCCATGGGATCGAGGTGGACGACGAGGTAGCGGACGCCCTGCTGGCGCGCCTTCTCCGTCACCGCGGCGGCCAGGGCCTCCGGTGCGTCGTTCGCGTGGTCGAGGGCCTCCTTCCACACCCGCCGCGAGGCGTTGTTGTTGGGGAAGTTGAGGCCGCCGGTGAGCGGCTTGCGATGGAAGGTCTGCTCGTAGAGGAACGCGCGGCCGCCGGCGACGGGGAAGTTCATCAGCGCGCCGTCCGGCGACTCCCGCAACGCGACGATCGCCGGGGCGACGGTGGCGTTCGTCGTCTCCCGCTGGCCGGCCATCGGAGAGAAGGCGATCGTCTCCACGAGCGCCGCCACGGCGACCAGCCCCGCGATGACGCCGCGCCCCCCGGCCGCGCGACCAGCGAGCACGGCGATGGCGAGGACGGTGACCTGGGAGAGGCGCCAGAGCAGCGAGAGCGAGGAGAAGCCGGGGAGGCCCTCGACGAGGATGTAGGGGAGCGGCACGGCGAGGTTCCCCGGGAGGATCACGGGGGAGCCCTTCTGCGCGAGGACGGGCCCGCACGCGAGGAGCGCCGCGAGGAGCCCCCCGACCCACCACACGCCGGTCCGCTCGCGACGACGAAGGGCGGCGACCGCGGCCAGGAGCCCGACCCAGCCGAGGTAGTGGCAGTGGATGTACTGCTCTCCGTAGCGGGAGAGCTCCCGGAAGTCGGGCGATCGGTAGTCCCCCGCGCGCACGAAGCCCACGGGGTCGGCCGGCCCGATGGTGCGCCGTACGGTGGCGATCTCCTTGTCGGTCTTGATGCCGACGACGTTCCCGTCGGCGCTGGCGGCGCTCCGGGTGAGGACGGCCACGGGAACGACGAGCGCCCCGGCGAGCGCGATGGCGCCGAACATCCCGAGCAGCCGCGGGCGGGACCGCGCGCGCAGGAGCATCAGCCCGGCGAGCAGGAAGATGCCGACCCCGGCGTACCAGTGCGCGATGGTGGCGAGGGCGAGGGAGAGGCCCGCGAGGGCGGCGTTCCGGGGCGTCGGGGCCCCTTCCAGCCGCACGAGCCGGAGCGCCGCCCAGGCCATCCACCCGGTCCCGACGGCCTCGCTCGCGCCGTTGTGGACGTGCGCGAGGAGCAGCGGCGCGCTGGCGTACAAGGTGCCGGCGACCCACCCGGCCCAGGGGCGGTCGGGGGAGACCGCCTCGCCGAGCCGATGGGCGGCCACGCCGGCGAAGGTCAGGTGCCCGAGGACGAGCACCGTCCACGTGGCGGCCACGCCGAGCAGCGGTAGGAGCGGCAGGGCGAGCACCGCGTTGAGCGGATCCGCGACCCAGAGCACGCCGCCGTCGGGGTGATCGAGCAGGCCGTCCACCCGGTACGGGAGCTCGCCGCCCCGAACGCGCACCCAGAAGTACCAGAGGGACCACAGGCTGTCCCAGAGATCGGTACGATCGGCGCCGGGAACATCGCGGATCGGGTGCAGCGCGGCCGGCCACGTGAGCGCGATCGCGAGGGCCAGGTAGGCGACGACGGGGAGGAAGCGGCGCATGCGCGGACCCGTTGTCCGCCGCCGGGGCCCGCGCGTCAAGCCCGAGCCCCGGAGGGACTTCTCCCCCGTCACTATGGACAACCAGGACCCAACGAGCGCCCCGACGCTAGAGAACGGAGCAAAGCAGCCACCTGCAGACGGTATGCTCAACTTTTGAGCACAATCTAATCGATGGAAGTTCAACCACTTGCGAGCGATTCAACCAGTTACGCACCCTTCCGCCTACTTATCCACAGGTATGGACAAATCCCGAGCCGTGCAGCGCTCGATCGAGTGGATTAAGAAGAGCCCCGCTAATCCCACGGAGACCCTGAATGTTCCGCTCCACGCTGCTGATCACGATGCTCGCCCTCGCCGCCTGCGGCGCCAAGAAGACCCCCGCCGCGGCCTCCGCCGACGGCGCCCCCGCCGAGGAGACGATCGACAACGCGAAGATCCCCGACGACAAGGCGAGCAAGGACTTCGCCAAGCGACTCGTCAAGTTCGACGCCAAGGACTTCCGGCCCACCGACGCCCCCGGCGCCCGCCTGACCTACAAGACGATCGACTTCCGCGGCGACAACACCTGGTTGGCCATGGCCGAGATGTCCGCCGGCGGCGAGACCGTCGAGTGCAAGGAGCAGGGCAAGTGGGAGATGGATCCCGCCACCGACGAGCACACCGCGTCGATGACCTGGACGCTCGACCGCACCACCTGCGCCGGCCGCCCCGAAACCGACGTGATGCGGCTCAAGGTCAACATCGACGAGGGTGAGTACCGCATCGTCTTCCGCTAGCAGGCCGGCGGCGCGCCGCCGACCGACGCGTCACCCGCGCTGAGCCACCGCGATGACCGCCTCGGCGGCGCGGAAGCCGTCGAGCGCGGCGGACACGATGCCGCCCGCGTAGCCGGCGCCCTCGCCCACCGGGAGGAGCCCCGGCAGCGACGGGCTCTGCAGGTCGTCGCCGCGGAGGAACCGCAGCGGGGCCGTGGTCCGGGTCTCGGGGGCGATCAACACGCCCTCCGGGCCCGCGTAGCCGGGGATGTCCCGGTCGAAGTGGCGAAGCGCGCGCCGCATCCCCTCGACGACCGGCGCCGGCAGGATCGCCGCGAGGTCGGTGGGCTCGACGCCGAGCGGGTAGCTCGTCCGGGGAAGCTCGGTCGAGGCACGGCCCGCGAGGAAGTCCACCACGCGCTGCGCCGGCGCCTTCCGCCCGTCGGTCGCGGCGGCGGCGCGCCGCTCGATCTCGTCCTGGAAGCGCACGCCCGCGAGCGGATCGGTGCCGGCGTAGTCGGAGGTGCCGACCTGCACGATGAGCGCGGCGTTCGCCCACATCGCCCGGCGGGCGGCGAAGGACATGCCGTTGACGACCACCTGCCCCTCCTCGTTGCCGGCGGGCACGACCATGCCGCCGGGGCACATGCAGAAGGTGTAGGCCGACCGCGCCCCCGGCGCGTTGTCGGTGAGCCGGTAGGACGCCGGCGGGAGCTCCCCCCGGCCGCTCGGATACCGCGCGGCGTCGACGAGGGCCTGCGGGTGCTCGATCCGCGCCCCGATCGCGATGGGCCGCAGCTCGGCGACGGCGCCGGCCTCGAGCAGGGCGCGCATGGTGTCCCGCGCCGAGTGGCCCGTGGCCACGATCACCGGGCCGCCGTGGATCTCCTCGCCGCTGGCGAGCCGGACACCCACGCAACGGCCGTCCTTCACGAGGAAGTCCTTCACCGCGGCGTTGAAGCGCACCTCCACGCCGCTGTCGATCATGCGCTGTCGCAGGGCCGGGAGGATGGCCCGCACCTTGTCGGTGCCGAGGTGTGCCCAGGCCTCCTGGAGGATGCCGGGATCGGCGCCCGCGGCCACGAGCTGGCGGAAGACGTAGCCGAGCTCGCCGTCGCGACGCCGCGTGTAGATCTTGCCGTCGGAGAACGTGCCTGCGCCGCCCTCTCCGAAGAGGATGTTGTTCTCGGGATCGAGCGGCTTGCCGCGCCAGTAGCTGTTCACGGCGGCCACCCGCGCGTCCACCGGGCCGCCCCGCTCGAGCAGGACCGCGGGCGCGCCGGCCTCGCCGAGGCGGAGGGCCGCGAAGATCCCGGCGGGCCCGGCCCCGACCACGATCGGGCGGGAGCGCCAGGCGACACCGGTCGGGATGGGCACGTCCCCGGTGCGCTTGAGCTCGTCGCGGGCGGTGTAGGCGCGCACGCCGGGCAGGCCGCGCGCGAGCAGCTTCGCCTCCCCTTGGGTGAGCTCGACCTTGAAGGTGCCGCGGTACGCGGGCGGCCGAGCGCGGGCGTCGAGCGAGCGACGCAACAGCTCGATGCTCGCGAGGTGCTCGACGGGCACCCCCAGGAAGGCAGCTACGGCGGGGGTCGCGTCCCCTTCGGGGAGCGCGAGATTGGATACGAAGACGGCCATCGGCCCGCTCCCTACGCCGTGATTCTCCCCGGCGCCACCGCGTCGCCGGGGTTAAGGCCCATGCCCTTCCCCCGGGTGTGATCCATGGCTCTCCGCGTCGCCATCAATGGCTTCGGTCGAATCGGTCGTTGCGTGCTCCGCTCTGCCTACAACCAGCCCGAGATCGAGATCGTCCACATCAACGACCTCACGGGCCCCGAGCAGCTCGCGCACCTCCTGTCGCACGACAGCGTGCACGGCGGCTGGAACGTGCCCGTTGCGGTGGCCGACGGCGGCTTCACGATCGGCGGCAAGTTCGTCCGCGTGACCGCCGAGCGGGATCCCTCGAAGCTCCCCTGGAAGGACGAGAAGATCGACGTGGTGCTGGAGTGCACCGGCCTCTTCACCAAGCGCGAGAAGGCCGCGATGCACCTCGATGCTGGCGCCAAGCGGGTCATCATCTCGGCCCCGGGGGAGGGCGAGGACATCACGGTGTGCCTCGGCGTCAACGACGACAAGCTCGACCTCTCCAAGCACTTCGTCATCTCGAACGCCTCGTGCACGACGAACTGCCTCGCGCCCGTGGCGAAGGTGCTCGACCAGCACTTCGGCATCGAGCAAGGCCTGATGACGACGGTCCACTCCTACACGATGGACCAGAACCTCCTCGACGCCCCGCACAAGAAGGATCTGCGCCGTGCCCGGGCCGCCGCGCTCAACATGGTGCCGACCAGCACCGGCGCCGCCAAGGCCGTGGGCCTCGTGCTGCCCCAGCTCAAGGGCAAGCTCAACGGCCTCGCGATCCGCGTGCCGACCCCGAACGTCTCGCTGGTGGACCTGGTCATCAACACCAACAAGCCCGTCACGAAGGAGGCCGTCAACAACGCCCTCGTCGAGGCGGCGAACGGCCCGCTCAAGGGCATCCTCCTCGCCCTGAACGCGCCGCTCGTCAGCGGGGATCTCAACGGAAACCCCCACTCCTCCATCGTCGATCTCGAGCTCACCTCTGTCATGGGCACGAACATGGCCAAGGTGTTGGCCTGGTACGACAACGAGTGGGGCTTCTCCAACCGGATGGTCGACCTCTGCCGGAAGATCGCGACGATGGAAGGTGCGGCGTGAAGCTGCCCACCCTCGACACGCTCGATCTCGACAATCGCCGGGTGCTGCTCCGGGTGGACTTCAACGTCCCCCTGGAGAACGGCCAGATCGCCGACGACACCCGCATCCGCGCGGCCGTCCCGACGATCCAGGCGCTCCGGGCGAAGGGCTGCAAGCTCGTCATCGCCTCCCACCTCGGCCGTCCGAAGGGGATCGTCGTGCCCGAGCTCTCGCTCGAGCCGGCGGCGGCACGCCTCGCCGAGCTGCTCAACGGAGAGGTCATCTTCGCCCACGACATCGTCGGCGAGGACGTGGAGCTCCTCAGCAAGGAGCTCACGCCGGGCGGCGTCATGATGCTGGAGAACCTGCGCTTCCACCCCGGTGAGAAGGGTGGGGACGAGGCCTTCGCCACCCAACTCGCGCGCCTCGGCGAGGTCTACATCAACGACGCCTTCGGGGCGATGCACCGCGCGGAGACCTCCATCGCCGCCGTCGTCTCGCACTTCGAGATCGTGGGCATCGGCCTGCTCGTGCAGAAGGAGCTCGACGCGCTGGAGCGCTGCCTCTCCGGCGCGACCCGCCCCTACGTCGCCATCCTCGGCGGCGCGAAGGTCTCCGACAAGATCGCGGTCATCGAGTCGCTCGCCCACCGCGTCGATCACCTGCTCATCGGCGGCGCGATGGCCTACACCTTCATCAAGGCGCAGGGCTTCTCCGTGGGCGCGTCGCGAGTCGAGGCCGAGAAGCTCGTGCTCGCCCAGCGCCTGCTCGAGCGTTGCGCGGAGAAAGGGGTCCAGGTGCACCTCCCCGTCGACCACGTCGTGAACACCGCCATCGACAGTGACGCCCCCGCGCGCATCGTCGACGTGCTCACGGGTGACGACATGGGCCTCGACATCGGCCCCGCCACCATCGCGCGCTACGCCGAGGTCATTGCCCAGGCCAAGACCGTGTTCTGGAACGGCCCGATGGGCGTGTTCGAGCGCGACGAATACGCGGCCGGCACGAAGGGCGTGGCCGAGGCGTGCGCCGCGTGCCCCGGGTACACCGTCGTAGGGGGCGGCGACTCCGCGGCGGCCGCCGAGAAGTTCGGCCTCGCCGACAAGTTCTCGCACGTCTCCACCGGCGGCGGCGCCTCGCTCGAGTACCTCGAAGGCAAGGAGCTCCCGGGCCTCAAGGCCATTCGCGCGCGGAGCCGGGCGTGAGCAGGCGCCCGTTCATCGCGGGCAACTGGAAGATGTACAAGGGCCCGGCCGAGGCCGATGCCCTCGCCGAGGCGCTGAAGCGCACGTTGACCGGGCAGGCGAAGGTCGATGTCGCCGTGGCCCCGCCCTTCCTCTCCATCCCCGCGGTGGTGGCGCGCCTGCGCCACAGCGGCGTACACGTGGCCGGGCAGAACCTCCACCCCGAAGCAGCGGGCGCGTTCACCGGCGAGATCAGCGCGGAGATGTTGCGGCAGGTCGGGGTGACCTACTGCCTCGTCGGGCACTCCGAGCGGCGCGCGCTGTTCGGAGAGTCCGACGAGCTCGTCGAGAAGAAGGTGCACGCCTGCTTCCGCGCCGGGCTCCTCCCGATCCTGTGCGTGGGCGAGACCCTCGCCGAGCGCGAGGCCGGGCAGGCCGAGGTCGTCGTACGCCGGCAGCTCGCCGCGGCGCTCGGGCGGCTCACGCCGGACCAGCTCCCGTCCGTGACCGTGGCGTACGAGCCCGTCTGGGCGATCGGCACCGGTCGCGTGGCCACGCCGGCCCAGGCGCAGGAGATGCACGCCACCATCCGCGAATGGTTCGCGGAGCGGTACCCGCCCTTCGTGCCGCGGGGGATGCGAATCCTCTACGGCGGGTCGGTGAAGGGGAGCAACGCCGCGGGGCTCCTCTCGCAGCCCGACATCGACGGAGCGCTCGTGGGCGGGGCCTCCCTCGTCGCGGAAGAGTTCCTCGCGATCGTCGCCGCCGCGACCTAAGCATGCGGGCGTTCGGGATCGGCCAACCGGCGATCCTGGCGATCCGCCCACCGGCGCGATAGCGCGGGAGGCTCGGAAGGTTCATGTACATCTTCGTCGTCACGCTGCACATCGTGCTCTGCCTGATCCTGGTGCTCGTCATCCTGATGCAGCCCGGCAAGGGCGGGGACGTCTCCTCCGCCTTCGGTGGTGGCTCCTCCTCCCAGCTCTTCGGCGCTGCCGGGCCGGGCAACTTCCTCACGCGGGGCACCGGCATCGTGGCCGGGCTCTTCATGGTGACCAGCATCACGCTGGCGCTGTACAGCACGGAGTCGTCCCAGGGCGGCGCCGGCGTGGAGGACCTGGAGAAGGTGCTCGAGGAGGGCGAGGAAGGCTCCGGCTTCGGCGCGGGCGGCTCCCCCACCCCCACCCCAGCGGCCCCCGCCGAGCCGGCAGCCCCTGCGGCTCCGGCCGAGGCGCCCGCGGCCGCACCCTCGGCGCCGGCCCCCGACGAGGCCCAGCCCGTCGAGCCGGCACCGGCGGCCCCGGCAAACGGGTCTCCCTGATTTCCGCCCGAAAGCCTTGACCCGGTAGGGCTGGCGGGCTAACTGTTTGGGCGCGCGCGGATGGCGGAATGGTAGACGCGCAAGTTTGAGGTGCTTGTGGCCGAAAGGCTGTGGGGGTTCAAGTCCCCCTCCGCGCACCAACCTCACTCTGACGCCGTAGGGTTTCCCCCTACGGCGTTTCGAGTTTTTGGCGCCTGTTTCCGCAAGGCGCGTAGGGAGCGCCCGCTCGGGGGGCGGTGGGGGAGCCGAGCGGCCGCTCGGGGGGCGCTCCGGGCACGCTGAGGCCCCACCGCAGGGCGGGGCGGTGTAGGACCGCGCCGAAGCCCTCTCGGGGGCGTCCTGGAGGCCCCGATGCGCCCACCCACTCGGAGGCGCTGCCGGAGGGCTGCGGACGGCCGCCCGGGATGCAGCCGGCGCGATGGCCTACGAAGCGCGCTGCCGTAGGTTCAGGCGCGCTTGCGGTGGCTGCAGGACTCCGGGGCCAGGCAGCTCCCGTAGATCTCGTGGCGGTGGTGCTCGACGCGCAGCCCGTGGGCCGCGGCCATGTCCGACTGCCGCTGCTCGATGATCGGGTCCTCGAACTCGAAGATGGTCCCGCACACCGTGCAGATGAGGTGATCGTGATGCTCGTCGTCCACGAGGGGCTCGTAGCGGGACTGCCCGTCCTTGAAGTGCCGCTCGTGCGCGACGCCGGCCTCGGCGAACAGCTTCATGGTCCGGTAGACGGTGGCGTAGCCGACCCCCGGCATGCGCTCCTGCACCTGGCTCAACAGGTCGTCGATGGAGACGTGCCCCCCGGCGTCGAAGAACGCCTCGAGGATCTGGTCCCGTTGGCGGGTGTGCTTCAGCCCACGCTCGCGCATGTACACATTCAGCTTGCGCTGCGCTTCCTCGACGGCCGCCTTCATTTGACCTCCTACCGCGACGGAGTGTCGCCGGGCCACCATCCATCCGAAACACGACGGCCATCGGCCTCGGAACGCAGCGAGACAGGCGCCCGCGCGATGTCTGGACCGTGGTACCGGGTGCCAAACGCACGCGATTCCCAGACGCACGTCAGCCCACCACACCCGAGGGCGTGATGGGCTGACGGCGAACCAACCGCCGAGCGACGCTCGACTAGGTGGCGGCCGACCCGGCGTTCGCCGGGGGGTAGGCCTCGGTCACGAGCTCGAGAAGGTTCATCTCGGCCTGATCGCCGGGGCGACGCCCGAGCTTCAGGATGCGCGTGTAGCCGCCGGGACGCTGCTCGTAGAGAGCGGCGTACTCGGTGAACACCTTGGTGAGCACGTCACGGTCGGTGATCCACAGGCGAGCCTGGCGGATGGCGTGCACCCGATCGGCCATGGCCTTGCGGAGCTCCTCCCCTTCGAGGCCGGCGAGCTTCGAAGGCGGGACACGCTTGGACAGGGTGATGATGCGGTCGGCCACCTTGCGCACTTCCTTGGCCTTCGCCTCGGTGGTACGCACGCGGCCGTGCTGCATGAGAGAGGTGACCATGTTGCGGAACATGGCCTTGCGGTGGGCACCGTAGATGCTGAGCTTACGGCCGGCCTTGAGGTGACGCATGGGGTCCTCCGATCAGAGACGCGGCTAGCCGCGGCTCTTCGGGAAGTTGTGGAGCTTCATGCCGAGCGAGAGGCCCAGCTCGGAGAGGATTTCCTTGATCTCGTTGAGAGACTTGCGGCCGAAGTTCTTGGTCTTCAGCATTTCCGCTTCAGTCTTCTCGACGAGCTGCCAGATGAACTCGATGCCGGCGTTCTGGAGGCAGTTCGCCGAGCGCACCGAGAGGTCCAGCTCGTCGACGCGCTTGAAGAGCGCATCGTTGAACTGCTGCTCGGGCACGCGCTCTTCACCCGCCGAGGGCTCATCGACTTCCATGAAGTTGATGAAGACCTGGAGCTGCTCCTTGAGGACCTTGGCGGCAAAAGCCACCGCATCCTCGGGAGAGACGCTGCCGTTGGTCAGCACCTCGAGGGTCAGCTTGTCGAAGTCCGTGCGCTGACCGACGCGAGCGTTGGTCACCGTGTACTTCACGCGGCGGATCGGGGAGTGGATGGCGTCGATCGGCATGGTGCCGAGCGGCGTCTCCTCCTTCAGCTGGCGGTTCGCGGGGATGTACCCCTTGCCCATCGCCACGCCCATCTCCATGTGGAGACGACCGACGCCGGTGAGCGTCGCGATCGGGTGATCCGGATTGAGGATCTCGGCCGCGCCGTCGAAGCGGATGTCGCCCGCGGTCACCACGCGGGTGACCCCAGCGGCGCCTTCCACGTCGATGGTCGCATTGAAGGGCTCGGTCCGCTCGGTGCGGATGAGGATGCCCTTCACGTTCAGGATGATGTCCGTGACGTCTTCGATGACGCCCGGGATCGACGAGAACTCGTGGAGGACGCCCTCGATCTTCACCGACGTGACCGCCGCGCCCTGAAGGCTGGACAGGAGCACGCGACGAAGCGCATTGCCGAGGGTGATGCCAAAGCCGCGCTCGAGCGGCTTGACGACGAACTTGCCGTAGGTCTCACCCGACTTCGCGTCTCGTTCGATCCGCTTCGGCTTGATGAGGCTGCGCCAGTTGCTGTAAACGTGTTCACCGACCATGTTGATGCTCCTGTTCGGGCTTCTGCGTCGATGGCCGATCGACGTTCATCACCCGTTCAGAACCGCCCCTCGTCCAAACGACGCGGCTGGCCCAGCCGACGGAGCAGATAGGACGACCGGAGGTTGCCCCCCGGTCGGATGGATCAGACGCGACGCCGCTTGGGGGGGCGGCATCCGTTGTGCGGGATGGGCGTCACGTCGGTGATCATGGTGACCTTGAGGCCGGCGTTCTGAATCGCACGAAGTGCGGATTCACGACCGGCGCCCGGGCCCTTGATGACCACACCCGCGGACTTCATCCCGTGCTCCATCGCCTTGCGGGCGGCGTCTTCCGCGACGAGCTGCGCCGCGAACGGCGTGCTCTTGCGGGAGCCCTTGAAGCCCTTCACGCCAGCGCTCGACCACGCGACGGTGTTCCCCGCGACGTCGGTCACGGTGACGATGGTGTTGTTGAACGTCGACTGGATGTGGACCATCCCCTGCGGAACGTTCTTCTTGACCCTCTTCGGGCCTTTCTTCTTTGCGGCAGCTGCGGTGCTCATTTCCGTTCCCTCCCGCTACTTCTTCTTGGAGACGACGCGACGAGGACCCTTACGGGTACGCGCGTTGGTGTGGGTGCGCTGACCGCGGGCCGGAAGGCCGCGCTTGTGTCGGCTCCCCCGGTAGGTTCCGAGGTCGATCAGCCGCTTGATGTTCATGGCGACCTCCTTGCGGAGCTCACCCTCGACGCGGTACTCGCGCTGAATCACGTCGCGGATGCGAGCGACATCCACCTCGGACAGGTCCTGCGTACGAATCGACGCGTCAACCTGGGCCTTGACCAGGATGTCCGCCGCGATCTTGTGACCGATGCCGTAGATGTAGCTCAGAGCGATGTCGATGCGCTTGTTGCGCGGAAGATCGACGCCTTCGATACGTGCCATTCGTCCTCCTTAGCCCTGACGCTGCTTGTGCTTGGCGGTGACGCAGATCACGCGGACGATGCCGCGTCGACGAATGACGGTGCACTTGTCGCAGATGACCTTCACTGAGGCCTTGACCTTCACTTGTATCTCCTCGCCGGCTTTCGCCGGTTCAACGGATGGGGGGGGAGGGGTCCAGGATCGTGAGGATCTCGGGCCCCGACGGGGTAATGGCTACGGTGTGTTCAAAGTGTGCGGCGCGGCTCCCGTCCTCGGTGACGACTGTCCAGTCGTCTTTGAGGACCCGCGTGCGGGGGGAGCCGAGGGTGATCATCGGCTCGAGGGCGAGCACCATCCCCGGCTTTAGCGGGAAGCCGGTGCCGGCCTTGCCGAAGTTCGGAACGCTCGGCTCCTCGTGGAGCTTGCGTCCGACCCCGTGACCCACAAACTGGGTCACGACGCCGAAGCCTCTCGACTCGCAGTAGGACTGGACTGTATGTCCGATGTCGCCGATGCGGTTGTTGACCCGGGCGCGGGCGACGGCCTCATATAGGGACTGCTCGGTCGTGTCAAGCAATCGGGCCGTATCCGGTGCGACCGGCGGCATCCCCACGGAGAACGCCGTGTCCGCGTAGTAGCCGCCGTACACCAGGCCGAAGTCAAGCGACACGAGGTCGCCCTCTTCCAGCCGGCGCTTAGACGGGATCCCGTGGACGACCTGCTCGTTGATCGAGACGCAGATGGTAGCGGGGAAAACCGCGCGCCCTACCTTGTAGCCCTTGAACGCCGGCTTGGCCCCCGCCGCGAGGATGGCCTCCTCGGTGATCCGGTCGAGGTCCAGCGTGGACGCTCCCACGAGGATCTTCTCGCGCAACCCGGCCACCACTTCGGCAAGCTTTCGGCCCGCCGTGCGCATCACGCCCAGCTCCCACGGCTCCTTTATCGGGATCACGAGGGCTCCCGACTAAGCGATACCGAGCGCCGCGAAGATGCGGTGTCGGATGTCGGTGACGTCCCCCGTTCCGGCGATGTCGTGCACCGTCGTGAAGGGGCGGACGACCGGAAGCACGGGCAGGGTCTCGCGAGCGTAGGTCTCGAGCCGCTTCACGACGACGTCGTCCTTGTCGTCGTCGCGCTGGATCACGGGCGTGCCGCAGCGGGTACACCGACCATCAGCCCCCGGGGGAGCGAAGGTCACGTGGTAGGTCGCGCCGCATGAGGGGCACGAACGCCGACCGGTCACACGCTGCACGATCACCTCATCGGGGACGATGAGGTTGATCACGGCGTCCACGCGGGCGCCCCGACCCGCGAACCACTCCATCAGCCAGACGGCCTGCGGCACGGTGCGAGGGAAACCGTCGAGGAGCACGCCGTTCGCGGCATCGGGCTCCACCAGCCGGGAAGCGACGATTTCGCAGGTGAACTCGTCCGGGACCAGTCCGCCACCGGCCATGTACGACTTGGCGCGTTGACCGAGTTCGGTCCCCTCTTTGAGGTGCCGCCGGAAGATGTCTCCCGTTGCCACATGAGGAACACCGAGCGCGGCCGCGAGATCCTTCGCCTGGGTGCCCTTGCCAGAGCCGGGCGGCCCGAACAGCAGGACGTTCATCCCGCCTCCTGCGCCCCGCCGAGCATGCGGCGGCGACCCGTCACCCGACCGCCCCCACCGGGGCCCTGAAGGCCGTCGTAGTGGCGAGTGAGCAGCTGGGCCTCGACCTGAGCCACCGTGTCGAGCGACACGCCGACCACGATGAGCAGCCCGGTACCACCGAAGTGGAACGGCACGCCGTACTCGGTGATCAGGATGGTGGGGAGGATGCACACCGCCGCGAGGTAGATGGCGCCGGCGCTCGTGAGCCTGGTCAACAACCGGTCGATGTACTCGGCGGTCTGCTTCCCGGGGCGGATGCCCGGGATGTAGCCGCCGTGCTTCTTCAGGTTGTCGGCCACGTCGACCGGGTTGAACATCATCGCCGTATAGAAGTAGGCAAAGAAGATGATCAACGCGACGTACGTGTAGTTGTAGAGCCAGGCACCGGGCGCGAACGCGCCGGTGATGGCCAGAACCGCGTCATTCGGCCAGAACGCCCCGAGGGTCGCAGGCGCCATGAGCACGGACGAGGCGAAGATCGGCGGGATCACGCCCGTGGTGTTCACCTTCAGCGGGAGGTGCGTGGTCTGCCCGCCGTAGACGCGCCGACCCACCACCCGCTTCGCGTACTGGATGGGGATGCGCCGCTGACCGCGTTCGATCCACACGATCGCACCGACCACCAGGATCACGAGCCCGAGAACCAGCGTCGCGCCGAGCAGGTTCAGCTCACCGATGCGGATCTTCTGGACCATGTTCATCACGCCGGACGGGAGCCCGGACACGATGCCCGCGGTGATGATGAGGCTGGAGCCGTTGCCGATCCCGCGCTCGGAGATCTGCTCGCCGATCCACATCACGAAGCAGCTACCCGCCGTCATCGTGATCATGGTGAGGAGCCGGAAGTCCCACCCGGGGTTCAGCACGACGTCGCCTGTGCCGCCCATGTTCATCTGCTCGAGAGAGACAGAGATCGCAAACGACTGGGCGAGCGCGATACCAATCGTGGCGTATCGCGTGTACTGCGTGATCTTGCCCTTGCCCTGCTGCCCCTCCTTGGAGAGGCGCTCGAGCGGCGGGAACACCACGGTGAGCAGCTGCATGATGATGCTGGCCGTGATGTACGGCATGATGCCCAGCACGAATACGCTGAATTGCTCCAGCGCTCCGCCACTGAACATGTCGTACATCCCGAACATCGTGTCGCGGTTCTTGGTGATGAACTCACCGAGGACCTGGCGATCGACACCCGGCGCGGGGATGTGCACCCCGAGCCGGAACACCGCGAGCATGCCCAGCGTATAGAGGATCCGATTCCGGAGCTCTGGCATCGACATGATCGCGGAGATCCAACGATTCACGCAGCATTCTCCGCGGCAGTGCCGCCTGCCGCCTCAATCTTGGCGCGGGCGCTACCGGTGAACCGGGAGGCACGAACCGTGAGCGCCACCGTCAGCTCGCCATCGCCGAGGACCTTCAGCCCATCACGGCCGATCTTCGAGATCACGCCGGACGCCTTGAGCGTCTGCGCGTCAACCTCTGCACCGGCCGGGAACACGCCCAGCTGGGAGACGTTGATCTCGGTGTAGTCCTTCCGGAAGATGTTGCGGAAGCCGCGCTTCGGCTGGCGACGGAGGAGCGGGATCTGCCCACCCTCGAAGCCGAGCCGCTTGCCCGAGCCCGCACGAGCCTGCTGGCCCTTGGTGCCGCGACCCGCGGTCTTACCGAGGCCGGACCCCTGCCCGCGACCCACCCGGGTACGCGGACGCTGGGCGCCTTCCACGGGGTGCAAATTGGAGAGTTCGTCAGCCATGGGAACCTCAGGCGTCCGAAGACGCGACTTCCTCGACCTGGATCAGGTGGAGGACCGACTTGATCATCCCGCGAACCGCGGGGGTATTCTCGAGCTCACGGCTCCGACCAATGCGGCGAAGCCCCAGGCCCATGAGCGTAGCCCGCTGCCGCTCGGTGCAGCCGATGGAGCTACGGGAGAGGGTGACCTTCAGGCGAGACATCCGAACTCCGATCAGTGCTGGGCGCCCGCTCGCGCGGCCCACACACGCGAACCGACGTTGTGGTTGGCGATCACGTCGTCGAGGGGAATGCCCCGACGGGTCGCGACCTGCTCGGGGGACTCGAGCTGGTAGAGCGCATCGAGCGTCGCGCGAACGACGTTGTGCGGGTTGGAGCTACCCAGGCTCTTGGTGAGCACATTGTGGTACCCGGCCGCGTCGAGGATGGCCCGCACCACGGGACCGGCGATGACGCCAGTTCCGGGGCTGGCGGGGCGAAGGAGAACCTTGCCCGCGCCGAACGCGCCACTGGAGATGTGAGGGACGGTCCCGTCGACGACGGGAACCTCGGCCATGCTGCCCTTGGCCCGCTCGGTCGCCTTACGGACGGCCTCGGGGACCTCGTTCGCCTTGCCGTGCCCAACACCGATGCGACCAGCACCGTTCCCAACGACCACGAGAGCGCTGAAGCTGAACCGACGTCCACCCTTCACGACCTTCGCGACGCGGTTCACGTAGATGGTCTTCTCGATGAGCTGCACTTCCTCGGCAGCCTTGCGAGGGCGGGATGTCTTCCTGCTGTTCACGTTCGACTCCGAGAGTCGCCGGGGGTCAGACGGTGCATGACCGGCGACCCCGACGGGAAATGGGGATCAGAAATCGAGACCGGCCTCGCGAGCCGAGTCCGCAAGCGCCTGAACGCGCCCGTGGTAGAGAAAGCCATTGCGGTCGAACACCACCTGTTCGATGGACGCGGCCTTGGCCCGCTCCGCAATCAGGCGACCCACGGCCTTCGCCGCGTCGATGTTTCCGCGGTGGCCCTCATGGCCCTTGAGCTCGGGGCTCAAGGTGGAGGCGGCCACCAGCGTCGCACCCGTCACATCGTCCACAATCTGGGCGTAGATGTGCGAGCTCGTGCGGAAGACCGTCATCCGCGGCCGTTCGGTGCTACCGAAGACCTTCTTCCGGATGCGCTTCTTGCGACGAACGCGCGAATCACCAGCCTTAGCGTAAGCCATCTTCGACCTCTACTTCTTAGCCGTCTTGCCGGCCTTGAGCTTGATGTGTTCACCCTCGTTGCGGACGCCCTTGCCCTTGTAGCTGTCAGGGGCGCGGAACCCCCGGAGCTTGGCGCACGTCTCGCCCACGGTCTGGCGATCACTGCCCTTGATGCTGAGCTTGGTGCCCTTCTCCACCTCGATCGTGATCCCGTCCGGAAACGGGAAATCGATCGTGTGGCTGTAGCCGAGCGACAGGACAAGGGTCTTGCCCTTCACCTCGCTCTTGAAGCCGACACCCTGGATCTCGAGCCTGCGCTCGAAGCCCTTGGTGACGCCCTGCACCATGTTGTTGACGAGAGCACGGGTGAGCCCGTGGTTCGAGCGGTACTGCCGGCTGTCGTCCTGGCGCAGGACCTTCAGGAGATTTCCCTCCTGTTCGATCGACACGCCCGTCGCGACGCGCTGAGACAGCTCGCCCCTCGGCCCCTTGACCCGCACGACGCCGTCGGCGACGTTCACGGACACGCCGCTCGGCAGCGTGACGGGTTGCTTTCCAATACGAGACATCGTAGGTTCCTCGCGGAAAAGGGCGCTACCAGACGTAGCAGAGAACTTCCCCACCGACGCCCGCGGTACGCGCGGCACGATCGGAGAGGACTCCCTGCGGGGTGGTAAGGATGGCGAGTCCGAGGCCGTTTCGAACGCGGGGAATCTCGTCCTTGCCGACGTAGAAACGTCGACTCGGTGAGCTCACGCGCTTGAGGCCTTGGATGACGCCTTGCTTTCCGCCGTCGTACTTGAGGAAGATCTTGATGGTCCCTTTCGCGTCGGTCGGACTGTCGATGTAGCCTTCGACAAAACCTTCGCTCTTGAGAATCTTGACCAACTCGAGCTTCAGCTTCGAGCGGGGCACCACCACGCTGGCATGACGCGCCTGAATGGCGTTGCGGATGCGCGTCAGCAGATCAGCGATGGGATCGGTCATGGACATGGGTTCGCTCCCGGTCTGCCTACCAGCTGGCCTTCATGACACCGGGGATTTCGCCCTTGAGCGAAAGCGACCGGAAGCAGATACGGCACATGTTGAACTTGCGGAGGAAAGCACGCGGACGCCCACAGAGGGGACACCGGTTCTTCTGGCGCACCGCGAACTTGGGCGTACGCTTTGCACGCGCGATTTGCGACTTCTTAGCCACTGTTTCCTCCCTTACTGCCGGAACGGGACGCCGATGTGACGGAGCAGGGCCCGCCCCTCGACATCGTTCTCAGCGGTGGTGACGAACGCGATGTTCATCCCGGTCACCTTCGACACGCGGTCGTAGTTGATTTCGGGAAAGATGATCTGTTCGGTGACGCCCAACGAGTAGTTCCCACGGCCATCGAAGGCCTTGGGGTTCACACCGCGGAAATCGCGAACGCGCGGAAGCGCGATGTGAATCAGGCGGTCGAGGAACTCCCACATACGCGCACCACGCAGAGTCACGCGTGCGCCGATGGGCATTCCCTCGCGAAGCTTGAAGTTTGCGATCGACTTACGAGCGCGCCGGATCTGGGCCTTCTGGCCCGTGATCAGCGACAGCTCCTCCGCTGCGGTCTCGAGGAGCTTCACGTTTTGCGTGGCCTCCTTGATCGAAGCGTTCAGGACGATCTTCTCGAGGCGGGGCACCTTCATCACGTTGGAATACCCGAACTCCTTCAGGAGACCGGGCACCACCGTCGTGTGGTAGTGCTTCTTAAGGCGAGTGTCAGGCATGACTTCTTCTCCCCACTCAGACCGTGGCGCCGGTCTTGCGGTCGACGCGCACCTTGGTGCCGTCTTCCTGGACCGTGAAGCCCACCTTGATTCGGCGGCCTTCGGTTGCGTTCCACAGCGCGACGTTGGACACGTGCACCGCGGCCTCTTTCTCTACGATCGAACCAGCCTGCTGTCCCTGGGCCTTCACGTGGCGCTTGACCATCGCGACGCCCTCGACAACCAGGCGGTTGTCCTCAGGAAGCACTCGCAAGACCTTGCCGACCTTGCCCTTGTGCTTTCCGGTGATGACGACGACGGTGTCGTCACGGTGAATCTTCAGCTTGGTCTTCATCACAGCACCTCGGGCGCGAGCGCCACGATCTTCATGTACTGACGGGCGCGGAGCTCGCGCGCGACAGGCCCGAAGATACGCGTGCCGACAGGCTCGCCCTTGCCGTCGAGCAACACCGCGGAATTCGTGTCGAAGCGGATGTAGCTCCCGTCCGCACGCCGGATCTCCTTGGCAGTGCGAACGATGACGGCCTTGTGCACGTCACCCTTCTTCACTTTGCCGTTGGGGATCGCTTCCTTCACGCTGACGACGATCACGTCACCGATGGAGGCGTACTTGCGCTTGCTACCGCCGAGCACCTTGATGCACTGGACACGGCGGGCGCCGGAGTTGTCCGCGACATCGAGGTGAGATTGCATCTGGATCATGGTCTGGTCCTCCGCGCGCCGTTCAGGACTGCGCCGGAATGCGCTCGACCAACGTCCAGCGCTTATGGCGGGACAGGGGCCGGCACTCCTCGATGATCACCACGTCGTCGACGCCACAGGCGTTCTGCTCGTCGTGCGCCTGGAAGGTGCGGACGCGCGTGATGTACTTACGGTATTTCTTGTGCTTCACCGTGCGTTCGACCGCGACGACGATGGTCTTGTCCATCTTGTTGGACACGACCTTGCCGCGCACCTGACGGCGACGACCAGTGGAGTTCTCGTCCGACATCTCTCACCTATTGAGCCCGGCCTTCCGGGATTTGAAGAGGACGCCGCGGGTCTCCACTTCCGTGGACGCCGCGGTAGGGCGCGATGCTTTGAGGCACCGCACCCTGGAGACCACCTGTTATTCGGCCGACTCCCGGCTGTCAAGGATTCCCTTGAGGAAGTCATCGCCGGCGCCGGCGGCCGCGGTTCCGCCCTGCACGGGCGTGAACGACGAGCGATAGCGCGCCTTCAGCGAACCGCGCTGCAGCTCGCCGTCACGCTCGCGAGACACGAGCACGGTCTGCACGCGCGCGATGTCGCGGCGGGTGTTCTTCAGGACGCTGGTGTTCTCCAGCTGACCGAGACGGTGCCGGAACGTATGCGACATCATCGCACGCTCGAGCTCCAGCTCCTTGTGCACGAGCTGCTCGTCACCGAGGCTCGCGAGTTCACTGACCTTCATCCGATCACCTCTTCCCGCTTCACGACGCGGGTAGAAATTGGGAGCTTGTGGCTGGCAAGGCGCAGAGCCTCACGCGCCACCTCTTCCGGCACACCTTCGAGCTCGTAGAGCACCCGGCCGGGGCGCACGACGGCGACCCAGTACTCCGGCGCACCCTTGCCGGTACCCATTCGGGTCTCGGCCGGCTTCTTGGTGACCGGCTTGTCCGGGAACACCCGGATCCAGATCTTGCCGCCGCGCTTCACGTGGCGGGTGAGCGCGATACGCGCCGCCTCGATCTGCCGGGAGGTGAGCCAGCCCGACGTCACGGCCTGAAGGCCGTAATCGCCGAAGCTCACGTCGCCGCCGCGGTAGGCCAGGCCGCGCGTGCGGCCCTTCTGGACCTTGCGGAACTTTACTCGCTTGGGGGAAAGCATTGTCTACCTCTGCTGCCGCATAGGGTCAGAGCGAAACGGTTCAGAGCGAGCGGTCTTCGTCGCCCGGCATGATCTCGCCCTTGAAGATCCACACCTTGACGCCGATGACGCCGTAGGTGGTGCGGGCTTCGGCGAGGCCGTAGTCAACGTCGGCCCGCAGCGTGTGGAGCGGAACACGGCCTTCGCGGTACCACTCGGTACGGCTCATCTCGGCGCCGCCGAGACGACCTGCGCACATGACCTTGATGCCCTTGGCGCCAGCCTTCTTGGACTGCTGCATCGCCTTCTTCATCGCGCGCCGGAAGCTGACACGCTTCTCGAGCTGTGCGGCGATGTTCTCCGCCACGAGGAGCGCGTCGGTGTCGACCTTGCGCACTTCCATGACGTTGAGGAACACCTCGGTCTGGACGAGCTTCTGCAAATCGATGCGGAGCTGGTCGAGACCACGAGCGCGCTTGTCGATGATCATCCCGGGCTTCGCAGCGTGGATGTACACCTTGGCCTTGTTCGCGGCACGCTCGATACGGATCTTGCTCACGCCTGCGACGTAGAGCTTCTCCTTGAGGTACCGACGGATCTGGATGTCCTCGTGGAGGAAGCGCTGGTAGTCGCGCTCGGCGAACCACTTGGACTCCCAGGGCCGCGTGATACCGACGCGGAAGCCGATCGGATTGACCTTCTGTCCCATTGGGAACTCCTAGCGGACGTCGAGAACGACAGTGATGTGAGCGGTCTTCTTCTGGATCGGGGTGGCCCGGCCCTGCGCGCGCGGCCGGAACCGCCGGAGCATGGTGCCCTGATCCACGTGAATGGTCTTCACGTAGAGGTCATCGATGTCCAGCTCGCGGCTGGCACGCCCTGCGGCGTGCTCCGCGTTGGCCATCGCGGACTCGACGAGCGCCTTGATCATCGGGGCCGTCTTCTTGGGAAGGAACGAAAGGATCTCCAGGGCCTCACCCGCGCCGCGGCCACGGATCAGGTCAGCGACCAGACGTGCCTTCTGGGGGGAGACTCGGGCAGACCGAAGGATGGCAGTCGATTCCATGACTCACTCGATGGCGGCCGCCGGTCCACGGGGACCGGCGCCGGCCGGAAACGGGTTCAGCGGACCTTGGTCTTACGGTCCGCGGCGTGCCCGTAGAAGGTCCGCGTAGCCGCGAACTCCCCGAGCTTGTGCCCGACCATGTTCTCCGAGACGTACACCGGGACGAACTTCTTGCCGTTGTGCACGGCGAAGGTCAAACCGATGAAGTCGGGGATCACGGTGGAGCGACGGCTCCACGTCTTGATCACTCGGCCACCGCCCGCACGAGCAGCGGCAGCCTTGGCGATGAGGTATTGGTCGACGAACGGACCCTTCTTTACGGAACGCGCCATGGCTTCTCCCTACTTCTCACGCCGCTTGACGATGAACCGGCCGGACGGCTTCTTCCGGGACCGGGTCTTGTAGCCCTTGGTGGGCTTGCCCCATGGCGTAACTGGATGACGGCCACCCTTGGTGCGACCCTCACCACCACCGTGCGGGTGATCGATCGGGTTCATGGCTGTACCACGTACGGCCGGGCGGTATCCGAGCCAACGAGCACGACCGGCCTTGCCGAGCACTTCGTTCTCGTGCTCGAGATTGCCGACCTGGCCCACGGTGGCGTGGCACTCGGCGAGCACGTTGCGGAGCTCGCCCGAGGGAAGACGCAGGAGGACGTACTTGCCTTCCTTTGCCATCACCTGCGCGAAGCAACCTGCCGAGCGGCAGATTTGACCGCCGCGGCCGATCTTCAGCTCCACGTTGTGGACGAAGGTACCGAGCGGGATCGCGGTCAACCGGAGCGCGTTGCCGGGCTTGATGTCCGCGGCGTCGCTCGCGATGATCGCATCCCCGACATTGATGCCGACGGGCGCGATGATGTAGCGCTTCTCGCCATCCAGGTAGTGGATGAGCGCGATGCGGGCGCTGCGGTTGGGATCGTATTCGATCGTCGCGACGCTGCCCGGAACTTCCAGCTTGTCACGGCGGAAGTCGATGATCCGGTAGCGACGCTTGTGACCGCCGCCCATGTGCCGCGAGGTCATGCGGCCCATGTTGTTGCGGCCACCCGTGCGACGCAGGGGCGCCGTGAGGGAGCGCTCCGGGCTGTCCTTCGTAATCTCCGCGAAATCCGCGGTGACGAGGAAGCGACGGCCCGGCGTATTGGCGCTGTAGCGCTTGGTACCCATCTCAGGCCTCGAAGAAGTTGAGGGTGTGGCCAGACGCGAGCTTCACGTAGGCCTTCTTCCAGTTCGAGCGCTTCCCGTAGAAGCGACCGAACCGCTTGAACTTACCGCGCACGCGCACGGTCCGAACGTCTTCGACCTTTACGTTGAAGAAGCGCTCGATGGCGTGCTTGATCTCGTGCTTGTTCGCCGTCTCGCCCACCTCGAACACGTAGGTGTTCTGGGTGGCTTCGGCGGCGGCGCCCTTCTCGGTGACGAGAGGGCGCAGGATGATGTCGTGAAGCTCAGCCATGACTCACCTCGTCAGGCGCTCGACGATCGGGGCGATCGCGGGCGCGGTGAGAGCGATGTTGCGGTGCCGGAGAATGTCGTAGACGTTCAAACCAGCAACGGGGAGGACGGTGACGCCCGGGATGTTGCGCGACGCCAGACGGACCGCCTGGTCCTCCTGCGCCACGACCAACAACAGGCTCTCGAAGCCGAAGCTCTCGAGGAAGGTGCGGAAGTGCTTGGTCTTCACTTCGGGGAGCGCGATCGCGTCGAGGACGTAGAGCGCCTGCTCGCCGAGACGACGGGACAACGCGCTGCGGAGGGCGGCGCGACGAACCTTCTTCGGGAGCTGGAACGCGTGGCTACGCGGGTGCGGTCCGAAGACCACACCACCGCCGCGAAAGTTGGGCGCCCGCGTGGAGCCCGCGCGGGCCCGACCCGTGCCCTTCTGACGCCAGGGCTTCTTGCCGCCGCCAGCAACCATCGCGCGTTGCTTGGTGGCGTGAGTGCCCGAACGCCTCGCGGCGAGCTGGTAGCGAACGACCATGTGAAAGAGATGCTCTTTCACGTCAGCCGCGAAAACCCGCTCATCCAACTCGACGGTGCCGAGCTTTTCACGAGCAGAACTGTACAAATCAACCACAGGCATGTGTGCCTCCTGTTCCCACGAGACCGCGCTTAGGAGAGCTTGATCTCGACGTGGACTCCGGCCGAAAGATCCAGTTTCATCAGGGCGTCGACCGTAGACTGAGTCGGCTCGAGGATGTCGAGCAGACGGTGATGGGTGCGACGTTCGAACTGCTCGCGGGACTTCTTGTCCACGTGAGGACCCCGGAGCACCGTCCACCGACTGATCGTCGTCGGCAACGGGAAGGGCCCGCGGATCGCCACGCCGGTGCGGCGAGCGGTGTCCACGATCTCCCGCGCGGACTTGTCGAGCAGCTTGTGATCGTACGCCTTGAGGCGAATGCGGATCTTGTTGGTGGAGGCCATTGGTCTTCCTTACTTGATGATCTCGGAGACGACGCCGGCGCCGACGGTGCGGCCACCTTCGCGAATCGCGAAACGGAGAGTCTTCTCGATGGCAATCGGGGTGATGAGCTCGATCTCCATCTCCACCCGGTCACCCGGCATGACCATCTCCACGCCTTCCTTCAGCTTGATGACGCCGGTGACGTCGGTCGTGCGGAAGTAGAACTGGGGACGGTAG
>JAKFCH010000006.1:0-5524 GCA_036676765.1 Deltaproteobacteria bacterium
GGCGGCCGCGGCTCGGCGCGGCCGGTCCGCCCGCGCTCCGGCCGCCGGAGCGCGGGCGACCGAGGCCGCAGGCCGAGCCCGGAAGGGACCGGCCCTGGCGCCTCGCCAGGGACGCGCCCCTACGCCCTGCCCGCTACACGCCCTGCCCCCTACGCCCTGCTCGCGCCCCGATACGTCTCCAACCCGCGCCCGAGCACCTCGATCGCGCGGCGGAGCACCTTCTCCTCGCGCACCGCGGCGAGCCGGATCTCGTCGCGCCCGTCGCGCGGATCGGCGTAGAAGCCCGGCCCGGGCGCCACGACCACGCTCTCTTCCTGGCCGCTCGAGCGGTCGCGGAACTCCTCGACGAGGAAGCGGGCGAAGCGCTCCGTGTCGTCCACCGGGAGGCGGGCCATCGTGTAGAAGGCGCCTTCGGGGCGGTGGAAGGCGACGCCGGGGAGCTGGGAGAGGGCGTCCATCATCGCGTCGACGCGGGCGCCGTACACGGCGCGGACCTCGTCGTAGTAGGACTCGGGCAGGGTGAGCGCGGCGATGGCGGCGCGCTGGCCGCGGGGCTGCGGGCCAAGGCGGGCCTGGCCGAGGCGCTCGATCCGTTCCATCAGCTCGAGGTTGCGCGACACGAGGAAGCCGACGCGCAGGCCGCACGCCGAGAACGTCTTCGAGGTGGAGTCGATGAGGATCACGTGATCCTCGTGCCCGTCGAGCTGGAGGGCGGAGAGCGGCTCCTCCTTGAACCAGATCGCGCGGTACACCTCGTCGGCCACGAGCCAGATGTTGTTGCGCTTCGCCCACTTCGCCACGCGGCGGAGCTGGTCGGCGCCGTAGACCGCGCCGGTCGGGTTCCCCGGGTTGGAGAAGAGCAACATGCGCGTGCGCGGCGTGAGGGCGGCGTCGAGCACGTCGTCCGACGGGATGGCGAAGCCGTCGTCGAGGCGGGTGCGCAGGGGCACCACCTTGGCCGCCGCGACCGTCGCAAAACCGTTGTAGTTCGTGTAGTAGGGCTCGGGGACGAGGATCTCGTCACCCGGGTCGCACAGCGCCGTCATCGCGAACAGCAGCGCCTCGGAGCCGCCCTGGGTGACCACCACGTGCTCGGCGCCGAGCCCGGGGCTCGTGCGGGCGTGGAACGCGGCGGCGGCCGCGCGGCAGTCGGGGAGCCCCGACGCGGGGCCGTAGGCGAGCACCAGGCCCTCCTCGCGGGCGAGGGCATCGAGGACCGGGCGCGGCGTCGGCACGTCGGGTTGGCCGATGTTGAGCCGATGGAAGTGCACCCCGTGCGCGCGCGCAACGGCGGCGTCGAGCTTGCGGATGGCCGATTCCTGGATGACGCGGGCGCGTTCGGAGAGGTGCACGGGAGCTTCCGGGGGGCGGACCGCCTAACGCGCCTAGTTGACGTACGACGAGGTCGGCGGCTCCTGCACCAGCCGTAGCCACTCCTCCTCGCGCTCCCAGTGCTCGAGCTTCCTGCGGGTGCGGCGGCGCGCGCGCCACGCCCCGATCGCGAGGAGCACGCCACCCGCCGCGAACAACATCTCGACGTTGACGAGGGCCTTCAGCACGATCGCGGGGTCCGCCCAACGGCCCTGCCAGTCGGCCTCGACCGTCGCGAGGTCGCTCCCCGTGGCCACGCCGATCGCGTCGGAGAACGAGGCGCCCTCGGCCATCCCGCGGACGAGCCGCTGAACGGCGTCCTGGCCGTGCGTGTTCGCGAGCCAGCCGATGAAGTCGGCCGCGGCGGCGTAGGCGTGGCGGGCCTGGATCGGATCCCCGTAGAAGCCGCCCGAGAGCTGGCTCAGGGAGAAGACCCGGTCGCGCCCGAACACGATGCTCGTGAGGTCCTCGCTCACCTCGGGCCCGAGCTCGCCGCTGTAGTACTGGGCGAGCCCCTCCTGGAGCCAGCGGGGCGGCGTGCGGGGCGCGAAGGCGCGGCCGAGCAGCACGTGCACGATCTCGTGGTCGAGCACCTGCTCGAGCGGCGCGGCGGTGCCGGGGCGCGCGGAGGGGGCCCGCAGGAAGATCATCCCCCACCGGGGCCACGCGGTGCCGTCGGCCCAATCGGGAGGGGCGTTCGGCTGGATGCGCTCGAAGTCGGCCTGGGAGGGCGCGACGTAGATGTCGATCGAGCCGCCCGCGGGCACCCCGAGGCGCTGGGCGAGGCGCGGGATCGCCGTCGCGGCGTGATCGGCGAGGCGACGGGTGGTGACGACATCTCCGCCGCCGCCGTACACCTCGGCGTATTGCCCGTCCTCCGACCACCACCCGCCGACGGGGGAGGCCACGGCGGGGCGCTCCACGATCGGCTCGGGCGCGGCCTGCCAGGTGGCGCCGGCGAGCGCGGCGCGGACGAAGAAGAACAACCAGAGCGTGAAGGCAGCCATGTGTCGAGAGGCCTACGATGTCAAAGGCCTAGTCACGGTTGCACGGAGCGGCATGCGTTAGGGGCCTCGGCATGCTGGCGACGGTGGCCCGCCCCCGAGATCGTGCCGATGCGCCCGAGGTCTGCTCGCTTCGTCCCGAGATGTCTCGCGCGCCGTCGAGCCCCCGTTGATCGACCGCCTCCGTGCCCTGCGTCAGGACCGGGTGCTGCTCTGGGCCCTCGCGATCGGGTTCCTCCTGCGCGTCGTCCCGATGCTGCTGTGGATCGACAAGCCCTGCGTGCGCGACGAGTGCACGTACATCGAGATCGCCGAGTCGATCATGGCCGGCAAGGGGATGATCGGCACCAACGGCTGGTTGTGGGCGCCCGCCTACCCCACGCTCATGGCGCTGCACGGGCTGGTGTTCGGTTTTCCGGGCACGGTCCAGATCTCCCAGCTGATCGTCGCCGTCGCGAGCATCGGCATGCTCTACGAGCTCACCGAGGGTGAATTCGGCCGCCCCGCCGCCCGGATCGCCGCGTGGACCTACGCGCTCTCGCCCACACTGGTGTTCTACACTGCGAGCATGTGGAGCGAGATCCTCTACTCGGGCCTCCTCCTCGCCGCGCTGCTCGCGTTGCGGTGGGCGCGCGGCGGCGGGGTCGACCGGGGGTGGGCGCCCGGCATCCTCGCGGGGCTGTGCATCCTGTTCCGGGGCGTCGCGACCTACATGCTGCCGATCTTCGCGATCGCGCTGGTGTGGGGCCGCTGGCGGGACAAGTCCGCTTGGACCGGGGCCGCCGGCGCCATGCTCGCCGCCGCGCTCGTGGTGGCGCCCTACAGCGCCTACGCCTCCTACAAGTTCGACGGGCTCGTGATCTCCGACCGCACGCTCGGCCAGATGATGTGGCTCGGCAACAACGAATTCGCGCCGATGACCTTCGACTGGGGCAACGGCTCCCTCACGAAGCAGGAGTACGAGAGCGAGGCCGCGAAGGGGCGCGAGCACTGCAAGATCAAGAAGGACCCGGTCCGTCGCGACGACTGCGAGGTGGAGCAGGGCAAGGCCTGGATCCTGGCCCACCCCGCCGAGTTCGTCGCGCGCATGCCCGAGCGCGCCGCGCAGCTCCTGAACCCGCACAGCTTCCTGACCCGCCACCTGCGCTGGGGGCGGTGGCAGGGCCTCCCCGACGCCGTGGACGAGGCGCTCATCGGGCTCGTCGTGGCGTTCTCGTTCGTGACGATGGTGGGCGGCACGATCGGCCTCGGCGCCCGCGGCCGGGGCTGGTACGCCGCCGCGGCCGGGCTGGTCGTGCTCTACCACGTGGGCGCCATCGCGCTCCTCGCGGGGCTCTCGCGCTACCGCGTGCCGCTGGAGCCGCTGTGGATGGTCTACGTCGGCGCGCTCCTGGCCGATCCGGCGGCGGCGTGGGCGGCCTTGCGGGCGAACATCGTCCGGGGCGTCGTCACCGCCGCGCTCACCGGGATCCTGCTCGTCCTGATGCTGCGCTTCCTCCCGGCCGGGTGGGCCGCGTGGGGCGCGTGGTGATCGCCGCGTCGCTCGGCGCGCTCGGCCTGCTCGGCTGCTCCGGCGCCGCGAAGCCGCTGCCCCCCGGGGATCCGGGCCGCCCCGACATCGTGCTCGTCAGCGTCGACTCGCTGCGCGCCGACCACCTCTCCGCCTACGGCTACACCCGCGCCACGAGCCCGAACCTCGACCGCCTCGCGGAGGGCGGCCTGCGCTTCGAGGGCGCCCGCGCGTCCTCGCCGTGGACGCTCCCGTCGCACATGACGATGCTCACCGGACGTTGGCCGACCGATCACGACGTGATCGAGGACGACCTCGCCCTCGCCCCCGACGTGCCGATGGTGCAGGAGGCGCTCGCGGCCGCCGGCTACGCGACCGCGGGCTTCGTCTCCACCATCTACGTGTCCGGCGGCTACGGGTTCGCGCGCGGGTTCTCCACCTACGACGACTACGACATCACCCTGCGCGACAACCTCTCCCACCCCGTTCGCGCGGAGCGGCTGGTGGACGACGCCGTCGCCTACGCCCGGGAGCAGGGCGGCGGCAGGCCGGTGTTCCTGTTCGTCCACATCTACGACGTGCACTACCCCTACATGCCGCCCGCCCCGTGGGACACGACCTTCGATCGCGCCGGCACGATCGACGAGCTGCACTACCGCACCTACACGTTCTTCCGGAAGAACCCGATCTCCCAGCGTCGCTTCGCGCACATCATCGCGCAGTACGACGAGAGCATCGCCTACGTCGATCACGCGCTCGGCCGGCTCGTCGAGACCTGGGCCGGCTCCAACCGCCCGGCGTACTGGATCGTCACCTCGGACCACGGCGAGGAGCTCGGGGAGCGCGGGAGCTGGGGCCACGCGCACACGCTCTACCGCGAGGCGCTCGAGGTCCCGCTGATCGTGGCCGGGCCGGGCATCTCGGGGGCGGTCCGCCGGGAGAAGGCCGGCGCCGTCGATCTCGCCGCGACCATCGCCGCCATGGCCGGGCTCCCGTGGGCGCACGGGCCGGGCGTGGATCTCCGGGGCCCGGTGCCCCCGCGCGCCTTCCTCGCCGAGACGAGCCGCTTCGACTCCGCCCGCCTCTCGATCGAGGACGGAGCCCGTCGGCTCGACCTCGATCTCGCCGACGGCCGGCGCACCGTGTTCGAGCTCGACACCGATCCGAAGGAGCAGCGCCCGGTGACCGGCACGCCCGACGCCCCGCGCCTCGAGAAGGCGCTCTGGGAGGCCCTCGGCGATCGCTGGGTCGTCGACGCCGGCGCCACGGTGCGCACCCTCGGGCACCTGTGGAGCGCGGGGGTCCACCGGGGCCAGTCGCTCGTCGGCCCGGCGCGCTTCGGCGTCTATCCGCCCGACGCAGGCGTGTTCGTCGACGCGTCCACGTCGGCACGCGGGATCGTCGACAGCCCGGTTGAGGGCCCGCTCCGCTACGAGGGGCCGCGCCACGCCGTCAAGATCGTGCTCGATCCCGAAACGCGCGCGCAGCTCGAGGCGCTCGGGTACGTCCAGGGCGAGGAGTGAGGCGGCACCGGCGTGATCGGGGCGCGTCCGCGGCGGGGCCGCGGCCGGGACCTTGCGGGCGCGCGCTCCGCGCTTGGTCGTCCGGCCGCTCCGCGTCCGGACGGACCGGCCGCGCC
>JAKFCH010000007.1:0-16534 GCA_036676765.1 Deltaproteobacteria bacterium
CACACTCGAGGTCCCGATGTCGCTCCAGGCCCGTACCCTCGCCCTCGCCGCGCTGCTCGTCGGCGCGCTCGCGCCCGCCTCGGCCGAGACGCCCGCGCCGGTGCCCGTCCCCGTCACCTGCGGGTCCGGCACCGTCGTGCGGGGCGCCGTGCCGCCCGCGGACACGGAGATGTGGTGCGAGACCCCCAGTGGCACGCCGAGCGGCGCCTACCGCGGCTGGTACGGCACCGGCGCGCCGCGCGTGGAGGGCGGCTTCGTGGACGGGCTCCGGGACGGCGCCTATACCGAGTGGTCCGCCCACGGGCAGCTCCGGGCGCAGGGCCGCTACGTGGCCGGCAAGAAGGTGGGCGCGTGGAAGGTGTGGGCCGAGGACGGCACGCCCATCGAGGTGTCCGGCTGGAAGGACGGCCTTCGGCACGGAAAGCTCTCGCTCTGGTGGCCGGACGGGAAGACCCGCCTCCAGGCAACCTACAAGAACGGTCTCCAGGTGGGGACGAGCGCGGAGTGGTACGCGACGGGGCTCCAGAAGGAGGCATCCACCTGGGTGACCGGGGCGCGCCACGGCGCGTCGACCAGCTGGGACGAGACCGGGCGCGTGCGGCAGCAGGGCACCTGGGCAATGGGCGTGCGCGACGGCGCCTGGCTCGAGGCCGACGAGAAGGGCCGGGTGAGCGAGGGCCGCTACGTCGCGGGCCGGCGGAGCGGGCCCTGGACCGAGTGGAGCGAGGACGGCCAGAAGGAGCGGGGCCCCTACGTGGACGGCCAGCGACACGGCGCATGGCAGGTCAGCCGCGCCGACGGCAAGCCGATCGCCGGCGGTCCCTACTCGTTCGGGAAGCGCGACGGCACGTGGACCCGGAAGTACCCCGACGGGAAGAAGCAGGACGAGGGCGCCTACGTCGACGACAAGGAGGACGGCCTCTGGACCACGTGGCGCCCGAACGGCTCGAAGGAGTCGGAGGTGACGTGGGCGCGGGGGCGCGTGCAGGGGCCGTGGGTCGGCTACGGCCCGACCGGCGTGAAATACCTCGAGGGCCAGACCCGGGACGGCGAGATGGTGGGCATCTGGTCGCGCTTCAACGGCAACGGCAACCTGGTCGAGCGGGCCACCTTCGCGTCGGGCGAGCCCGGGCCCGGCGGCCTGGAGAAGCTCGGTGTCCGCGTGGGCAAGTTCGAGGCCTTCCACGACAACGGGAAGCCCGGCATCATCGGGCAATTGGACGCGGACGGCAGGATGACCGGACGCTGGGTGTACCTCGACGACAAGGGCGCCGAGCTGCGCGCAGACGTCTGGGCGAACGGGAAGAAGGTGGAGGCGGAGAAGCCGGTTGCGGCGGTTCCTGCTGCCAAGGCCGCGGCGCCGGCGAAGGCCGCGGCGAAGGCGCCGGCGAAGCCCGCGCCCAAGCAGAAGGTGGCCACGAAGGGCGCGGGGGCGCCGAAGAAGTAGGGCGGGTCGCGCCGCAGGCTCGCTACGGGGCGAGCGGTTGACCCCCCTCCGCCCCGCGCGTACCCTCGGTTCGCGATGTCCTCCCCCGGCGCGAGCGCCTCCTTCCCCGTCACGCGCTGGACGCTGGTGGCCGACGCCCGGGGGACCCCCGCCGAACGCCGCGCGGCCCTCGACACGCTGCTCGCCGCGTACTGGACGCCGCTGTACGTGTACGCCCGCCGGAAGGGGCTCGACTCGGAGGATGCCCAGGAGGTCGTGCAGGAGCTGTTCGTCGACCTGCTGGAGCGCGACTTCCCCGGTACGCTCGATCCCGCGCGCGGGCGGCTCCGCGGGTGGCTGAAGGCCTGCCTCGATCACCACCTCGCGAGCCGGCACGCCGCCCGGACCGCGAAGAAGCGGGGCGGAGGGGTGCGGCACGTCCCGCTCGACACGGAGCTCGGGGAGCGCGCGGTCGCCTCGGCTTCCGCGGGGCCGGAGGAGGCCTACACGCGGCAGTGGGCGGCGCAGGTGATGGAGCGCGCCCTCGGCCGCCTTGGGGAGGAGCACCGCGACGAGGCCCGCGCGGGCTCGTTCGACGTGCTCCTGCGGTTCTTCGGGCCCGGCGTCGCGCCGGCCTACCGCGACGTGGCGGCGGAGACCGGCATGTCCATCCCCCAGCTGAAGGCGTTCCTCCACCGCGCGCGCGTGCGGTACCGGGCCCTCGTCCTCGACGAGGTCACCCAGACCGTGGCCCACCCCGAGGACGCCGAGCGCGAGATGGCCGATCTGCTCGGGCTCCTCGGCGGTTAGAAGCCCAGCGTGGACGCTCCCGTCGTCGCCCCGTGCCCGCGCTGCGGCGCCCCGCTCGGGACGCGCGGGGTGTGCGCGCGCTGCCTCCTCTCACCGGCCGGGGATCCCGCGACCCCTTTCGATCTGCTCGAGGAGATCGGGCGCGGCGGCATGGGGACCGTCTGGCGGGCGCGCCACCGTGGGCTCGATCGGCTGGTGGCCGTGAAGTACCTGTCGGAGCAGCTGGCCGACCGACCGGCCTTCGTTTCCCGGTTCCGTCAGGAGGCGCGGGTGATGGCGCGGCTGCAGCACCCCCGCATCGTCGCCGTCCACGACGTGGGCGAGGACGAGGGCCTCCCCTACCTCGTGATGGAGCACGTGCCGGGGCCCGCCCTCGCCGCGATCCTGCCGCTCTCGCCCGCCCGCACGATCGACATCGGCATCGGCGTGTGCGAGGCGCTCGCGTACGCGCACGAGCACGGCGTGGTCCACCGGGACATCAAGCCGGAGAACATCCTCCTCGACGACGCCGGCGCCGTGAAGGTCGCCGACTTCGGCATCGCGCGCCTCCTCGACGCGCCGGGCGGCCCCCGGGCGACCGCCACCGGCGCGGTCATCGGCACCCCGGCCTACCTCTCCCCCGAGGCCCTGGCCGGCGCCGACCCCGACCCGCGCATGGACCTCTACGCGCTCGGCGCGGTGCTCTACCAGTGCGTCACGGGCGCGCTCCCCGTCGGGGCGCTCGACTCCGCGGGGCCCGCGCTCGACCCCATCGTGCGCCGGGCGCTAGCGCCGGTCGACCGCCGCTACGCCTCCGCCACCGAGCTGAAGCGGGCTCTCCTCGCCGCCCGCGCCCGCCTCGCCCCCGGGACCGACTTGCCGCTCCCCTACGAAGGCGCCTCGCCCTTCACCGCCGAGGAGCGCCTCCTCCAGCGGGTGGCCGCGCTGCTGCTCACCGCGGCGACCGGCACCGGCATCGGCGCCGTGCTCGTGAGCCTTACGCCCCGGGTCCTCGCGCCCGAGGACGTGCGGCCGCTCGTGATGGTCGGCCTCGAGCCGCTGGCCGACGGGCGGCTCCTCTCCCGGGCGCGGTTCGAGGAGGGGCCGCTGCTGGCCGCGGTGGCGGCGACGGCGGGGGGCGCGGCGGTGTGGGCACTCCTGTTGCGCCACTGGCGGACCAACGGCCTCCTGCACCCCTCCCCCGACCGGGCCGTGCCCGAGGCCCGCTGGCTCCTCTTCTGGGGCGGGGTCGCCCTCCTCGTCGGGGCGGTCCGCCACCTGTTCCTGCCGCCGTCGTCGCCGCTCGCGCCCTTCGTGCCGCTGCTCGGCGGCGGCCTGGAGATCCTCTGCCTCGCCCTGTTCTGGGCGGGCATCCTCGAGGCCCGGCGCACGTCGCGCCCGCTCCGTCGGGAGTGGATGTTGGTGACAGGCATGGGCGTGGCGCTGCTGCCGCCCATCCACGCGTCCTGGGTGTGGCTCTCGACCTGGACCCCCTGAGAAATCTCCGGTTCTTTTCCGGACACCGCGCAACCACCGCGGGCGCTTCCGGAAGAGGGATGCAGCGGGGCGCACGACGCGCCTCCGAGCCCGGAGCACTCCATGGAAGCCGCCGACTACGCCGTCCTCACCTACGCCACCTACCTGTTCATCAGCATCGGCCTGACCATCTGGGTGGCCCGCACCCTCGTGCACAACGGCCGCATCTTCCTCGTCGACGCGTTCGCCGGCAACGAGCCGCTCGCCGACTCGGTCAACCACCTGCTGGGCGTCGGGTTCTACCTCGTGAACCTCGGGTACGTGTCCCTGAAGATGCAGAACTACGGCCCCATCACGGACTACCCGATGGTGTTCGAGGTCGTGGCGTCGAAGGTCGGGCTCGTGATGCTCGCCCTCGGCTTCATGCACTTCTTCAACCTGTTCATCTTCTCCCGCCTCCGTCGTCGCGGCCTCCAGCACCTCGCCCCTCCGCCGGTCCTCCCCAACGAGTTCCTCGCGCCGCGCGCCGCGGCCCGGGTCGGGTGACCCCATGCTGACCAAGCTCTACGTGCTCTACGATGCCGAGTGTGGCTTCTGTACGCGCTGCGCGCGCTGGTTGGCGGGACAGCGCCACCACGTCCGCCTCGAATTCCTCCCGAACGGCTCGCCCTACCTCGCCGAGCTGTTCCCCACCCTGCGCGCCTTGCCGAAGGCGGAGCTGACCGTCATCGACGACCAGGGGGGCGTCTACTACGGAACGAACGCGTGGATCATGTGCCTGTGGGCCCTCGAGGAGTACCGGCCCTGGGCCGCGCGCCTCGCCACCCCCACCCTGCGCCCCTTCGCTCGGGAGGCGTTCGAGTTGGTCTCCACCAATCGACGGGGGATCAGCGCTCTCTTCGGTCTACGCACGGAGGCGGCCGTGGCGCAAGCGATCCGGGCCGCGGTGCACCCCGGGGATCACGTGCGCTGCGCGGAGGGGCATTGTGCGCCGGATCGATCGGTTGGGTGAGGCGGCGTCGTAGGCGGGCGCGGTCCGACGTGAACGCGCCCGTCACGACCCCGCCCGCCGCGCCACGCGCCCCGGACCCCAGCCCCCACGTTCGGCCGCGCGTGACGTTCACGCCGAGATGGAGGACGATCTCGGTCCCAACGTCACGCCACCGAGGCCCACCCGTGACGTTCACGGCGAGATGAGGGGTCATCTCGGCCCCAACGTCACGCCAACGGCCTCGAACCGTGACGTTCGAGCAGACATCACTCACGACGTCGCGTGCAACGTCACGGCATCGGGGCTTACGTTCTCCCCCCGGAGGCCGAATGCGCGCGATCTGGAATGGGCAGGTCCTCGCCGAGAGCGACGACACCGTGGTGGTCGAGGGCAACCACTACTTCCCGCGGTCCTCGCTCGTGGAGGCGCGGTTCCGCCCGAGCGCGCACACGAGCATGTGCCCGTGGAAGGGCACGGCCAGCTACCTCGACGTGGTGGTCGACGGCCAGGAGAACCCCGACGCCGCCTGGTACTACGCGGAGCCGAAGCCCGCCGCCGCCGAGATCGCCGGCCGGGTGGCGTTCTGGAAGGGGGTGAAGGTCGATCCGTGAGCCGGGGGCGCCTCGCATGCCGCCCATCCACCAGCAAGCCGCGCACGCCCTCGAAACCGCGTTAGCAGGCCGGGATGTTGCTCCTCCTCGTCGCATGCGAATCCGGGCCGGACTACGGCCCCTACACCCCGCTGGTCAAGTCCCAGCTGAAGAACCTCGAGAACCAACCGTGCAGCGAGCCGGCGCTCCGGGAGCTGGTCGATCTGATGGGGAAGGGGCAGCGCCCCCAGGATGCCATCGCGCCGATGCGCACGTTCCTGGAAACCTGCCCCCCGAACGAGGCGCTCCGGCACCTCCAATTGGAGGTCGGCACGAAGGCGAAGGACTGGGCCATGGCCCTCGAAGCCGCCGACGCGCTCGTCGCGGCCTCCCCCTCGGAGCGACAGCCACGGTTGGACCGCGCGGACGCGCGCCTCGCGAACGGCGATGCCGCCGGCGCGGCGGACGATCTGCGGCAGGCCTACCTGCTCGACCCCCAGAAGATCACGGACGACCAGTTCAAGAAGCTCGCGGAGACACAGGAGAAGGCGGGCCTGCCGTGCGACGCCTGGCAGACGTGGCGCTCCGTCTACGCCACCCGGCGCACGCTGAAGGGGGAGGCCGCGCTGCACATGAACCCCCTCATCAACGACCCCGCCTGCCTGGGTTGGCGGGTCGAGGGCGAGTCGATGGTGCGTCGCGACGAGATCGAGGGGTGGTGGTTGTTCCCCGTCACCCTCGACGGCAAGGAGACGCGCCTCGGCGTCGACACCTCCGCGGCGATCTCCATCATCAGCCGCGACACCGCCACCGCCCTCGGCGTGTCCACCGATGGAGATCCCTGGTTCGCCCGCAGCTTCCAGGGCACGGTGGCCGGACCCAAGCTACGCATCGCGCAGCTCGGCATTGGCAAGCTCACGCTCGCGGGGGTGGACGTGCTCGTCGTGGATCGCCTGCCCGATCACCTGCCCGGCATGATCGGCGGGGACGTGCTGAGCCGCATCCGACTCACCGAGGACCGTGGCCTCCTCTGGAAGGTCGAGGAGTGGTGACCGCCCGCCGAGGCCCCGCGTCGGTCAAGGGCTGAAGGACGCCACGAGCTGGCGGCACCGCGCGGCGTCCATGGCGCCGAGCTGGCCGCACACCGGGGCGAGCACCCGCACTCCGTCGTCGAAGCGCCCCCGCTGGAGGAGCCAGTCGCCCGCGAGGTAGCGGAGCTTCGGGTCGGCGTCCTTCGTGGCGAAGCGGAGGATGGACCCACGATCGCCGAGCTCCGTCGCGAGCGCGAGTTGCAGGGAGGTGAGCGTGCGCCGCTCCTCGTCGGTCGCGGGCACCGCACGGCTGAGCGTCGTGAGGGAATCACGCTTCGCGCCCGCGTCGTAGTGCAGCCGCGCGTGCGCGATCACCATCGGCACGCCGCGCACTGGCACGTCCGACACCCACCGGTCGGCGCGCGCACGATCCATCGCCATCACCGAGCACAACCACGCGGTCGCCGCGAGGTCGCCCTGCTGCTCCGGCAGGACCCGCGCCGTGTCCAACAGGGCCGCGCACGCCGCCCAGTCGTCCCGCGCGATCGCCTGGAACGCCGGCCGGGCCACGAAGGACCACGCGAGCGCGGCGAGCGGCGGAGGCGCCTCGGGGGGCGCCCCCACGAGCACGCGCTGGAGCCGCGCGACGGCCTCCTCGTCCCCCGGGCGCTGGGAGATCAGCGCCTCGAAGAGCCCGGCCGCGTCCTCCTTCTTCAAGGGCTTTCCCGACCGGAACATCGCCACCGCGAGCGGCCCGCGCCGCATCCAGACCTCCTGGTACGGCCACCGCCCGGTCACCTCCGCCGACAGCAGCATCTCCGGGCTCGTCGGCTTGCGCAGGCGCGCGGGCCCCCGGCGCTGGACGAACGAGGGCGGGCCGTCGTCGTGGGTGAGGAGCGCGCCCCGGCTCGCGAGCCAGGGGTCGAGCGAGGCGGGATCCTCGAGGGCCACGACGGCGACCACCGTGTGCGCGTCGGGGGTCCTGGCCTCGGCGTAGTGGGCCGCCATCCCGCGGGGCGAGGTGCGGAGCTGCCTCGGCCCGACGCCGCCCGAGAGCTCCGCGAAGACGAGGTTCGCGGAGGCGTCCTCCAGGGTGACCGCCCCCTCGACGTGCGCCTCGACGATGGCGGTCGTCGCGAGCCCCGCCGCCCAGCCGGGCGCCACGTAGGCGTCGTAGCGGGCGCGGATGTCGTCCATCGACGGCGGGGGGGCGGCGAGCGCGGCCCAGATCGGCTCGTTGCCGCCGAGGTCGGCCGCGTAGACGAGCCCGGCGACGTAGGTGAGCGCGAGCGCATCGTCGCCCACCGCGAGCATGCGATCGAGCCCCCCGTAGCTCTCCGCCCAGGTCACGTCGGCGCGCGACGCGGTGGCGCGGCAGATCCGACGCGCGACGAGCATCGCCTGCCCCTCCGCCAAGGCGCGCCCGCCCTCCCCGGTGGTGCCCATCCCGTCCACGTGTCGGTCCTGCAGCGCGTGGGTGAGCTCGTGCGCGAGCGTGCAACGGAGCAGCGGCGCGAGCATCTCCGGCGGGGCGGCGCCGAGGTCCGCCGCGAGCCGGTCCTCGAGCAGGTAGATCGTGTCGTCGAGCCGACTGTAGATGGCGGACGAGTTCGCCAGGATGGCGACGTCCGCCGCGTGACCTGCGTCGATCCGCGCCTGGGCGTCGGCCGCGCTTCCGAGGAAGCGCGCATACACCTGGCGCTGCTCCGCGAGGCGGACGGCCACGTCGTCCGTGCGCGCGATGGCGAGGTCCGGGAGCGTGTCGAAGCGGCGCCCGGCTTCACGCTCCACCAGGGGCTGGAGCTCCACCAACATCGATCGGGCCTGGTCGACGTCGACCGCCGCGTACACGCTCGCGATGAGCCACATCGCGCGAGCGTAGCAGGTCACGCGACGGAACGCGCGCCGTCACCGGGCCGCGCGCACCCCTACGGATACGCCCACCGGGCGCGGTCGGCGCCGCGCCGGGCCCCCAGAGGCGGTCCGTGGCCGGCCCGCCTCCAGGGCTGTAGACCGCGCCCAACGTCGGTCGCCCAGACCCCTCCTCCCAAGCGTTGGTACGCCCTCCCCAGTGTCACCCGGTCCGGCCGGAGACCGCCTACAAGCAGCGCACCACCTGCGGGAGCGCCTGGAGATGGGCGTAGATGTCGAGCACCTGCGCGGCGGAGGCGCACGGGAGGGCCATGCGCAACGAGAGCCACTTTCCGCCGCTCGACGGCGCGCGCTCCACCCGATCGGGGAGGTCGGAGAGGCCGCAGAACAGGGCGACGGAGGCGAGCACGGCCTCCACGTCGGCCGGCTCCGCGCGCACGATGGCGCGGAACGGATGGTCCGAGGGGAAGGTGTGGTGCGCTTCGAGGAGCGCGATGGCGGCGAGACGATCCATGAGGAAATCTTAATCCGCCGGGGAATCTTGTCCGCCGGAGGCCGGCGCGGCGATCAGTAGACGCCGGGGATGAGCCTGTACGGGACGGCCTTGGCGTAGGACCGATATGCCTCGTCCTGGAGGAGGAACTCCTCCTCCGTGCGGATGCGCAGGATCAGGGCCACCCAGCAGGTCGCGTAGATCACGAGGTTCCACGACCATGCGTGCAGCAGCAGGAACCCGACGTGGGTGACGAGGTAGCCGAAGTACATGGGGTGCCGGATGAGCCGGTAGGGGCCGCGCCGCTTCACGCCCCGATTCGCGGCGACGATGCCGAAGCTGCGGTTGAGGAAGATCTTCGCCGCCAGGCTGATCCCGAGCCCCGCGGCCATCAGGACGGTCCCGAACCAGATGGGGGCGAACCGATCCCCGATCGGCGCGGCGAGCAGCGGCGCCCCGGTGCCGACGATCGCGATGGCCCAGGCATAGCCGGTGATCGCCATCGCGCCGGGCTTGCGCAACAGGACCAGCAGGACGGTGAACGCCTCGGACAAAAGGAGGAGGACGTTGTAGGGCTCGCCGTCCAGGCTCGGGGCGAGCCGGGCGAGGAAGAACGCGAGCATCAGGAAGAGCAACACCCGCTCGATCAGCTCGGCCGCGAGGAGCCGCATCGAGCCCTGGCCCGCCGTTCCGTTCGCCGCGCTGCTCTCGTTCGTGTCCATGCGTTGCCCCCCTTCCTGAGACTCTTGGGGCCGGACCGGCCTGGACCGGGAGCACAACAAGGACGAACCGCCTATCGCCCCGTCACCCTCCGTCAAGCGCCGTCCCGCCCGCTCGCGCGCTCGGCGCCCGGCCCGCAGGCGGATGGGCACCTCGTTCGCGGCCTCCCCCCGTCATGCTGAAAATTCCTGAGGAACGCCCGGCCTCCGAACCTATGGAACCAACCGCATCACCCCCAGCCGAGCGGGGTTCGTGCTCCCGAACGCCGGCGTGAATTGCGCCTCGACCTGTCGGCGGTTGTTCCGCCGCCGGATGTCGAACGCCCACGCCTCGGGGAGGGTGGTCACGCCCAGCGCGGCGAGGGGCACGCGGGCCTCGACGGTCCACCCCGTCTCGTCGACCGTCGCCTTCGCCTCCACCCCGTCCCAGCCGCGGTCGACGACACCTTCGGCACGGTCGGCGTGAAGGTCCCAGATCGCGCCGTTCGGGTTGGTGTAGAACCAGTAGAGTTGGTCCGGCGTCGGCGCGAGGAGCATGCCGATGCGATCGTCGAACACGCTCGCGCCGTCCCGGTCCGAATGGATCCGCGTCAGGGTGGCCGGCTCGGCGTCCTCGCAGCGGGCGGCGAAGTAGAGGGCTTCGTCGTCGTACCGGGGAGCGGCATGTCGAGGCGGATGCGCGGGAGCGGCACCTCGGCCGTGCCCCTCGCGACGGGGATCGTGGCCTCGAAGATCGCGCCGGGAGCCACGTCCAGCGCGACGGACGGCTGGCCCACCGACCAGGCGCCCCCGTCGACCGTGAGCACGCCTCGTAGCGGCGCGTCGCCGAGGTTCTCGACGTGGAGCGCGAGGCTCGCGCTGTCGCTCCCGATCGGCACCAGGCGCCCGGTGACGGCGCCCCGATGCAGCTTCCGCAGCAGCGCCTGGTCGCGCACGCTCAGGTAGTCGACGGGGTATTCCTGGCCGCGGATCACGGTGGTGAGGGAGAGGTCGCGCCCACGGACGGTGGCCTCGACGAACTCCGGCACGTTGCCACGCCGAGGATGGGGCAGGCCCGCGGTGACGCCGCCGGAGCTGCCGACGCCCGTGTAGTCGATGCCGTCGATCCGCGCGTGCAGGTGATTGTGCCAATGCCCGGTGAACACGCCGAGGACGCCGGCGCGCACGAACAGGTCGTGCATCGGATCCGGCTCGCCGGCCGCGACGCCGAGCGCCCAGAACGGCTTGTGCATGAAGACGAACGTGGGCGTGGCCGCGTTTCGTGTCAGGTCGGCCTCCAACCATGAGCAGCGCGGTCCCGGCGAGGGCGCGGGTCCACTCGGCGGGGTTGTACGCATCGTCCGCGAGATCCCCCACGGTGACGACGAGGTCGGGGCGGCGGGCCTCGACCTCGCCGAGCACGCGGACCCACTCGGCGTCGTCGGGCTCATCCGTGCGGTCCCCCACCACCGCGAACCGGAAGGGCGTCTCGTCGGGTGTCACGTCGGGACGTGGGGGGCGCAAGCGGCGAGGAGCAGGAGTCGGAGCATCCGAGGGAATCTACATCACGACGGCCGCGACTTCCTGCCGCCGGGCCGGCCTTGTCCCGGGCGCCCCCGCTCCTAAGATGCGGGTCCGGGGCGGAGGGACATGCGGATCGTGATCACCGGCGCCAACCGCGGGATCGGGCTCGCGCTGGCGCGCCACTACGCCGCGAGGAACGTCGAGGTGCACGGCACGAGCCGCGCTCCCGAGCGGTCGACCGAGCTGGCGGCGGTGCCCGGCGTGCGTGTCCACGCGCTCGACGTGCGCGACGACGCCTCCTGCGCCGCGCTGGCCGGTGCGCTCGGCGTCGAGGCGGTCGACGTGCTCGTCAACAACGCTGGGGTCGGCGGCTGGGAGACCCTCGACGAGTTCGACGGCGCGCAGGCCCTGGCGTTCTACGACACCAACGCGGTGGGGCCCGTGCGCGTGACACGCGCGCTGTTGCCGCTGCTCGTGCGCGCGCGCGGAAAGGTGTTCCACATCGGCTCGGAGATGGGCTCCATCACACAGACGGACCACGGCGGCGCCTACGCCTACCGCATGTCGAAGGCGGCGCTCGGCATGGCCGGGCGCACCCTCGCGAACGACCTCCGCGAACGGGGCGTGGCGTCGATCGTCCTGCATCCGGGGTGGGTGCGCACGGACATGGGCGGGCCCGGCGCGACCCTCAGCCCCGAGGAGAGCGCGGAGCGGCTCGCGACGATCATCGACGCGCGGGGGATCGAGAGCACGGGACGGTTCTACTCGTGGAGCAACGTCGAGCTGCCCTGGTAGGGGGGCCCGGATGCTACGCTGCCGCGGTGCTCCCCCTCCTCCTCGCTTGCGCCGACCCCGCCGCGGCCCCCGACCCCACCGACACCGCCCCGGTGGAGGACACCGGCGAGGCCGGCGGCCCGCTCTCCCGGGCCTTCGCCTACGTCGTGATCGCCGATCCCCACGTGTCCGACCCCACCGGCGAGCACCTCGATCGCCTCGACGCCGCGGTGGCGTGGATCAACGCGGAGGCCCCGTCGCGTGACCTCCGGCTCGTGCTCGTCGTCGGGGACATCGCCTGGGGGGACGGCATGGACGCCGCGCGCGCCGCCCTCGACCGGCTCGCGATCCCCTACGTGCCGGTCAACGGCGACAACGAGGTGCACCTCGGCTCCGAGGAGGCGTACGCGCTCGCGTTCGCGGACGTGTACGACACGCTCGCGACGACCTTCGACGGGTGGACGATGGGGCAGGTGGCGGTCGAGCACCCCGGGTACGGTCCCGCGTGGCTCCACAACCTCGCCTTCAGCTACGAGGGCATCCGCTTCATCGGCCTCGACTGGGCCTCGCGCTCCACGGACACCATCCTCGGCGAATTCGGGGAGCTCAACGACTTCGAGGGCGGCACGTTCCCGTTCTTCGAGGCCGAGGTCGGCGCGGCGAGCGGCGCGCTGGAGGACGTGGTGCTCTTCGGCCACATGCCGATGCACGTCGGCGCCTTCGACCTCGACGAGATGGCGCGCATCGGCGGGGTCACCGCGCCCCACGGCGACCACGTGTGGGCGGACCTCGCGGGGCATTACCACGGCAGCGCGAGCGAGCCCGTGGAGGGCGCCGGCTACGACCTGCACGTCACCGACGCCACGTGGGACGACGACGTGGAGCTGCGCCTCGTGGAGGTGTGGGCCAACCAGGCGCGGTTCGCCCCGACGACCGAGACAGTGATCGTGCCGTGGCCGGTTACACCTTGATCCAAATCGCCTACCGCGTCAGCTCCACGCGGATCATCTCGTCGAACCAACTCTTCGGCCGATAGCCGGTGACACGCCCGACCTCGGCGCCCTTGTCGAAGATCACCGTGGTCGGCGTGGCCCGGATGTCCAACTCTTCCAGCAGCGCGGGCTCGGCCTCCGTGCTGATCACCACCACGCGCACGCGCCCCTGGTAGGCGGTCGCCAATTCGACCAGCACGGGCGCGAGCTGGCGGCAGGGCGGGCACGTGGCGCTCCAGACGTTCACGATGACGGGGAGCTCGCTCGCGCCCACGGCGAGGCGGAACGCGTCGAGCGTCTCCACCGGGGTGGGCTGGATCTTGAGCTTGTCTCCGAACAGGCTGGAGAGGGACTTCAACATCGAACTTCCTTAACCCTCCCGACACCGCCCCACCGGGCGCGGTCGGCGCCGCTCGGGGCGACGGGCCCCGCGCCCAGCGTCGGTCGCCCGGACAACTCTCCTCACGGAGGGGGTCCGACGCCCCTGAACAGGCAGGTGTCGGCGAACATCTCGAGCACGCGGAGGAAATCGGGGAGCGGCATCGCGCCGAGGTCCGTCCGGCCCTGGTGCAGGAAATCGATCGCGCCGCCCCATGCCAGCAGGAGCGCCCGCAGCTCGGCCTTCACGCTCTCCGGTTCCAGCAACAAACGCGCGAGCTCTTCCGCGCGCTCGGCGTCGAGCGGCCCCGTGCCGGCCTTTGTTCTCTTGCGCTTCGTGAGCAGGCCGGGGAGGCCGCCCATCTGGGCGTGGACCCGGTCGATTGGATTCGAGGGAAAGCGCCGCACCTAGTCGAGCAGCGCCGACCCGTCCTCGAACCGCGTCAAGAAGCGGGTGTACAAGTCGACGGCGTCGGCCGGCGTGATCCAGATGTTCGGAATCAACACCGTCGGGCAACCCTGGAGACGCACGTGCTTCAGGAACGGGAGGACGTCCTCCACGGGATCCCAGGTCACTCCAACGGTCGCCTGTCCGACTATTTCGTAGGTATGACCGAACGGATTCAGGCTCATGCCGATCACGGAAAGGCAGGCGCCAAACTCGTCGAGGGGCCATCGGCCACGAGCACGGCGAGGGTCGGCCCCATCGGGTGTCGCCCGTCCGCGAGGGCTACATCTCCTCCAACTCCCGCCCCTTTGTCTCCGGCACGAATCGCAACACGAAGACGAGCGAGATTAGCGCCGCCGTCGCGTAGAGGCCGTAGGCGAGGCCCAGGCCGCGTGACAGGAGCAGGGGGAAGGTGGCCGAGACGAGGAAGTTCGTCAGCCACTGGGCGGTCGCCGCAACGGAGAGCGCGACCGCGCGGATGCGGTTGGGGAACATCTCGCCGAGGAGCACCCAGACGACCGGCCCCCAGGAAAAACCGAAGCAGAACACATAGGCGTTGGCCGCGACGAGCGCGACGATGCCTGCGTTTCCGGGGAGCGTCGGGTTGCCCGCGGCGTCGACACCCGCGCGCGAGAAGGTGGCCGCGAGGACCCCGAGCGTGAGCGCCATCCCGATCGAGCCCAGGACGAGCAGCGGCTTGCGACCGAAACGATCGATGGTCGCCATCGCGAGCAGCGTCGTGAGGATGTTGGTTACACTCGTGATGACGGTGACGACGAGGGCGTCGCGCTCGGAGTAGCCGACCGCCTGCCAGAGCACGCTCGAGTAGTAGAAGATGACATTGATGCCGACGAGCTGCTGGAGCGCCGAGAGCGCGATGCCGATCCAGACGATGGGGAGCAGGCCGGTGCCGGGCCGGCGGAGGTCGGCGAACTTTCCGGGGCGGTCGGTCCGCACCGTCTCGCGGATCTCGTCGAGCTTCCGGGGCGCGTCGGGGCCCTCGATGACCCCGAGCACCACCAGCGCCTCGGCCTCGCGCCCACGGGCGACGAGGAAACGCGGCGACTCGGGGAGGAAGAAGGACCCGATCCCGTAGAGGGTGGCGGGCACGAGCTCGGTCCAGAACATCCAGCGCCACGCCGCGATCCCGAGCCACGCGGGCGCGGACGAGGAGCCCGCGACGGCGGCGATGGCGTAGTCGCCGAGGAGCGCGGCGAAGATGCCGGTGACGATGGCGAGCTGCTGCAACGAGCCGAGCCTCCCCCGCAGGCGCGCGGGCGAGACCTCCGAGATGTACGCGGGCGCGATGACGCTCGCGAGGCCGATCGCGACCCCGCCCACCAGCCGCCACACCGAGAGGTCCCACAAGGACAACGCGGCGCCCGAGAGGAACCCGCTCGCGACGAAGAGGAGCGCGGTGAGCTGCATGGTGCGGGCGCGGCCGTACCGGTCGGCGAGGCGCCCGGCCAGGAGCGCGCCGATGGCCGAGCCGACGAGCGCCGAGGAGACGGTCAGCCCGATCGCGAGCTCGCTCGCCCGGAACTGCGACTCGAGCGCGCTGATGGTGCCGTTGATGACGGCGGTGTCGAAGCCGAAGAGGAACCCGCCCACGGCCGCGATCCCGGCGAGCACGGTGACGCGGGCGGTGGAGGCAGTGGCGGGTCCGGCCGGCATGGGAGCGCCCCGTCCTCGAACATGGGCCCCGGAACGGGAATGTCCATGCCGCGGGGGGCGGCCTACGTTGGCCCTCCGGTGGAGGCTGGGCGCCTACGGCCCCCCTGCGCGCTCGTCCTTCGGACTCGGTCCGCCCCCGCTCCCGAGCGAGCGGGGTCGGGACCGCCGGGCGAGGCGCCCGGCGCGCTCCGGTCGGCCGGGCGCGGGCTGTGGCGCGTCGGTTGTGGTGATGACCGTGTCGCGAGGCGCCGACCTTTGTCCGGTGGCGGGCGGGAAACCGGACTAGGGCCAGAAACCGGCCATCGGGCGAGAAACCGGACGATTGTCGCGCGCTCGATACGAGAGGCCGACCTTTGTCCGGTCGGCTGACGCGAAACCCGACAATTGTCACTACGCCACCGCCGAGGCGCCGACCTTTGTCCGGTCGCGGGCGAGAAACCGGACGATCGTCGCGCGCTCGATTCGAGAGGCCGACCTTTGTCCGGTCTGCTGGCGCGAAACCGGACAATTGTCACCACGCCGCCGCCGAGGCGCCGACCTTTGTCCGGTCGCGGGCGAGAATCCGGACAATTATCTCGCGCTCGATTCGAGAGGCTGACAATTGTCCGGTCGCGCGCTGCGTGAGCTGCGCGAGCTACGGCCGCGTGCGCTCGATCATCGTCATGCGGAACACCTCGACGCCGCCCGACTCGAGAGTGTAGAGCAGCGGCGGGCCGGGGAGCGTCTTGGCGAAGTGGAAGCGCTTCACCACGGGCGCCCCATCGACCGTGTCCGTAACCGTGTAATGCCACGTGTCGAACGTCCCCGCGGGCACCTCCACCCGGCTGTCCTCCCTCGTCGTGCGCGCGGCCGGGAACACGGCGTGGCCCATGAGCTCGGCCCAGGTCGAGCGCGCCGCGCCTTCGTCGGCGAGCAGGTTCCCGTCCGCGTCGTGCAGCGTGGAGGCGATCGTGCACCCGTCGGGATCGACCGCGGTCCAGGTCCACCGCTGCTCCACCGGGGGCTTGTCCTTCATCGTGATGCCGAGACGGATCTTCGTGCCGACCGGGAACGCGGCGCGGAGCTGGTCGAGGGTCACCGGCGGGGAGATCGTGGCCTCGGAAGGCGCCACCTCCGTCGCAGCAGGCGCCGCCTGGGCCTCGGCGGCGGCGACGGGCGGCGCCGGGTGGGGCGCGCAGGCGAGGGCGAGGGTGAGGAGCATGGGGGCGCACGTATCGCACCGGGCGTGCACGATTCGTGGCGATCGTCGGACGCCCCAACGGGTGCTATCCTCGAAGCATGTCCGCCCCTCGCCCCTATGCAGTCGAAGTCGAGCTACCCGCCGAGGCGTTCCGGCATCAGCCGTGGTCGGCGTCCGAGGTCGCTGCCGACCTGCGGT
>JAKFCH010000008.1:0-5421 GCA_036676765.1 Deltaproteobacteria bacterium
AACCACCTGCGCCCGTACGAGCGCGACCTCGGCATGGTGTTCCAGAGCTACGCCCTGTTTCCGCACCTCACCGTCGCGCGCAACATCGCCTTCGGGCTCGAGCAGCGCGGCGTCGGAAAGACGCAGATCGCCGAGCGCGTGCGCCGCGCCATGGAGCTCGTGCAGCTCGACGGCCGGACCTTCGGGGATCGGCTCCCGCCCGCGCTCTCCGGCGGCCAGCGGCAGCGCGTGGCTCTCGCCCGCGCCCTCGTCGTGGAGCCGCCCATCCTCCTGCTCGACGAGCCGCTGGGTGCCCTCGATCTGAAGCTCCGCAAGGAGATGCAGCAGGAGCTCAAGGTGCTCAACAAGCGCCTCGGCATCACGTTCGTCTACGTGACGCACGACCAGGAGGAGGCGCTCACGATGTCCGACCGCATCGCCGTCATGGCGGACGCCCGCATCGCCCAGGTCGGCTCCCCCGCCGAGATCTACGAGCGCCCGCGCACGCCGTTCGTGGCGCGGTTCATCGGCGAGTCCAACTTCCTGGTCGGCACCGTCGAGTCCAGCAACGGCGGCCGCCTCACGGTGCGCCACCCCGCGGGTACGTTCACCGTGCACGCCCCGGTGGGTCGCCCCGAGGTGGGCGTCGGCACGCGCATCCACGTGGCGTTGCGCCCCGAGCGGCTCCACCTCGATGTCGGCGGCGAGGGCGAGGGGGACAACAGCCTGCCCGCCACCATCGCGCACGTGATCTACCGCGGCGAGATGTTGCACGTCCGCCTCACCGTCGCCGGCGGCGGCGAGCTCGTCGTCGCCACCCGCAACGAGGGCCAGCTCCGGCGGCCCGTGGCATGCAAGCCGGGGGATGCCGTGCGCGTCACCTGGCACGCGGAGGACGTGCAGATCCTCGAGGACGACCCGACGTGAGCGCGGCCAAACCTGCCGTTCCCGAACAATCCGGCGCTTCCTGGGGCGGGGGCTCCGCCCCCGCAACGCCCCCGAAGGCACGCGATCCGCGGCCCCCGCTCTCCCTGTTCGTGCGCGCCCGCCGTCGCGTGTTCAAGGCGCTCGCCTCCCGCCCGGCCGCCGCCGGGTGGTCGCAGGTCGGCCCGGCGCTCACCTTCATGGTCGTCTTCTTCCTCGTGCCGCTCGCGATGATGTTCGGCGCGTCGTGGATGGAGCGCGGCACCTACGGCGGCATCGAGTGGGCGTTCACCGCCGAGAACTACGCGCGCTTCATGGACCCGCTCTACCTCACCATCCTCGCGCGGACGGTGGCGTGGTCGGTCGGCGCCACGCTGTCCTGCCTGCTGGTCGGGTACCCGGTCGCGTGGGCGCTCGCGAGCGCGGGGCGGTGGAAGAACGTGCTCGTGTTCATGGTGATCGTGCCGCTCTGGACGAGTTTTCTCGTGCGCACGTTCGCGATGATCTTCCTGATGCGCGACAGCGGTCTCATCAACACGGCGCTGCTCGCCCTGGGGGTCATCGACGAGCCGCTGGAGCTGCTCTACACGCCCGGCGCGGTGATGGCGGGGCTCGTGTACGGGTTCCTGCCGTTCATGATCCTGCCCATCTACACCTCGCTCGAGAAGCTCGATCCCACCTTGCTCGAAGCGGCCGAGGTGCTCGGCGCGCGGCCCTTCGCGCGGTTCTGGAAGGTGGTGTGGCCCCTGTCGCTGCCCGGGGTCGCGGCGGGCTCGCTCCTGACGTTCATCCCCGCGCTCGGCTCGTACCTCACCTCCGATCTGCTCGGCGGCGCCAAGCAGATGATGATCGGCAACCTCGTCCAGAACCAGTTCACCACGGCGCGGAACTGGCCGTTCGGCGCGGCGGCGAGCTTCGTCGTGATGTCGGGGGTGCTCGTGGCGGTGACGCTCTACCTGCGCATGCGTGACCGCGCGCCGGGCGGTGGCCTGTGACCGGGCAACGTCGGCTCCCGGCGTGGGTCCTCGCGGTGACCGGGCTGGTCTACTTCTTCCTGCACGCGCCGATGCTCGTGCTCGTGCTGTTCTCGTTCAACGACTCGAAGTTCTCGACCGAGTGGTCGGGCTTCACGTTCCACTGGTACGCGCGGCTCCTCGAGCGCGACGACATCCTCGACGCCCTCCAGCGCAGCCTCGTCGTCGGGGGCGCGTCCACGGTGGTGTCCACCGTCCTCGGCACGCTCCTCGCCATGGGCCTCGCGCGGCACCGCCTCGCCGCGCGCACCGTGCTCGAGGGCCTCGTCTACGTGCCCGTCGTCACGCCCGAGATCGTGTGCGGCATCTCGCTCCTGCTGCTGTTCGTCGCGATGGGGGTGCCGCTCGGCACGGGTACCGTGATCCTCGCCCACGTCGCGTTCAACATCTCGTACGTGACCGTCGTGGTGCGCGCGCGGCTCGAAGGCATGGACCGCTCCCTGGAGGAGGCCGCGCTCATCCTCGGCGCCGACGAGTGGACGACCTTCTGGCGGGTCACCGTGCCGCAGCTCTGGCCGGGCATCCTCTCCGGTGCGTTGCTCGCCTTCACGATGTCCTTCGACGACTTCGTGATCACCTCGCTCGTCTCGGGCCCCGGCACGTCCACGCTCCCCATCGTCGTGTACGGCATGGTGCGGAAGAACATCGAGCCGAGCATCAACGCCATCAGTACGATCGTGCTCGTCGTGACCACGACGATGATCTACGTCTCCGACCGCCTCACCCGCTCGCCCAAGCCCTCCTGACCCCGGAGCCCCCGCAATGTCTGACCCGACGTCCGATTCCAAGAAGATCGTCGCCCTCGCCGATGGCCTCGCCGAGGGCCGCCTCGATCGCCGCAGCTTCGTGCGTGGCGCGCTCGCGCTCGGCCTCGGCCTGCCGAGCATCGCCGCCGTGCTCCAGTCGTGCAGCGCCGGCGAGGAGGTCGCGAAGCCCCCGGAAACGTCCACCGGCGCCGGCGTGGCGACGCAGCCCGCGGGCCCGCCCGAGCTCGGCCCGTTGGAGAGCGAGCTCCGCATCTACAACTGGTCCGACTACATCGCCGAGGACACCGTCGCGAACTTCGAGAAGGAGTCCGGGGTCAAGGTCACCTACGACACCTTCGAGTCCAACGAGGAGCTCATCGCGAAGCTCCAGGCGGGTGCGAGCGGCTACGACCTCGTGTGTCCCTCCGGCTACGCGGTCCAGGTGCTCCTCGCGCTCGGCCTCCTCGAGCCCCTCCGCCCGAAGCACATCCCGAACCTCGCCAACGTCGCGCCGGCGTTCCGCAAGACCGCGTTCGACCCCACCGACGCCTACAGCGTGCCGTGGCAGTGGGGCATGACCGGCATCGCCTACCGCGCCGACAAGGTGAAGGCCCCGCCCGACTCCTGGGCCGTGTTCCACGACGCCCAGTACAAGGGCAAGATGACGATGATGGACGACATGCGCGATGTCATCGGCGCGTGGCTCAAGTACCGCGGAAAGTCGCTCAACTCCGCCGTCCCCGAGGACCTCGCCGCGGCCAAGGCCGACGCCCTCACCGCCAAGGCCCTCCTCCAGAGCTTCGTCAGCGCGCCGGTCAAGGGCCAGCTCATCGCGGGGGATGTGTGGATCGCCCAGCTCTGGAACGGCGACACCCTCCAGGCCAAGGCCGAGAACGACCAGATCGCGTGGACCCTCCCGAAGGAGGGGGGTGTGATCTGGGCCGACTCGATGGTCATCCCCAAGGGCGCGCCCAACAAGCGCGCGGCGCACGCCTTCCTCGACTACATCCTGCGGCCCGAGGTGGGCGCCGCCATCTCCGACTTCACCGGCTACGGCTCGCCCAACGCCGCCGCCACCGCGAAGATGAAGACCCCGGTGCCCTACCCCTCCGACGACCAGATGAAGCTCCTCGAGTTCCAGTCGGACCTCGCCGGCGCGTCGGGGGCGTGGGACCAGGTGTGGACGGAGATCAAGGCGGGCTAGGGTCGGGCGCGGCCCGGGGCCCGCGGCTGCGGGCCCGGGGCCCGCGGCTGCGGGCAGGGGTTCGCGCAGTGACCGAAGTCGGCCAGTCCCCCCTGCATCTGTCCGACTTCAGTCACGACTTCCGTCAATTTGGGCCGGAATCCGGGCGAATTATCCGACACTGGGTGCCAAACCGGCCTGCATCGCGCTGATCTCGTGACCGAAGTCGCCCAGACCCCCCACACCTGTCCGACTCCGGTCTCGACTTCGGTCACTTCGCGCCCGATTTCGGGCTTCCACGGCCCCGATCTGGCCGTCGAGGCCCCATTCGTGACCGGACTCGCGACCGAAGTCGGTCCGACCTCCCCCATCGGTGCGACTTCGGGCACCCCTCGATCCGCTCGGCGGCCAGATCCGATGCGCTTCAACGCGATCGTGCGTGCCCACGGATCCCGGGGGCGTTGCGGGGGCCGGCCCCCGCACGAGGCGGCCCGCGCGAAGCGCGGGCCGCCGACCTCCACCGAATCGATTTCTGCTTGACGAGCACCCGCGCGTGCCTACCCATGCGCCGTGTCCGGACTGGGGTTCCATCTCGTCTTTCGGCTGAAGGACGACCGTGTCGTCGCGCCCACGCCGGGCGATCGCCGTCGGCTCGCGCACCTGTTCGCACGGCTCTCGCGGACCCTGCCCATCCTCGTCTGGCGGGTGGTCGACACCCACGTCCACGTGCTCGGTCGCCTCGGCCCGGCGCAGGTCGTCGAGCTCACGCGGCGGCTGCGCCTGTACTTCGCGCGCGCGCACCCCGGCGTGCCCCTCCGCCTCGCGTCGGAGACCCCCATCCGCAACCAGTGGCACCTCGTCGAGACCTTCGGCTACATCCTCCGCCAGGATCAGCACCACGCCGTGCTCGGGGACCCCTACCAGGAGGGCAGCGCGGTGTCCGACCTGCTGGGCCTCCGCGTCATCGGGGCCGTGCTCGCGCCCCGCGTCCGGGAACAGCTTCCACGCGTGCGTCGCGACGATCTCCTCCCACACCTCGGCCTCACCGCGCTCACCGAGGCGGCCGACCTCGCCCACCTCGCCGAGGCCACCTGCGCGGCCTTCGCGCTGCCGGACCTGTGCGGCAACGACAGCGACGTGGTCGCCGCGCGCGCCGCCGCCGTCCACGCGGTCGAGGGCGCCCACGCCAAGGACATCGCCACGGCGCTCGGTCTCTGCACGCGCGCCGTCTACCGCCTCCGCACCCGCGCGGTCCCCGAGGCGTCGTCACGCGCGGTCCGCCTCCAGATGGGCCTCCGCGTGGCCCGGCCCGTGGAGCTGTCGCCGCTCGAGCTCTGAACCTCCGCGGGGTGGTTGGTGGGCGTCGTCGCGCCGGGGGTACGAAGATCACGTGGCCGGGGGCGAGTGACCGAAGTCGACCCACCCCCCACATCTGTTCGACTTCGGTCACGACTCCGGTCACATTTCCGCTCGCCTCCCCTCCCGAAGGCCCCTCCCGCGCCGTTTCGGCCCGAGATCGCCCGAGTTGTGACCGAAGTCGCGACCGAGGTCGCCC
>JAKFCH010000009.1:0-1654 GCA_036676765.1 Deltaproteobacteria bacterium
GTCGCGCCAGCGCCCGCCCGCGTTGATGGTTGTCAGCAGCTGCGTAGAGCCAAAGCCGTAACCTCGGCGCGGCTCCTCCGCGAAGGGCGCCGCGCCGGCTGGGTCCGTGAGGGCGACGGCGTCGCGCGGCTCGCGGTGCGGGCCGTGCACGAGGCGCTCGGGACCCGTGGACGCGCGGGCTCCCGGGTGGGCGTGATCGGCGCCGGGGCCATGGGCGCGCGCGTGGCCGCCCTCCTCGGCGAGCAGGCCGTCCGCTACAACCGCACCCCCGGCCCGGGCGTGTGGCCGCTCGACGCGCTCGCGGCCCTGGACGCGTGGGTGGTCGCGACCTCGGCGCCCGCGCCGTGGTTCGTCCCGCCGGAGGCCTACGTCGCGCTCGTCGACCTCGGGCATCCGGCCCAGGTCTCTGCCGATCCGCGCCACGTCGACCTCGACGCGCTCCTCGCCGGCGCCGACGCGCGGCTCGACCCGGGGCTGCGGGCGGCGGCGGAGGCCGCGGTGGAGGATGCGACGGTGGACCTGATCCGACGGCTCGTCGGAAACAGGACGTCGTTTGTATCGGAGGGGGGCGTTGCGGGGGGCGGGAGCCCCCCGCCCCAGGAAGCCTCTGACGTTGCCGTCGCCCGGGCGTTCGCATGAGCGCGTCCGTCCGCATCATGGTGCAGGGCACCGGCTCCGGCGTCGGCAAGAGCTGGATCGCCACGGGCCTCTGCCGCCTCTTCGCGCGCCGCGGGCTCCGCGTGGTGCCGTTCAAGGCGCAGAACATGAGCAACAACGCCGCGCCGGCGCGCTCGCCGACCGGGTGGGGCGAGATCGGGCGCGCGCAGGCGGCGCAGGCCGAAGCGGCGGGCGTCGCGCCGCACGTGGACATGAACCCGATCCTGCTCAAGCCCACCGGCGAGCGGGGCGCGCAGGTGGTGGTGGGCGGACACCCCGTGGGGCACCTGACCGCGCGGGACTACCGCGCCCGGCGCGCGGAGTGGTGGGAGGCGGTCACGGGCGCGTGGGCGCGGCTCGTCGCCGACGCCGACGTCGTCGTGCTCGAAGGGGCGGGCTCCCCCGCGGAGATCAACCTCCGCGCAGGCGACCTCGTCAACATGGCGATGGCCCACCACGCCGACGCCAGGGTGCTGCTCGTTGGCGACATCGACCGCGGCGGCGTCTTCGCGAGCCTCTACGGCACGCTCGCGCTGCTCGACGCGACCGATCGCGCCCGCGTGGCCGGCCTCGTCGTGAACCGCTTCCGCGGCGATCCCGCGATCCTCCGCCCCGGGCTCAACCCGCTCGAGGCGCTCTGCGGCGTGCCGGTCATCGGCGTGGTCCCGATGCGCCGCGACATCCCGGTCGACGAGGAGGACAGCCTCGACCTGCCCGCGTCCACCGGGATCGTGGACGTGTGCGTGCTCCGCTTCCCGACGGTCTCCAACTTCACCGACCTCGGGCCGCTCGCGCGGATGCCGGGCGTCGGCGTGCGCTGGGCGAGCCGCCCCGAGGAGGTCGGCAACCCCGATCTGCTCGTGCTCCCCGGGTCGAAGGACACGATCGGCGACGTGCGTTGGCTCGCCACGCGCGGGCTCGACACGAGCGTACGGGCGGCGGCCGCACGGGGCATCCCGGTGCTCGGGATCTGCGGCGGCTACCAGGCGCTCGGGCG
>JAKFCH010000010.1:0-18361 GCA_036676765.1 Deltaproteobacteria bacterium
AGCGGAGGCGCTTCGCGCCGACCCCGCAGGCCGCCGACCCGGCGCCAGCCGGGGCGCCCCCCGCACGCCCAAACGCCCGAACGGTTACCGTCCCCTCATGGTGCTCCTGCTCGCGCTCCTCGGCTGCGGAAAGCCCGTCGACGACGGGGCGATCCCCGTTCCGCCCGACACCGACGACACCGGAGACACCGCCGACACCGGCCCCGACCCCCTCGACTGCCCCGAGGTCGCGGCGCCGACGCTCTCGACCGACACGTGGACCCCCACCGGCGCCATCCCCGCGGGCGGGTTCAACACCATCGCCACCGACGGGGGCGCGCCGATCTGGGCGGGCTCGCACACCAACGGCGTCTGGCGCGCGGGGAGCGACCTCGCGTGGGACATCGTGCGCGTCCAGATCACCCACACCCTCTCGGAGATCGCGCTCCGACCGGGCGATCCGGACCACGCCTTCCGGTCCGCGGGCGGCAACCTCCAGCGGACGCGGAACGGCGGCACCGACTGGGAGCGCCTCGCCCCGGGGGACGGCGCGGGGGACGGCATCCCCTCCGATCCGGTGTGGGCCGTCGCGGTGGCCCCGTGGAACCCGGACCGGGTGCTCATCCTCGGCGAGAGCGGCGAGGCGTCCGTGTCGACCGACGACGGCGACACGTTCGAGGCCCTCGGGTTCGCCCCCATCCGCGAGCCGCCCCACAGCGACGATCCGGCGATGACCTGGGGCTGGCGCATCCTCCCGGAGCTCGACGAGGGCGGCCGCGTCGTGTTCAGCGACGGCTTCGGCGTCGCCACCTCGGACGACGGCATGCTCGGCTGGACCCGCCGCCTCGACCTGCCGGGCGGCGCCGGGCCGCTCCTGCGCGATCCGCTCGATCCCGAGCACCTCCTGCTCGGCGGCGAGGAGGGCGTCTACGAGTCGCGCGACGAGGGGACGACGTGGGCGCTTCGCGACCTGGGCGGAGGGGTGCTCGTGGGCGCCTGGGCTACCGACGGGTCGTGGCTCGCGCTCGTGGGGGCGTCGGCGGTGTACGTCTCCACCGACGCGGGCGCGTCGTTCACGTCCGCGACCCACACCGTCCACATGCCCGGCGCCGCCGCCATCCTCGACGATGGCCGGCTCCTCGTCGCCCACCACACCGGCATGGCCGTGAGCGCCGATCGCGGCGCCACGTTCACCGACGTGTCGAGCGGGCTGGAGGACACCGGGCTCTCCACGCTCACGACGGACCCGACGTGCGCGTCGCGGCTCTGGGCGGGGAGCCGATGCGGCGGCGGCATCTTCACGTCGGGTGACTACGGCGCCACGTGGGAGCCGGTCCCCCACTACTTCCACTACGTGATGGGCCTCACCGTCGACCCCGTGGTGGCCGGCCGCCTCTGGGGCGTGTCCGACGACAAGCTCCTGCGGAGTGACGACAACGGCGCCACCTGGGCGGAGGTGTGGCGGCGCTACCACTTCCACGGCTTCGTGACCGACCCCGCGGATCCCGACGTGCTGCTCCTCGGCAGCGTCGGCAGCGGCGGCTGGTCGGACGAGCGCATGCGGATCTACCGGAGCGCCGACGGTGGCGCGTCCTGGGACGACAGCTCCACCGGCCTCCCCGAGAGCGAGGCCTCGGCGCACGTGCTGGTCCGCTGGCCCGGCGCGCCCGAGGTCGTGCTGCTGGGCACCTACAAGGCCGGCGACGTCTCGCACCTCTACGGCTTCGGGGACGGCCTGTTCCGCTCCACCGACGGCGGCGCGACGTGGGCGGCGGCGGCGCTCCCGGTCTCCGACGTGGCCTTCCTCGCCGAGACCGCGCCCGGCGATGCCCAGGCCGCAGTGTTCGCCGCGACCGACCTCGGCATCTGGCGCTCGACCGACCAGGGCGTGACGTGGGAGGCCCGGCCCGGCCCCACCGCATCCGTCCTGTCCGTCGCGATCCGCGGTGCCGTCGGCGTGGCCCTCGGCGGGGACGGCGCGCTCTGGAAGAGCGAGGACGGCGGCGACACCTGGTTCGAGCACGGCGACCAGCTGCCCCGCAACGCCTCCACCACCCTCGCGCAGGTCGGGATCTCGGTGGACGCGACCGTCGCCTACGTCACGGTGTACGACCACGGGGTGTGGCGCATCGGGCTCTGACCGACCCGGGCGTGATTGGCGATTGATCGCGCCCGATTCACGAGGACGCGGGCACCTGCCTCCGCGCCCGGCGCTATGGTGGGAGACCCCCGGTCGTCACATGCGCCCTCCCGAGCTCCTCGCCCTGATCCTCTCCGCCGCCGGCCTCGCCGGCTGTCCACCCGGAGAGGCGGCCGAGACCGTGGAGGGGGTCGCGTGCATCGATGCCGCCGAGGACGCCACGACCTGCCCCGTCGCCGAGGATGTCGACCTGGATGGCGCGTTCGTGCCCTTCAGCTGCGACGACGAGGAGATCGTCAGCGTCTCCGGCGAGGGCACCGTCCAGCCCACCGACCAGCTGGGCGACGACCTGGGCTGCTGCTACGACGCCGAGCTGCTCGACACCACGCCCGGCTCCGACTGCGACGTCGGTCGCCCCTTCCGCGAGGCCGACGTCACCGTGCTCGCCGAGGTGATCCCCCGCTCCGACTGGTGCAAGCAGCCCGCGGCCGTCCTTCCCGGCGCGATCGACCCCGCCCGCGCCGCCGCCTGGGCCCACGCGGGCGCCGCCGAGCACGCCTCGATCGCCGCCTTCTCCAAGCTCGCGCTCGAGCTGCTCGGGCACGGGGCCCCCGCCTCCCTCGTGCGGGCCGTCCACCAAGCCGGCCTCGACGAGATCGACCACGCCGAGCGGTGCTTCGCCCTGGCGGCGCGCTTCGGCGGGGCCGCCGTGGGCCCCGGTGCGTTCCCCTTCACCCGAGCCGTCGCGGCCACTCGCCCGTTGGCCGACATCGCCGCGGACGCCGTGCGCGAAGGCTGCATCGGGGAGACCACCGGCGCCGTGCTCGCGCGCGCGGCCGCCGGGGCGGCGACCGATCCGGACGTGCGGGAGACCTTCGAGACAATCGCGTCGGACGAGGAGCGGCACGCGGCGCTCTCGTGGCAGGTCGTCGCCTGGGCCGTCCGCTCGGGGGGCGCGGACGTGCGGGAGGCCGTTCGGGCGGCCTTCCAGGCCCCCATGCCGCCCCTGGACGTGGCGGAGCTCGCCATGTGCGGGCACGTCGACCCGGCCATGCTCCGCGTGGCCGCCCGGGCCGGTCTCGTCGAGGTGGTGCGCCCCGCGGCGCGGGCGTTGCTGGCGGCGTAGCGCCCGTCACCGCGAGCAGCGCGGCGGGGCATGAGGCGGCTACCGCGCCGCGTCCCCACGCGCCGCGGCGTCGAACGCGCGGGTGTCCGTGGTGATGCACATGCGGTCACCCAGGTCGGCGAAGCGCCGCACGAAGTCCGCCGTGACCTGGATGTAGCGCGAGCCCGGGAGCATCGTGACGCGCACGAACCGCTCGCGGTTGTTCCGCAGCCAGGCGGCCCACTCCTGGCTCACGCCCATCGAGGCGCCGCGGGCGTCCCGCGTGTCGATGAAGACCTCCAGGGGCCGCGCGTCCGCGAGATCCGCCGCGAGCTCCTGGAACGGGACATCCCCGAGCTCGCCGACGTCGGTGCCGCTGATGGTGACGAGCACCACGCGGTCCCTCGGGCGGGAGATCTCCAGCGTGGAGTGCACGCCCTCGAACCGTTGGCCCGGCATGGTGATGTGGGTCATGAGCGGCCTCTCCCTCCAATGTAGTCCAGCGCGAGGCGAGGGTCCTTCTCGACGTAGATCGTCGCGACGTGTACCGTCGGGCCTCCGGAGGAGCTTGCGCCGCATGGATGTCGATCCGGTGGTGTCGAACCTGCTGATGCTCTACGCCGGCGTGATCCTGATCAACGTCGGCGTGTCCGCGGCCTTGTACCTGCGCAACCGGGAGCCGCTCTACCGCTCGCTGCTCCTCGCCTGGGCGGCGATGTTCGGCTCTTTCGCGCTGCAGGGGATCCTCACCGGCAGCGAGCTCGCCGTGATCGTCGGCTTCTCGAGCGCCTTCGCGGTGAACCTCGCCTTCGCCAGCCTGCTCGGCGCCACCACGAGCGTGGGCGTGCCCTGGCGGGCGTTCCTCGGGGTGTTCGCGGCGGGCCTGGCGCTCACGGTGGCGCTGAGCCTCTCCGGGGCCGGCTTCACGGTGACCGCGCTCCCGACGGCGCTCGCGGTGGCCGTGCCGTCGCTGGTCGTCGTGGCGGGGGTCGCCCGCGGGCCCACGCGCCCCTCCACGCCGACCCTGGCGCTCGCGGCGGGAGCGGTCCTCTTCTCGCTCCACAACGTCGACTTCGCGTTCCTGCGCCACCGGCCCGAGATGGCGCCGCTCGGCTTCACCGTGGCGCTGCTCGTCGTCTTCGGGCTCTCGATCGCGGGGCCGGCGGTCGCGATGGAGCGGGTCACCGAGCGGCAGGTCCGCCTCGCGACGGAGCTCGCGGTCGCCCGCCGCATCCAGTCCTACATCCTCCCCCGCGATCCTGGCCTCGCGAGCCTCGAGGTGGCCCTCCACATGCGCTCGGCCGCGGCCGTGAGCGGGGACTACATCGACGTGTACCGAGACGGCGAGCGGTGCTGGTTCCTCCTCGGGGACGTGACGGGGCACGGGCTGGGCGCCGGGCTGGTGATGCTCATGGCGCAGAGCACGATGAGCTCGCTGCTCCAGGCGCGCCCGGAGGTCACCCCGCGGGAGCTCAACTTCCTCGCGAACCGGGTGCTCGCCGGCAACCTCGCGCGCCTCCGCGAGCGCCGGCACCTAAGCTCGGTGTCCCTGCTCCGCCTCCCGGGCAACCGGTTCGTCGTGAGCGGGAGCCATGACGGGCTGCTCGTCTACCGCGCGGCCACGGGGCGGGTGGACCAGCTGGAGCTGTCCCACTTTCCCGTCGGCCTCGGCTACCTCGGGGAGCTCGCGCAGGACGACTTCCGCGAGGAGGTGCTCGACCTCGCGCCGGGGGATGCCCTCCTCCTGTTCACCGACGGCGTCACCGAGGCGGCGCGCGGCGGCGATCCGCACGACGGGCTCTTCGGCGTCGAGCGCGTGGCGGAGCTCCTCCGACGGCACGCCGCCGCCCCGCTCGCCGAGCTGCAGGCGGCGCTGCTCGCCCAGCTCGACGCCTTCACCGGGGGCGCCTACGAGGACGACATCGCGTTCCTCCTCCTCCGCGCCCGCGAGGAGCCGGCATGAGGGTCACCGTGCGCGTCGCGACCGGCCACGCGGACGTCCTCCGCTGCCAGGCGCTCATCGCCGAGACCTACAACCGCGAGTACGAGGTCGTCTTCTCGGACGACCGCTACGACCTCGACGCCAAGATCGAGCCCTGGCCGCACCGCTACCTGATGGTGCTCTCCGCGGGCGAGCTCGTGGCCACCGCCGGGCTCTACGTGCGGGACACCTACGTCGGGCGCTTCGGCGGCGTCGGCCCCGCCGAGATCGCGGCCATCCTCGAGGAGGCGGGCGCGGTCGACCACGAGCCCACGCGCCTGCGGGAGGTCACGAAGCTCGTCGTGCGCCCCGATCACCGCGGGCGTCGCCTCGGTCGGTTCCTCGTGGGGGTGGCCCACGCCCGTGCGTTCTGCCAGATCGACGCGGAGGTGCCCCACCTGCTCGTGTTCTGCGCCCGGCGCTCCATCGCCGAGGGCGTCCACGAGGGGGCCGGGCTGCGGACCCGCACCATCAAGCCGTTCCCGCTCTACCGGGTTCACGAGCTCTACCGCTCCGAGGAGGACCCGATGGACAGTCGGCTCATCATCCCCGCACGGGACATCCCCGCGCGGTGGTATGACCTGGATCTACCGGGAGAGTACGACGTGGGCGAGCTGCTCGGAGAGGGACGATGAACGGTGTACGGCTGCTCGGCACGCTCGCCGCGGCGGAGGACGCCGCGCCGCCGTTGAGCGCGATCGCGCTCGACGTGCCCGCGCTCGACCTCGTGATGCAGTGGGGCCGCTGCGGCGTCATCGCGGACTTCCTCGCGGACTACCTGTCCTACTCGTTCGCGCGGCAGGAGGTCGCGCGGAGCGTGCTCTCGACCGTCGCGAACGAGCTCGTGGAGAACGCGGGCAAGTTCGCGGGCGACAAGCGCGAATCCGTCCGCTTCCTCGCGCGGCACCGCGGCGAGCGCGTCGAGATCGTCTCGGAGAACCGGGCCTCCCCCCGTCACGTCGCGGTGCTGGAGGCGCTGTTCGCGGCGCTGGACCGGGAGCGCCCCGACGCCCTGTTCGCCCGACGCATCGAGAGCGGGGAGCGCGGCGGGCTCGGCCTGCTCATCCTCGCGAAGGACTACGCGTCGCTCGGCGCGTCCCTCGGGGCTCCCGACGCCGACGGGCTCGTCCCCGTTACAATCGTGGCGGCGCTGGACGCCGAGCAGGTGGAGCAGCGATGACCCGGCCGGACTGGACGTTGGACGTGGAGGGCGTGCCGGGCACGGCGGTCCTGCGCGGGGTGTTCCGCCTCGAGTCGCCCGAGGCCTACGACCGCGTGTTCGCGCCGATCGCCGAGGCGCTCACCGTCGGCGGTGCCCTCTACACCGTCGACCTCGGTGACGTGGCGCTGATGAACAGCTCCGGGATCCGCGCCCTCGCCGATCTCGTCCTCCGGGCACGCCACTCGGGCGCGAAGCTCGCCTTCGTGGGGCGCTCGGCCGTCCCGTGGCAGTCCAGGACGATGGCCTCCCTCCGGCCCTTGTACGACGGGCTGGTGATCCACCTCTCCTGACGCGGTCGGATCGTCAGAGGCTCGCCAGCAACCCATCCACCGCGTCGAACGTGCGCTGGTTGTCCTCGGGCACGTAGGTCGTGCGCGCGGGCGGCGCCGTGAGGAAGGCGGCGACGCGCTCCTCCTCGAAGCGGGGCGCCCAGTCGCCGTAGCCGAGCTCCGCGAGGTAGCGGGCGTTGAGCTCCTGCTCGTACTGCCCGTCGATCGGCACGGCGAACAGCGGCACGCCGAGGTGCACGCACTCGCTCATCAGCGAGAACCCGCCCCCGGCCACCGCCGCGCGGGCGGTGCGGAGGTCGTCGACGAAGCCCTGCTCGGAGAAGGGGCGGAGCGACACGTTCCCGCGCTCGCCCTCGAGGCCGAGGCCGTAGACGCGGAAGGTGCCGGGCAGGCGCTGGAGGAAGGGGAGCAGACCGGGGTTCGCCGCGGTCTGGTAGACGAGCACGTGGTCGCCGGGCTCGCGCTTCGCGCCCAGGATCGCGGGCCGGAGCAGGGGCGGCACGAGCGTGGTGCGGTCCTTGCGGACCTCCGGGTAGAAGAACGTCGTGACGAGGTAGTGCCACGCCATCGGCAGCTTGATCTTCACCGCCGCCTTCGCGAGCTGGAAGCTGGGGTCGCGCGTGATCGCCGGCGGGTGCACGCAGCGGTTGATGATCTGCATGTTGTCGATCGAGATCACCGGCAGGAAGTGGTTGAGCCCGTAGAAGTAGGCCCAGCTCTCGAAGTCGGAGATCACCACGTCGGGGTCGAGCGCGTCGTCGCCTCCCGAGGGGCGGGTCGCGCGGATGTACGTCGCGATGTTCTTCGCGAGGCCCATCGGCGCCTCGCCGAGGTTGGACGCGAGGCTGCGCCCCACGGAGAGCACGTTGTCGCGGTAGTCCAGGTGCAGCCCGTGGATCTCGTGGGCGGTGAAGTTCGCCCGGCCTGCGAACGCGGTCCGGAGGAACGGAAACGCGCGGTCGCTGGCCACCACGTCGACCTCATGGCCGCGCCCGAGCAGGTGCTCGATGACGACGCGCGAGCGGGTGGCGTGGCCCATGCCCTCGCCGACGACACCGTAGAGGATTCGCATCGCCGGAGGCTAACCACGCGGAGGCGGGGGCCGCCGCCGACCGTGAGGCTCCTGCAAAGAGCGGCGGAGCGAGCCGAGCCTGGGCTACATTGCCGCCGTGAAAACGATCCCCCTCGCGCTCGCCCTCCTCCTCGCCGGCTGCACCGGCGCCGACAAACCGGACGACACCGCGCCGGCCGACACGGACACGGACACGGACACGGATACCGACACGGACACCGACACCGACACCGACACCGACACCGACACCGACACCGACACGGATGCCGATCTCTCGGGCCTCCTCCGGCTCGTCGGCAGCGCCACGGTGGACGGTGGGTACGCCGGCACCGAGTCCGTCGTGTTCGTGGCGGATGACGGCTACGGGGACGACGTGTGCCGGATCAACGTCACGCTCGCCTCCACCGGCACGCGCACCGACTGCGAGACCTGCGACTGGGCCTACGACATCGTCGTCACCGACGTGGTGACCGAGCTCGACACCGAGTGCGCCGCGGTCGGCTGGGACGATCCCGCCGCCGCCATCGGCACCACCCGCGCCTACGGCTTCGATCCCGACTACTTCGGCCACGCCGCCGTCCTCATGGTGTACGACGGCGCCGCGTGGCAGGTCGCCGGCTACGCGTCGTTCGACGACCCGACGCACGTGCTCACGTACGACCTCGACGTCGACTACTTCCCCTACTGATCGCCGCTCCGGGAGCCTCCGATGCGCCTCTCCGCCCTCGCCGTGTTGCTCCTGTCCGCGGGCTGCACCGGCCCCTCGGACGACACCGGTGAGCCCGCCGCGCCCGGCGTCCCCGGCCAACTCGCCGACGCGAACAACTACTCGTTCTCCGGCGCGCTCGACGTTCCGTCGATCACGACGGCGTCCGGCACCGACGTGACCGTGTGTTGGGACGAGGTGCTGCACGACCTGCAGTGCCACGGCATGGACCCCCTCACCGACATCGAGAACGTCGGGCTCGTGCGGTTCCCCAACTACACGCAGGAGGAGGTCGAGGTCGCCCTCTCCGAGAACGACCTGCAGCAGGCGGCGATCTCCGGGTACGTCGAGAGCCCCGCCGACGGCGTGAACATGTGCGCGAACCTCGCGGACTTCAGCTTCTTCGGCACGTCGATCGACGTGGCCGAGGAGTACACGGAGGCCGGCGGCACCTACATGCTCCTGCTCACGGCGGGCACCACCCCGGGCGTCGGCGCGCGCATGATCTCCTTCCTCGCCCCGGCGGTCGACAACGCCACCACCGAGGTGAGCGTGGGCGACGGGTGCGGGCTCCTGGAGGTCGACGCGGATCTGGAGGCCCTCACGCCGGTGCCGATCCCCGCCGACGGCCCGTTCACCGTGGACTGGTCGACGCTCACGGTCGACGGGCAGGGCAACCCCGTCGCCGTCGAGGACATCGACGGCCTGATGCTCGCCTTCTACGCGGGGGAGACCCCCGCCACCCTCGAGACCCGGCTCCTCGACCTCGAGCTCATCGCCACGGACCTCTACACGATGCCGCTCGCCGGCGAGACCACCGCCGACCTCGCGCTCGCCACCGGCGCGTCCGGCGCGTTCACCGGCTTCACGGGTGACGGTACGTGGCTCCTCGCGTTGCGATGCAGCCGCTGCTACAACCCGGCGCCCACCTTCTTCACCGTGGTGGAGCCGACTTGATCCGCACGATGCTCCTCGCCCTCGCCCTCTCTGGCTGCACCGGGCCCGACGGCTCTGCCGACTCCGGCACGGACACCGGCGCGCTGCTCACCGTCACCGGCGAGGTCGTGCCGAGCGCCGACATCGCCACGGTCGCCACGCTCGTGTGGTCGTCCACCGAGGCGTTTTCGGGGGTGGTCCGCTACGGGACCGCCGAGCGCACCTTCGAGGTCGCCGTCGAGGCCATGCCCCCCGTCCAGGACACCCTCCTGCTCGGCGTGCCCGCCCGCGCCGAGGTGACCTGGACCGTGCTCGACGACTCCGGCGCCACGCGCGGCTCCGGCACCTACACCACCGGCTCGCTCCCGACGGAGCTCCCCGCGCTCGCGGTGACCGGCGGCGGCAACGACCAGTTCCTGCTGACCCCGCTCATCGGGGCCACCACCGCCGCGGTCATCCTCTCCCCCGAGGGGAAGATCGTCTGGTACCACCTGGACGATCGGGGCCTCGACGTGTACCGCGTGCGCCTCGCGGGGGATGGCTCCGGCATCCTCTACAACGCCGCGAGCGTGTCGGGGGATCCCGCGGAGGACAGCGCGATCGTGAAGGTGTCGTGGGACGGCGCCACCACCGAGGAGATCGCCGTGCCGCTCCTCTCCCACGACTTCGTCGCGCTCCCCGACGGCACGCTCACCGCCATCGGCGTGCAGTACGGGCCCGGCGCCGACGGCGCCGACGTGCGCGGCGATCGCATCGTCGAGATCGCGCCCGACGGCACCCAGACCGACATCTGGAATTCGTGGGACTGCTTCGATCCCGCCGAGTTCGCCGGGGATGACATCGAGCTCGGTTGGACCTTCGCCAACGCGCTCGACTACGCCGCCGAGACCGACAGCTACCACCTCGGCCTGCGCAACTTCTCCAGCATCGTCGAGGTGGATCGCGCCGGTGCGTGCGGCGAGGTCATCGGCGGCGAGCCCTCCGACTACACGTTCGAGGGCAGCCGGTTCCGCCACCAGCACCAGTTCGAGATGGTCGGCGATCGCCTCCTCGTGTTCGACAACGACGGCGCCGGCGCCAACGCGAGCCGCGCGATCGAGTACCAGCTCGACCGGGTGAACAAGACCGCCACCCAGGTGTGGGACTACACGCCGGACCCCAAGATCTACAGCTTCGTCCTCGGTGACACCGCGCGCCTCGACGACGGCGACACCTTCGTCGCGTGGTCGGTGGCAGGCCAGCTCGATCGCGTGAGCGAGGCCGGCGTTCCCGAGTGGAGCGTCAACACCGACGTCGGCTACGCCTTCGGGTTCGTCACCCTCGTGCCGGCCCTGATCGAGTGATCCTCCTCCTCGCAGCGTGCGCGTCCACGACCATCCCGTTCGGGGACACCGGGGGCCGCGACACCGACGCCGACCCCGACACGGCGGCCGACACCGCCGGGGACACCGACACCGCCCAGGACACCGACACCGACACCGAGCCGGTGGTGATCGCCGAGGGGCTCACGATCACCGTGCACCCCGAGGTGTCCACCGTGCTCGTCGCGACGTGGACCCAGCTCGTGGCCGGCGAGACCTCGTTGTCCTGGGAGCTCGACGGGGAGTCGTTCTCCTCGCCCGTCCGCCCGCGCGCGCCCGGCGTCGTAATGGAGGTCGTGCTCGGCCTCCCCCCGGAGACACCGGTCACCGTCACGCTGAACGCCGGCGGCACCATCCTCGCCGCGGCGGGCGCGACCGAGGCGCTTCCCCGCGAGATGATCAGCCCGGTGAACACCCTGTGGGATCCGGTGGCCGCCGACGCGGCGCCGTACTTCCTCACCAGCGTGGACACCGGCCCCAACAACTTCTTCGGGCCGTGCTTCACCGTGCTGCTCGACCGCGCGGGCCGGGTGGTGTGGTACCGCGCGGTGTCCGACCGCCGCCTCACGTTGTTTCCGCGCGTGGCCCGCGACGGCACCCACATCCTCTGGGACGCGACGACCTACTACGTCTCCGACAGCGTGCCCGGCTCGATCACCCGCGCCACGCTCTCGCTGTCCCAGGAGGTCGAGACCGTCGTGGACGGCATCGGGTTCACCTACGACGAGCTCGACGACGGCAGCTTCCTCTTCGACAACGCCGAGACCGGCTACGACTACCACCTCGAGCGCCAGTACCCCGACGGCACCCGGGAGCGCATCTGGAGCTGCGCCCCGTGGATGGACCCGTTCAGCAGCGGGTACTGGGCGTGCGCGCCCAACACCGTGCACTGGGATCCCGCCACGAACCTCGTGGTCTGGTCGATGTTCGAGACCTCCACCGTCATCGGCATCGATCTCGCCTCCGGCCGCCTCGTGTGGGAGCTCGGCGAATATCCGGGCGGCCTCGCCTTCGACCCGGACACCGTCCGGCTCGAGCTCCAGCACTACCCGAACTGGACGCCCGACGGCACGCTGCTCCTGACCACCCACGTGCCCGGCGAGCGCGGCGTGCAGCAGATCCGCGAGTTTGCCCTCGAAGGGCCGACCGCCCGCCAGGTCTGGACCTACGAGGCGCCGGCGGGGTACTACGGCGACTACGCGGGGGAGGCCACGCGGCTCCCCAACGGCAACACGCTGATCAACTTCGGCACCGACGGCGTGGTGCGGGAGATCACCCCCGACACCACGGTGGTCTGGGAGATCGACTGGGAGGACCACCTCGTGGGGCACCTCACACCGGTCGAGGACCTGTACGCGCTCGACGCCGGCTGGTGAGCGCGGCGTGGACGGCGCGCCCGGCTCCGGACGCCGAGGGGGCTACTTGCCCTTGGATGCGTTCTTCTCGGCCTTCTTCTTCTGCTTCTCCTGGATGGAGAGCTTGTCCTTGTTGTTGGTCTTCGCCTTGTCCTGACCCTTGGGCATGCTGATCTCCTAGTTGGCCCCCCCCTTCTAGCGCGGCCGGGGTGACGCTGCCTACCCCGCGCACGCCGCGTTCATCCGGCGGAGGCCGCGAGGATCACGAGCGGCCGCGCCCCCAACGCGTGGATGGTGCCCCGGCGGTAGTAGTGGGCCACCGCCGGATGGAGCGGCAGGTCCGCGAAGGCGTCGACCAGCGCGAGCCCCGACACGCCCGCCATCAGCGCGGCGGCCACGGCGACGTCGGCACAGGGCACCCGCACGTCGCGGTCGATCGGGCCGCCCGCGGGGCGCCACTCCTCGGGGATCCGCCCCTCGGCGACATAGGCCGCGGCGAGCTGATCGAGGGTGTGGTCGGGCGCGGGCTCGGCGAGCAGCAGGCACGTGGTCAACCAGCGGTCGGGGTCGGTCGCGGGGGAGGCGTCGGCGGCGAGGTAGTGCCGCGCCGCGGCCCAGCCGCCGCGGGCGTCGCGGAGGGCGGCGCCGAGGAGGAGCTCGATGCGGTGGGGCTCGTCGAGGTCGAGCGCCAGTGTGGCGGCGGTTCGGGCATCCCCGCCGAGGAGGACCTCGCGCATCCGGATCCCGGTCTGGCCGGGGGGGGCGGGCGGGAGGGTGCCCGGGCGCTCGTGGAGATCCGCCATGCCGCTCCGTATCCGGGCGGGGCGTGGGAGGCCGATCGCGCGATGGACGGACTTCCGGAAGTCCGGGCGGCAGGGGCGGACCTTCCTCGTGAGCCGCGTGTGGGGCACCGCGTGGTGATCCGCCGGCCTCTCCCGGTCGTAAACGCGGCGCGTGTGTCCGTGGTAATGTCGCGCCCATGGCCGCGCTGCGGGTAGGAGAGGGAGGGGTGACGGGCGCCGCGCGAGGCTACCGTCTCTTGACGACCATCGGGCGGGGCGGCTTCGGCACGGTGTACTCCGCCCAGGCCCGGGGGCAATCCGGGTTCGAGCAGGTGGTGGCGATCAAGATCGCCCACGGTCGGGAATTCGCGGACCCCGACGTGGCGGGGCGCATCCGGGACGAGGCCCGGGTGCTCGGCATGCTGCGCCACCGCGCCATCGTGCGGGTCGACGACCTGATCGAGATCGAAGGTCGCCAGGCCATGGTGATGGAGTACGTCGAGGGCGTGGATCTCCAGGCGCTCATCGCCCTGGGGCCGCTCCCGCAACGAGCCGCCTGTGAGCTGGTACGGGAGATCGCCGACGCCCTCCAGGCCGCCCACGAGGCGACCGCGCCGGAGTCGGGGGAACATCTCCGCCTCGTCCACCGGGACATCAAGCCCGCGAACGTGCGGGTGACACCCCGCGGTGAGGTGAAGGTCCTGGACTTCGGCGTAGCCCGGGCGCGTTTCGTCTCCCGAGAGACCCGGACGGGGTCCCTCTCGCTCGGGACACCCGGATACCTCGCGCCCGAGCGCTTCGACGGCGTCGACTCGCCCGCCTCGGATGTCTATGCCCTCGGCGTCGTGTTCGCGGAGTGCCTACTGGGTCGCCCGGTCGGCGTGCTCCCGGTGAACCCGCGCCTGCATGCCACGGCGCTTGCACAGGTCCACGAGTCGCTACGCGCGGTGTCCCCGGTGTTGGTTGACACCGTCGCGGCCCTGCTGGCCTACGAGCCGAGCGCGCGGCCGACCCCTGGAATGCTGGCGAGCTGCCTCCAGCAGATGATCGCCGAGGTGCCCGGCGCGTGGCTCTCGGAGTGGGCGCCACCCGCGGTCGCCGAAGCCCAGCGGGCGCCCCAGTCGCTGGACCTGCTGGGGTTCGGGAGCACGCGCGATGCGCGGGGCGCGTCGTCCACCTCCTGGCGGCGCCGCCGGAACGCCGGCATCGGGGCGCTCGCGTACGCCGCGCTCCTCGCGACGATCTGGTTCGTGACGGCGCCCCGGGATGTCGCGACGCTGGTCCAGGCCGCGCCGACGCGGGCTCCGATCGAGGGGGCGGCCGCCCGCGCCTCGGCACCCCCGCCCGCGACGAGCAGGACGGCCCCGGCCGCACCGGCGGCGCGGAGGCTCGACGCGGCGCAGGCGTCCTCCTCGGCAAAGCTGCCCGTCGCGGTGCTGACGGCGCGTCCGCGGGAGGCGGTGGTCGCCTCGACCGCCCTGCCTGCCGAACCGGCACCCGTCCCGGCCGTACCGGTGGGGGCCGTGTTGGTGGAAGGAGACGCCGACGACGTGCGCCTCGTCGCCGCCGATGGACACGCGGTGCCCGCCGGCCCCTCGATCCCGATCGGGCACTGGCGCCTGCGCGCGGCGTTCGGCAGCGTCACGGTCGAGCTGCCGCAGGAGGTGGACGTACGCGACGGCGGGGTGATCCACGTGCGGTGTGCCGCCGCCGTCGAAAATTGCGTCGTGAACTGAATCGATGCTCCTGCTCGTGTTCGCCGCCTGTGTGTTCATCTCGAGGGAGGAGCACGCGGCGCGTCGCTGCCTCGTCGACGACGCCGACGGAGACGGCGTCTGCGACGGGGACGACTGCGCGCCGGAGGATCCGCTCCGTTCTCCCACGCTCGCCGAGGCCTGCAACGGGCGCGACGACGACTGCGACGGCGAGGTGGACGAGGGCCTGTACCCCGACTACGACGCCGACGGCTACGGGGCGGACATCGCCACCGGACCCTGTTTCGCCCACTGGGTCACCACGCCCGGCGATTGTGACGACGGCGAACCCGCGACGTTCCCCGGCGCCGTCGAGCGCTGCGACGGGGTCCGGAACGATTGCTCCACCGAATGGGCGCTCGCCAGCGAGGCCGGGCGGGTGACCCACGAGAGCGACACCGGGTTCCGGGACCTCACGGACGTGTTCACCGGCGCCCCGGAAGAGCCCGCGTGGGTCGAGCTGCCGGCCGACGGTACGCTGCGGATCTGCGAGCACGATCCGAACGGCGCCGTCACCCAGTTCTACGCCCGGCTCCGAACCAACCCGCGTGGCGGCACGCTCACCATCGAGGGCGCGACCCGCTTCGCCTCGGAAGCCACCGGCGTGGAAGGCGCCGGACGACCGCGCATCAGCGCGGGGCAGGTCGGCACCGTGCTCGTGGTCGAGGAGGGCGCTCCTGTGGATCTCACCCTCCGGAACCTGCTCCTCAGCGGGGGCGCCAGGAGCGCCGCCGAGGGGGGCGGTGTGTACGTCCACGAAGGGCAGCGCCTCACCATGGAAGCGTGCGTCGTCACGGGCAACACCGGCGCGTTCGGCGGGATCTTCGCGTCGGGTGAGCTCTTCCTCCGTGACAGCCAGATCTACGGCAATGGCACCACCGACCAGGAAGATCAGCTGTTCGGGGGGGGCGTGACCGTCGCCGCGGGGGGCGCGGCGGACATCGACGGGTGTGTCATCTCCGACAACTATACGGGCCGGTTGGGAGGCGGGCTCCGCATCGCCTCCGACCGTGTCACCGTGCGCAACTCCGTCATCGCGCGCAACGAAGGCGCCGAGGGCGGCGGAGGCCTCTACGTCGAGGCGCTGGGCTACGTGCACGTCTCCGCGTCCACGATCGAGGGCAACGCGACGGAACCGTACTCGCTCTACTACGGGGGTGGGCTGCTCGTGGACGGCGTCGCCGCCTGCTCGGAGGCGACCTCGATCACGGGCAATCGCGCCGGCGACCGCGGAGGCGGCGTGTCCGTGGGGACGGGTGCCTTCACCTCCGACGGGTGTGTGATCTCCGGGAACGTCGTCGTCGGGGACGCGCCGAGTGACCTCTTCGCCGCGGGCGTCACCTACGTGCACGACGGCGCCGTGTGCGGGAGCTGCACCCCCGACGCCGGGTGCGTGGAGACCACGTGTCCGTGAGCCTCCTCCTCCTGGTCGCGGCCGCGCACGCCGGCTGCCCGTCGTCGCGGGACGCCGTGGCGGCGGAGGTCGATCGCGCGCTCGACGCCTACTCGGCGCTCGACCTGCCGGCCTTCGATCGCGCCGCCGCCCGGGTGGAAGAGGAGGCGTCGTGCCTCGGAGAGCTCGCCACCCCCGCGTTGGCGGCGCGGATTCACCTCGTTGCCGCGCTCTCCGCGTGGATCGACAAGGACGGCCCCCGGACCCTGGCCGGGTTCCAGGGCATGCGGGCGGCGGACCCCGCCGCGGAGCTGGACCCCACCCTGGCGCCCCCGGGCAGCCGCCCGCGCGTGTTCTTCGAGACCGCGCAGGGGGGCGGCTCCCACGCCGGCGTGCCCATCGCGCCGGAGCCGGGGGCCACGTGGGCCGTCGATGGGACGCTCGACGTCGCGCCCACGCTCCCCACCGACCGCGCCGTCCTCGTTCAGCGCATGGACGAGACCGATCGCGTCGCGCGGTCCTGGTACTTTCCGACCGGCGCCACGCTGGCGGCCGTTCAACCGCCGGAGGTCCCGATGGTCCCGCCCCCGCCGGCCCGGAAGATGTCGGCCCGACGGAGCCTGCGTCTCGGCGTCGGCCTCGGCACCGCGGGGGCCGGGATCCTCGCGCTCACGGGCGCCCTGGTCATGAAGGAGGCCTACGTGGACGCCCCGCCCGACGAGGGCCGGCTCGAGGGGCTGTATGCCGCGAACCTGGTGGTCGGCACCGCCGGCTTCGTCGCGTGCGCGGGCGGGGCCGCCCTCGTGACGGGCTCGATCGTGGGGCGCTGGTGATGTTCCTCCTCGCGTTGTGGAGCTGCACTCCCGGGTCGGAGACCGGGCCCTGCGATCCGCCCGGTATCACCCACTCGCCCGCCGACGGCGCGACCAACGTGGGTCCCGCGTCGCCGATCACCGTCCAGTTCGACACGGCCCCCGCGGAGGATCCGTACATCTGGGTGGACGGCGGCGTCGGGGGCGACGCCGTGCCGGACCCCGCTCGCACGACGTGGACGATGACACCCGATTCGCCGCTCGCGCGTTCCACGACCTACACGACGCGCGTCGAGGTGTGTGGGGAGGCGACGGAGGCGCGGTTCACCACGCTGGGCCCGGCCGTCGGCGATTCCGTGGTGGGCGGGATGTGGCGGATGGAGCTCGACGCCGATGACACCCTCTGGATCGCGCCCGCCGGCAGCGACTTCATCCGCTCGGTCATGGGCAACTCGGACAGCTTCATCTTCACCGCGTCGGCCCTCGAGGCCGGGGACATGTTCACCGCGCTCGTCCCCGGCCGGGAGCACGACGGGGTGTTCGAGCAGGACCCCTGCGCATCACCCGTCCTCTTCGACGCGGTGTCCTTCGACGCGGATCCCCACCTCTCGGTTCCACCCACCCTGGTGACCCTCCCAATCGGGAGTGTCACCTACCAGGTCTTCGACTTCACGGCCGAGTGGACCTTCTCTCCGGACGGTGCCGGGCTCGAAGCCCTGCGCATCGCCGGTCTCCTGGACGTGCGCCCGCTCGGCTTCGGCTCCGTCTGTCCGATTGCGGAAGCGGCGGGCGGAGGCTGCGTGCCGTGCCCGGACCAGGCCGCGGGCACGCCGGAGGCGGCCTGCCTCGGCGTCGAGATCCTGGACCCGTGGGCGCCGCGCGTGGACGTGGCGCTGGGCCCCGGCGGCGGCTGCTGATCCGCTGTCGCGCCTCGGTCGAGGATCACCGGCACGACCGACACCGGCCTTCCCAACCGAGCTGAAAGGCTCCGGTGGGGGGCGAATGGGGGCGGCAAACGTCTCCCGACCGGTGCGGCGCAACCATAGGGGTGAGCCCGTATGGAAGCCGGCCCCGCCGCCGGCGCCTCTCGGACGGACCCGTCGTCCGCGCGCCCCCGGCCCGCGATCCTCCGGCCTCCATCCGTGGCATCATCGCGCGCGGAGGCCCGCCCTCGTTGACCAGCACCCAATCGAGTACCGCCGCGTCGAGCCCCCCCGAGCCCTACGCCGTCGAATTCACCCGTGTCCGCAAGACCTACGGCGGCCGCGCCGCGGTGCGCGACATCTCGTTCTCCATCCGCCCCGGCGAGTTCTTCTCGCTGCTGGGGCCCTCCGGGTGCGGCAAGAGCACGACGCTCCGGATGATCGCGGGGTTCGAGCAACCCGACGAGGACGGCGGCGAGGTGCGCCTCAACGGCCAGCGGGTCAACCACCTGCGCCCGTACGAGCGCGACCTCGGCATGGTGTTCCAGAG
>JAKFCH010000011.1:0-17950 GCA_036676765.1 Deltaproteobacteria bacterium
CTCGGGCCCGAGGCCCGCGTCGACCTCGGTCTCCGCGCCGCGGCCGAGGCGCTCGCCGCCGCCAGCACCACCCCCGGCGCGCGGCTCACCCCCTCCGCCACCCGCCTCGCCCTGGCCCACGCCGGCTACCCGGGGGATGCCCACTTCCTCTCCGCGCGCGACGCCGGGGATCGCCCCCCCGCCGCGCTGCTCGCCGCGCTCCCCCGCGGCGTGCCGGTCGACGTGGGGTGGGCGTCACGGGATCTCCCGGACGGCAGCCGCGCGTGGGTCGTCGGCTGGGCCGCACGCCACGTCTCGCTCGATCCGGTGCCGCGCGATCTCGTCGCCGGCCAGGGCGTCGCGCTCCGGGTCGACGGCGCGGGTCAGCCCCGGCTCCTCGTCGGGCGCCCCGACGGCACGGTCGACGAGCTCGGCCTGACCGACGGGGTGGCCCGGTGGATACGTTTCGCGGCCCCCGGCGAGCATCGGGTCGAGGTGGTCGACGAGGACCACGTCGAGCTGCTCTTCTCCCTCTTCGTCGGCGCCCCGCCCCCCCCGCTCCCCCCGCTCCCCGGGGCCGCCCCGACGCCCGACCCCGAGGCGGACCTCCCGTTCCTCTACCAGGCGCTCGACCGCCTCAGGAACGAGCGCGGGCTCCCGCCCCTCGTCCGCTTCCCGGACTTCGAGCGCCACGCCGCCGCGCACGGCGCCTGCCTCGCCGCCGCCGGCATCGTGGCGCACGACACGCCGAGCTGCCCGGGCGTCCCCGTGCTCGCGCAGGGCACCCACTACCCACGCGCCCGCCACACCGAGAACGTCGCGGCCGGGGACACCTCGGAGGAGGCCTGGGAGCGCGTCCTCGCCTCGCCGGGGCACCTTCGGAACCTCCTCTGCGAGGCGTGCACCCACGTCGCCATCGGGGCCACGTTGGAGTGCGCCTCGCCGCCCCGCATGTTCCTCGTGTGGGAGCTCCTCGAGCTTCCCGAGGGGCCGCCGCTACCGATTCCTCACCGGTAAAGTCTGTGTGTGGGCCACAATGGATGCCGTTTGCCACCCGAACCGCTTAGGGAGCGGCAGTTCCATGCAGTCGCCTACCTCCGCGCCACGCGTCCTCATCGTCGACAATGACGTGCACGTGCGTCGCCTCCTGACCACGATCCTCCCAGAGGCCGGGTACGAGGCGATCTTCATGCCGGACGGCTACGCCGCCCTCGATCATGCTCGACTCAATCCGCCGGCGATCGTCATGACCGAGATCATGGTCCCGCGCCTCGACGGGCTGGCCCTGTGTCGGCTGCTCAAGGCGGATTCCGCCACCGGCGGCACGAAGGTCCTCGTGCTCAGCGTGCTGGGCGCGGAGAAGCGTGCCCAGAATTCCGGTGCCGACGCGTTCATGAAGAAGCCCATCGAACGGAACGCCCTGGTCGAGGCGCTCCGGGTGCTCTCGCCCCCCGTCCCGAGAGAAGGAAACGTATGAGCACACCCATGTCGGAACGTATCAGCAGCGGGAATCCCCGCGCCGACGAGATCCTCTGCGGTGGGTTTCCCCGGAACTCCATCAACGTCGTCATGGGCCTCCCCGGCACGGGCAAGAGCCTGTTCGCGGAGCAGCTGGTCTTCGCCAACGCGGGGGACGATCGCCCGATCGTCTACCTCACGACGTTGTCGGAGCCGCTCCCGAAGGTCCTCACCTACCTCCAGCGGTTCGCCTTCTACGACGAAGAGAAGATGGGCACCGCCGTCATCTACGACGACATCGGGCCGATGCTCGCCAAGGAGGGCATCGGCGCGCTCCTGTCCGCGGTGGCCGACGTGATCCTGGCGAACTCGCCGAAGATCATCGTCATCGACTCGTTCAAGGCGCTGCACGATCTCTCGCCTTCCGTCCCGGATCTCCGGCGGATGCTCTACGAGCTCTCCGGCATGCTCACCGCGTACGACACGACGGTGTTCCTGGTCGGCGAATACAGCGACGAGGACGCGCAGACCCTGCCCGAGTTCGCGGTCGCCGACGGCATCGTGCAGATGCTCCGCAACCCCCTGAGCACCCGTGACGAGCGGTTCATGCGCGTGCTCAAGCTCCGCGGCAGCCGCTACCTGGAGGGGATGCACGGCTTCAAGATCACGTCGGCGGGCCTCGAGATCTACCCGCGCCTGGTCTCGCCCGATCTCCCCGAGGGCTTCGACCTGCTGGAGACCCGCCTGACCACCGGCGTGTCCGGCCTGGACGATCTCCTCGGCGGCGGGCTCTGGCGCGGCAGCATGACCATGCTCGCCGGGCCGACCGGCGCGGGCAAGAGCACGATCGGGCTGCAGTTCGCGCTCGAGGGCTTGCGGTGCGGGCAGCGGAGCCTCTACGTCAACTTCCAGGAGAACCCGACCGTCGTCGCCCGCTCGCTGCGCAACCTCGGGGTCACCCTCGAGCAGGCGCGCGCGAAGGGCCTCGAGCTGATGTACGCCTCTCCCGTCGAGCTCCAGATCGACAGCCTCATCGTGACCCTGTTCCAGCGCATCGCGGAAGAGGGCATCGAGCGCGTCGTCATCGACGCCGTGGGGGATCTGGTGATGGCCTCGAGCGATCCCCAGCGGCTCCACAACTACCTGTACGCCTTGACCCAGCAGTTCGTCGTCCGGGGCGTCACGAGCATCCTCACGTTCGAGTCCGACGGCGCCACGATCGAGCAGCAGTCCACGGTGCCGGGCGGCCGCTTCAGCTACATGGCCGACAACATCGTCCTGCTGGGGACCGAGATCAAGGATCTGCAGATCACCCGGACGATCACGGTGCTCAAGGCGCGCGGAACGAAGCACGATCTGCGCGTCCGCCCCCTCGAGATCACCCCCGAGGGCGCGCGGGTCGGGTGAGCGCGATCCCCAACCGGTAGCGCCTCGCACAGCCGGCGTCCGGGTTGCCGGGCTACAGTCGGCGGATGCGCGTACTGCTCGTCCAGGCCTTCACCGCCCTCGACATGGAGCTGGTGTATCCGCTCGGGCTCGCCTACCTCGCCGCCCACCTCGACGGCCACGAGGTCCGCGTCTTCGACGTGAACCTGCATCGCGAGGCGCCGTACCCCGCCCTCGAGGCCGAGCTCCTCGCGTTCCGGCCCACGGTCGTCGGCATCTCGTTGCGCAACATGAAGGTGGGCATGCCCCACCTCCACACGGACGACTTCCAGCCCCAGCAGGAGACCGTCCGGCTCGTGAAGAAGGTCCTCCCCGACGTCACCATCGTCGCCGGCGGCACCGCGTTTTCGCTCTACTCCGAGATCATGATGGAGCGGCTGCCCGAGGTCGATCTGGGCGTCTGGGGCGAGGCCGAGCATCGGTTCCCCGCGTTGCTCGCCGACCTCGCGCACCCCGAGCACGTCAAGGGCGTCTACTACCGTCGGGACGGCACGGTGCACTACACCGGTCGTCCGCCCGGCGAGGAGTGGAAGAACCTCCGCCACCCGCGTCGTGACCTGGTCTCGCACGCCCCCTACCTCGCCTCCTCGTTCGTGAGCGTCGGCGTGCAGGCCAAGCGCGGCTGCTCGCTCCATTGCATCCACTGCTCCGACACGTTCCTGCTCGGCCACCGGGTCCGCATGCGCGATCCGGTCGACGTCGTCGACGAGATCGAGGCCCTCGTCCGCGACCACGGCGTCACGCAGATGTTCTTCTGCGACCAGATCTTCAACATCCCCGCCTCGCACGCGATCAACATCTGCAAGGAGATCGTGGCGCGCGGCCTCGACATCCGCTGGTCGGCCTGGTTCAACGAGCACCGCAACACCCTGCCCGACGAGCTGATGGTGTGGCTCAAGAAGGCGGGGTGCGGATTGCTGAGCTTCAGCCCCGATCACGTCGACGATCGGATGCTCAAGAACCTCGACAAGAACTTCCGCTACGAGGACATGCTGTACACCGTCCAGATCGCCAAGAAGCACGGCATGGACGTGGAATACAGCTTCTTCCTCAACTCGCCGGGCGAGGACACGAAGTCGCTCTTCGCCATCCTCAAGTTCCTCGTGCACGCCCGTCTGGAGCTCGGCCCGCAGCTCCGGCTGTTCACGCTCCTGATGATGCAGCCGATCCGCATCTACCCGCACACCCGGCTGTTCGAGCTCGCGAAGGAGACCGGCCTCGTCGACAAGGACCACACGCTGGTCGAGGGCCAGTTCTGGAACCCCGGGCTCCTCCAGTACGCGGTGGCCGGCATCCAGGCGGGCGCCCACGCCGTCTATGACGTGCGGCAGCGGGTCAAGCGCCTCCGCGGGACGACGTTCGACTCGGTCGTCCGGAGCTAGGGTTTGTTGGGGCGGGGGTCCCCCCCGCAACGCCCCGGATGCAGGAGGTCGTTCACTCCCGCGCGATCCCGCCGAACCCCTCCGCCGAGAGCGACACCCCGGTCATCGCGATGGCGACATCCGCGTCGTCGAAGGCCGACCAGTCGATCGTGCCGTCCCCATCGCTGTCCCAGCCGTTCGAGGACGTGAAGACCACGCCGTCCTCCCAGCGATCGCCCGAGACCTCGGGATCGGCGGGCGTGATCGTCAGCGTCGCGCCGAGGAGGCGCTGGGCGTCTTCGTCGGCCGGGTCGGGGGTGCACGTGATCGTGAAGGACAGCTGCCCGAGCGTGCGCGTGCCCACGAACGGGCACATCAGCTCGAAGTTGTAGCGGCGCGCCTCGTAGATCGCGCTGGCCAGCATGGGGATGTCACCCGCCCACGCGCCGTCGCCGTCGACGACGCCGTCGCAGTCGCCGTCGACGTCGTCCCAGGTCTCGGGGGCGTCGGGGTACACGGCGCTGTCGGTGTCGTCACAGTCGTCGCCCTCGATCGCACCGTCGCCGTCGCGGTCCACCGGGGGGAGGTCGGTGTCGGTGTCGCCCGTGTCGGTGTCGTCGGCGGTGTCGGTGTCGGTGTCGACCGGGCCCGTGTCTCCCGTGTCCGGCGCCCCGGTGTCGTCCTCGGGGGCGTCGGAAGCACAGCCGACCGCGAGCGCGGCGGCGAGGACGAGGAGCACGGGGCGGGAGCGCATCCCGCAAGGTAGCGGAGAATGGCTCCGCCCGACAGCCGTACGGTCGTCGAGGCGCGCCTACTTCGTGAAGCTCCGCCGGTAGAGCTCGGTGCCCGCGGCGTCGTAGAACACCCCGGTGAAGGTGGTCCCGTCGATCTCCACCCACACGAAGCCCTCGCCGTCCGACTCGAACCACGTGGGGTTGTCCCCCTCGAGCTCGGTGGTCTTGGCGCCGGCGCCCGACACGATGAACTCGGTGCCGCACGTGCCCTGGGGCCACTGGAGCGAGTGGTCGTGCCCGCAGAGGTACACGTCCACCCGGCCGCAGATCCCGATGTCCACGAAGTCCTCGATGGCCTCGCCGTTCACGATGGGGAGCCAGTCGAGCCCCTCGTACTCGCCGGCGTTTCCGTGCGGACCGTTGGAGAGGTAGGGGTGGTGCCCGAACGCCAGCTTCCACGTGGCGGTCGAGGCGTCGAGCTCTTCGTCGAGCCAGCCGAGCTGGTCGTCCCCGAGGCCCCAGAACACCTGGGTGGTGTCCAGCGCGAAGAGCTGAACGTCGCCTTGCGTGAACGTGTGGTACAGGTCGGGCATCGTCCACTTGTCGGAGTGGTCGGAGTAGTCCACGTAGGTCTCGCCCTTCCAGAGCTCCCAGCCGATGCCCTCGCCGCCGTAGTCGTGGTTGCCGAGCACCGGGTAGAACGGGAAGTCGAGCCCGGCGTAGGGGAGCTCGAACTTGTCCTGCCACTGGTCGTCCTCGACGCCGTCGACGCCGCTGTCGTAGAAGTTGTCCCCCAGGTAGATCGCGAAGTCGCAGCCGTCCCGCGCGCACACGAGGCCGATGGCGTCGGCCACCGCGTACTGCTCGTCGTTGCCCTCGCCGGCGTCGCCCAGCGCGACGAAGCGGACGGGTTCGACGGGCATCGTGGCGGTGTCGGCGTCCGCGTCCGTGTCGGCGTCCGTGTCGGAGTCCGTGTCCGCGTCGGTGTCCGCGTCGGTGTCCGTGTCCGCGTCGGTGTCCGCGTCCGTGTCCGCGTCGGTGTCCGCGTCCGTGTCGGCGTCTGTGTCCGTGTCGGCGTCGGTGTCTGCGTCCGCCTCCGGATCGGTGTCGTCGAGGGAGGCGGCGGTGTCCACCTCCGCGAGGTCCGCCTTCGAGCCGGTCGGGCCGCACCCGAGGGCGAAGAGGAGCGGGAGCAGCGGCACGGCGAGGCCGACGCGCGTGGACGGGGAGGGATAGGAGCGACGCATGGGCGGCAGTCTACTTCAGCTCCACCTTCGACGCAGTAGCGTCGCCGGGTTCCGTTGACGGCACCCGCCGATCTCGCGGAATTCCGGCTCGTCCGTGCCTTGCAGACCGGTCAGCCCGGCGCCTTCCCGACCCTGTGGAACGCCCAGGCGGGCGCGGTCTGGTCGGTCATCCGCGCCCTCTGCGCGACGGACGCGGAGGCGATCGGCTGGGCCACGACCTTCCGGGTCGAGCTCGCCGAGCGCGCTTCGAGCCTCGGCACCGGCGAGCCCGTGGCGGCGCAGGTCGGGCTCCTCCTCTACACGCACCTCCGCGCGGGCTTCCCGGGCACCGCGGCGCTGCCCGACGGGCCGCTACCCGCCACGGAGGCCGGGGCGCGTCAGCTCCCCGAGGCCGCCCGGCTCGTCTACCTGGTCGATCTGTTCTTCGACGTCCCCATGGCCTCGCTCGAGCGCCTCGCGGGCAAGGGGACCCGGGCTACGCTCGACGCCGTGCACCGGTTGATGGAGCCCGCCGACGACACCGACGCGCGGCTCTACGTGCACGCCGCGCTCATGCGCCCTGCCCCGGCGGCCGCGCTCATCCTTCCACCGGGCGCCGAGCCGCCGCCGCCCCGGTCGCGGTGGTGGATCTGGGGGATCGTCGGGGCCGTGGTCCTCGGCGTCGCGTCCACGCCCTGGATCCGCGCGTGGTTGGAGCGCCCCGACCTCGCCCGCCTCGGCACGCTGCACCAGGAGGCGCTCCTCGACGCCCCGCTGCGTGGCAGCGATCCGCGCGAGCTCGGGCTCGAGCTCACCCGTCGCAACGTCCCCTGGCAGCTCGCCGAGGTGCCCGACCTCTCGCCCTTCGGGCTCACCCTCCTCGGGGCGCGCGTCGTGCCCGGCACGGAGGGGGGGACCGTGCTGATCTACCAGGCGGGGCCCCGGTTGTGGACGCTCCAGCACTGGCTCTCTCCGCCCACGCTCGACGGGCCGGTGATCGCCACGCTCCCGGCCGCCTCGGGCCTGCTCGAGGCGCGGCGCGCGGCCCCCGAGGGGGCGGCCGACGGCGGGAGCGGCCGACCCGGCGCGGTCGTCGTCGCGTGGGAGGAGGTGGGGGCAACGTGGGTCCTCGCCGCGGACGCACCACCGGACACGGTGCTCGACCTCGCGGCCCGATTCCGCGAAAGCCGAGCAGCCACGCCAATTCCCTTCCTCGGAGACGGACCTCCGACCCCGCGAGGGGACGGCGCCGGATAGACTGTTCGGCCGCGAGGATTGCAAGTATGGCCGAAGACAGGAAGACGGGTTCGGGCGGGCGCCTGGGCGAGCTGTTGGTCCGCGAGAAGTTGATCTCGCCCCTGCAGTTGCAGAAGGCGATGGAGGGGCAGCGCTCCACCGGCGGCCGGCTCGGACACCAGCTCACGAAGCTCGGCTACATCGACGAGAACGAGCTCACCGCGTTCCTGTCGAAGCAGTACGGCGTGCCGAGCATCCACCTCGCCGACTTCGAGATCGACGCCGACGTGCTGAAGCTCCTCCCGAAGGAGCTCGTGGTCCGGCACCAGATCATCCCGGTCAACCGGGCCGGGAGCACGCTCATCGTCGCGATGGCGGATCCCTCGAACATCTACGCCATCGACGACGTGAAGTTCGTGACCAACTTCAACATCGACGTGGTGGTCGCCTCCGAGCAGGCGATCGCCGACGCGATCGAGAAGTACTACACGTCCAACGTCTCGTTCGACGACGTGATGGTCGACTTCGACGGCAAGGACGCCGACGAGCTCGAGCTCGCGAGCGATGTCGACGAGGACATCAACGTCCTCGATCTCGAGAAGTCCGCGGGGGATGCCCCGGTCGTCAAGCTCGTGAACCTCGTGCTGCTCGACGCCATCCGCAAGGGCGCCTCCGACATCCACATCGAGCCGTACGAGAAGCAGCTCCGCATCCGCTACCGCATCGACGGCATGTTGTACGAGGTCATGAAGCCGCCGCTCCGGCTCAAGCACGCGATGGTGTCGCGTCTGAAGATCATGGCGAACCTCGACATCGCCGAGCGCCGCCTCCCGCAGGACGGGCGCATCAAGCTGAAGATGGGCCGCGGCAAGGAGATGGACTTCCGCGTGTCCGTCCTTCCCGTGCTCTGGGGCGAGAAGATCGTCATGCGGTTGCTCGACAAGGGCAACCTCCAGCTCGACATGACCAAGCTCGGCTTCGAGGAGGCCATCCTCCGCGACTTCAAGGAGGCCATCGCCAAGCCCTACGGCATGATCCTCATCACCGGCCCCACCGGGTCGGGAAAGACGACCACGCTGTACTCGACGTTGTCCGAGCTCAACAAGGTCTCGCACAACATCTCGACCGCCGAGGATCCGTGCGAGTTCAACCTCTACGGCATCAACCAGGTCCAGATGCACGAGGAGATCGGGCTCAACTTCGCGGCCTCCCTCCGGTCGTTCCTCCGGCAGGACCCCGACGTGATCATGGTCGGCGAGATCCGAGACTTCGAGACCGCCGAGATCGCCGTCAAGGCCGCCCTCACGGGCCACCTCGTGCTCTCCACGCTGCACACGAACGACGCCCCGTCGACCGTCTCCCGCCTCCTGAACATGGGCATCGAGCCGTTCCTCGTGGCGAGCTCGGTCAACCTCATCGGTGCCCAGCGTCTCGTGCGCAAGCTCTGCGCCGACTGCAAGGCGCCCGTCGACGTGCCCAAGCAGCAGCTGATGGACATCGGCATCCCCCCCGAGGAGTGCGACTCGGTCAAGCCGATGCGCGGCGCCGGCTGCCGCACGTGCAACAACACCGGGTACAAGGGCCGCATCGCCGTGTACGAGATCATGGTGTGCAACGAGGAGGTCCGTGAGTTCATCCTCAACGGCGCCTCCACGCTCGAGCTCAAGCGCGAGGCCATGCGCAACGGCATGAAGACCCTGCGCATGAGCGCCGTGACCAAGTTCCGCGAAGGCATGACGTCCCTCGAAGAGGTCGTGCGCGTGACCGCGCCGGACTAGTGGTCCCGCGGCCCCGCGACCTCGTGTCCGTCCTCGTCGTGGGGGTCGTCGCCTTCGGCTGGGCCTGGGCGACGACCACCCCGGGCGCGCTCGGCGCGTTCGGCGTGCCGGCCTGGATGCCCGCCTTCGGGGATCCCCTCGTCGACTGGGCGCCCGATCTCGTGGCCCAGGAGGGCGATCTCCGCCAGCTCCGCGGGGAGCTGGCGCGGACGCCCTCGACCTGGGACCCACCCGAGCGCCCGGACATCGTCGTCCTCGTGCTCGACACGGTGCGCGCCGACCGCATGGGCGTCTACGGGTACGACCGCGATACGACGCCGCGCCTGGACGCCTGGGCTGCGGGCGCCCGCGTCTACGACCGCATGCAGTCCGACGGCGCCTGGACGCTCCCCTCCCACGCGTCCTTGTTCACGGGCAAGCCGGTCATCGCGCACGGGGCGCACGGCACGCCCCTCGGGAGCGATCTCGCGGCGCCGCTCGCGGACCGCACCGACACGGTGGCCCGCGCGCTCCGGACCGCGGGGTACCGGACGGCCGGGATCGCCGCCAACCGCGCGTTCCTCCACCCGATGTGGGGGCTCTCCCAGGGCTTCGACCTGTGGTTGTGCAGCCAGCTCCGCTCCGATTCGCACGGGCTCCCCTACGTCACCGGCGATCGCATCACGGAGCTCGCCCGGGCCCTGCTCGGTCGGCCCCGCGAGGCCCCGCTGTTCCTGTTCCTCAACTACATGGACGCGCACGCGCCGTGGGTGCCCCGCCGCGGCTACGTGCGCGATCCCGACGCCATCCGGGGCAACCTGCTGCCCTACCGCTCCGGGTGGGAGGCGGTGACTGCGCGCCTCCTGGCCGAGGAGGCGATCCCGCCCGCGGCCCCGCGCGCGTGGAGCGAGGCCTACGACAGCGAGCTGCGCTTCCTCGACGAGCAGGTCGGGAGGCTCCTCGACGCGCTCCCCGCGCTCGGGATCGACGACGACGACTACGTGTTCGTCCTCTCCGACCACGGCGAGTACCTCGGCGAGCACGCGCTCGTGGAGCACAGCAAGGATGTCTACGAGGAGGTGCTGCACGTGCCGCTCCTCGTGAAGGGCCCCGGGTACGCTCCCGGTCGCGACGCCACGCCCATCCAGACGCACGACATCGCCTCGCTGATCCTCGCCGCGGCGGGCGAGCCCCCGCTGCCGGGCTCCCAGCGCACGGTCGACCTGCAGGTCTCCGAGCTGTACTGGTCCCGCCACAAGGACCTCGCCGACCCGACCTTCGGTCGGCGGTTCGACCGGATCCGTCGCGCCTTCCGGGACGGCCCCACGAAGCTCGTCCTGGGGACCGACGGATCGCGGGAGGCCTACGACCTCTCCGCCGACCCGCGGGAGCGCGCCCCGCTGACCGCCGCCGCGTGGGCGCCGTCGCTGGAGGCGCGCGCGAAGGCGTGGCTGGAGAGCCAGGAGCAGGCCCCCGCCGCGACCATGGCCGGCCCCACCGATCTCGAGGCCCTGCGCGCCCTGGGCTACGTGGAGTAGGCGAACAACGCCGCGCCTGTCGCCCCCGTGGGGTGCCGCACCGACTTTCGTCCGGTGGGAAACTTCGCGGCGCGGACACCCGGTTAGGGGCACGCTCCACTGGTCGGCTCCATGATCCCGCTCCCTTCGCTCTCCGATTCCCTCGCCCCCATCGAGACCGCGCTCGACGCCCACACCCACGAGGAGCGCGTCAACTGGATGCGCGGGCTCGGAAAGAAGGAGCAGGTGGCCCTCTGGAACCTCGCCGACGGCCGCGTGGTGACCTCCGGCGAGCTGCACGGCGCCGACGGCGAGATCGTCGTCCACGAGGGGCAGAACTCGCTCCCGCTCTTCTCGACCTTCCAGAAGCGCGTCGTGAAGCGGGCGGGCGCCATCCAGGGCTACAACCACCAGTCGATGAGCTGGCTGGTGGGCCCGGGCCACTTCCTCGTCCGCGAGGCCGACGCCCCGCACCCCGGCGCCCACTTCAGCTACCTCGAGGTCGCCACCACCGCGCCGCCCGAGTTCCCGGCGCTCCAGCCGAACGACCAGGGCCTCTCGAACCTCGTGTTCGCCCACATGATCGACTACCTGCGCCGCGTCTCGCCGCACGTCATCATCGGCGCCGCCTACAAGAAGGGCAAGGCGTCGGGCGACTACTTCATGCTCGTCCGCCCCTGACGATCGGCATCCCGATCAGGTCGGCATCATCCGGTCGTCCGGGCCGGCGATCTCGGGCAGGGACACCGCGCGCACGATGCGGCTGAAGCCCGCGAGCAGGGCATCCACCCCGAGGAACACCCCGATGGTCCAGAGGCCCGTGCCCGGCCAGCCGGTGAGGATGAGGAGCCCGAGCAGCAGGGAGATGCCCCCGTTGAAGAGCATCCACCCCCATCCGGGCACCGGGCTCCAGATGCCCGCCTGTACGACCTTGAGGACCCCGATCACCAGCAGGTAGCCGGCGAGCAGGAGCGTCACGCCCACCATCGCGTTCACCGGATCGAGCAGGAGCATCAACCCCGCGAGGGCCCCGAGCACCCCCATCGCGAACGACCACCCCCATGCCCGCGGGCGGTCGGTGGTGGCCTCGATCACCTGCGCGACGCCCGCCGTGAGCAGGAGCGCCCCCGCGGCCACTCCCGCGGCGAACGTGGCGAGCAGCGGCACGAGCAGGAAGGAGAGTCCAAGGACGACGAGGAGCAGGCCGGTGGCGAGCATCCAGCCGCGGCGCACGGGCTTGTCTTGCATCATGTACCCCCGCTGGAAGGTGGGTCGTGTCCACGCGCGAAGCAAGCGCGGGCGCCGGTGTGGCGGATGCCCGCGACGGTCTGCCCGCGCCTCCTGCGCGGCCCTACGGCGCCCGCCGGCACCCTCCGCGCTCCACGCGGCCCTACGGCGCGCCTACGCCGCCCTACGCCGCCCTACGCCGGAGCCGGGGCGCGCTGGGTGAGCGCGAACGCCGCTCCCTGGGGGTCGACGCAGTTCGCCACGCGATCCCCGCCGGGGACCTCCTGCGGCCCGAACACCACCTGCCCGCCGTTGGCCTTCACGCGGTCGAGGGCGCTGTCGAGGTCCTCGACCGCGATGTAGTAGGTCCACGCGGACACGGGGCGCTCCGGGGGCGTGATCATGATGCCGCCGAGCGGCTTGTCCGCCTCGCAGCCGTACATCCGGTAGGTGCCCCAGGTGCCCCCCATCTCGAACGCGCCGGTCTGGACCCAGCCGAACAGGGCCTCGTAGAACGTCCAGGCCGCGTCGGGGGCGGTCGTGTGCAGCTCATGCCACGCGAACACGCCGGGCGCCTTGGGGTTCATCTCCGGCATGCCCTCCGAGGTGCCCGCCGACGTGAACGGCGCGAACACGGCGCCCTGGGGATCCGCCATCACCGCGAAGCGGCCGATGGTGGGGATGTCCATCGGGCCGACCAGGAGCTCCGCGCCCAGGCTCCGGGCCTGCTCCACCGTGGCGTCGACGTCGGGCGTGCCGATGTAGGCGAGCCAGTTCGGAGGGCCGGCCACGCTCGCGGAGTCCTTCCCGACCTCGCCGATGCCGCCGACCGGCCCGTCCCCATTGGCGATCATGGTGTAGGCGGCCTCCGGGGGGCCCCACGGCTCCGCGGTCCAACCGACGACGTTGGTGTAGAAGGCCTCGGCCGCCTTGGGGTCGGAGGTGAGGAGGTCGTACCAGACGAAACGGCCGCGGGAATCAGACATGAGGAGGGCTCCGGTGCGGGGAGGTTGGGGAACGCATGTTCAGTACCTCGAGCCCGTCCGGCGTGCAAGCCCCTCTTCCACCTTTCGTCAGCCGGCGGCGACCCGCGGCGTGATGCGCGAAGGCTCCGGTGCGAGCTCGAACCGCGGCCCGAGCCCCTCGCGGGTGGTGAGCACGACCATCCGGAGCGCGAACAGCGCGCTCTCCGGGCCCGCGTGCATGGATCGGCCACCGGTGCGGGCGCGCATCGACACCGCCACCTCGCGCACCCGGAGCCCCCGCCGCACGGCGCGCACGAGCAGGTTGGCGTCGGCGATGTCCTCGGGGAAGTCGGCCAGGAGCGCGGCGAGCGCCGCGGGCCGCCACGCGCGCAGGCCGCTGGTCACGTCGAAGAGCCGCTGGCCCGCGCAGACGCTCGCCCAGGCCGCGAGCGCGCCGATGGCGGTGCGCCGGTGCGCCGGTACGCGGTAGCCGGGGGCCCCCAGGAAGCGGGAGCCGACGACCAGATCGGCGTGCTCCAGGGCGCGGAGGAGGCCGGGGAGCGCGTCGGCGGGGTGCTGCTCGTCGGCGTCCATCTGCACGACCCACGGGGCGCCCGCGTCCAGCGCGTGGGCGAACCCGGTCCGCAACGCCCGCGCGTAGCCGGGGCCGGAACGCAGGACGACCGCGCCGGCGCGCATCGCGACCCGGGCGGTGTCGTCCACCGAGCCGTTCTCCACCACGACCACGGGCACGCCGGGCAGGACCCTACGGACCTCTGCCACGACGCGGCCCACCCGGGGCCCCTCGTTTCGTGCGGGGAGGACGATCATGACCGCCAGTATAGGCCCGGCGGACGTGCGCGCCGGGACCGCTCGCCGATCTACTCGCCCGCGAGCTTCTTCTTGAGCTCGCCCGACTCGTGGAGCTCCATCATGATGTCGGAGCCGCCCACGAACTCACCGCGGATGTAGAGCTGGGGGATGGTCGGCCAGTTCGAGTAGTCCTTGACGCCCTGGCGGATGTCGGGATCGGCGAGCACGTCGACGGTCTCGAACTTGGTGCCCGCCTGCTGGAGGATCCCCACGGCGCGCGCGGAGAAGCCGCACTGGGGGAAGAACTTGTTGCCCTTCATGAACAGCACGACATCGTTGCCCTTCACGATCTGTTCGACGCGATCCTTGCTCATTACGACCTCCCTGCCTTTGCCCATTGTTCCGGCGTGTACGTCTTGAGGGCGAGCGCGTGGATCGCGTTGCCCACCAAGGAGCCGAGCGCCTTGTAGACCTGCTGGTGCTGTTGCACCAGCCCCTTGCCCGAGAACGTGGGGCTCACGACCTCGGCGACGAAATGTTCGCCGTCGTTCGCCTCGTCGAGCACCACCGCCGTGGCTCCGGGGAGCTCGGCTTCGATGATGCGTTTGATCTCGGACGCCTGAAACATTGTCGATTCCCGATACGCGGGGCACCTAACCCTCGCGACGGGACCATGGTAGCGTCCTCGGCTGGAGTGCTCGTGCGGCGCCTCTTCGGCTTCTTGTTCGCGGTGGTGGGCCTCCTCGTCACCCTCGTCTTCGCCTTCCTCGTGACCTTCGTGATCGTGCCGTGGGTGGTCCTCCCGCGGGGCCGTAGGGAGCGCTACGCGATCCGGGGCGCCCAGCTCTTCGCGTGGCTCGTGCTGCGGCCGCTCCTGTGGCTGCGCATCGAGCGGGTGGGGCTCGAGAAGCTCCCGAAGGCGACCGGCTACCTCGTCCTCTCCAACCACCGGAGCTGGATCGACGTTCCGATCCTGATCCTCTACACGGCGAGCCAGGGGATCTCGAAGAAGGAGGTCACGTACCTACCGTTCTTCGGCCTGAACGGGCACGTGTCGGGCGCGATCTTCTTCGACCGGACGAAGAAGCTCGAGCGCGCGCGCGTCGTCACCGAGGCGCTGATGCTCCTCCGCGGGGGGGGCAACCTCCACGTGTTCCCGGAGGGAACCCGCACGCGCGACGGGCGCATCGGCTCGAAAATCTACCTGCGCCTCGTGCAGACGTGCTGGGAAAACGGCGTGGACGTCGTGCCGGCCTGCGTCTGGGGCACCGAGGCCGTGGTGCCGTCGGCGGGGGTGTACGCGATGCCCGGACAGTCCGTCGGCATCGAGGTGGAGTCCCCGCTCGACCGCGCCGCGTTCACCGACGGGGAGGCCTACGCCGAGGCCACGTGGGCGAAGGTGGTCGAGGTCGCCCGGCGTCGCGGCTGCGACGCGCCGTTCGCGGAGGCGCCCCCGGCCCGATGAGCCGCGGTGCCGCTATGGGGCCGGCGCCACCGGGGCCCCGAAGTCGAGCAGGAACGCCCGGGCGCCGTCCGGCGTGGGCAGGGCGTACCGACCCGGCGCGAGCGCGGCGCCGCTCACGTACTGGAGGGGGCGCGGGCCGGCGACACGCTCGATCCCGGCGCGGTCGAGCGGGGCTTCGACGGGCTCGAGCACGGTGTCGCTCGCGAAGCGCACCCCGAGGTACACCCACGGATCGATCGGCTGCGGCGCGGCCTTCGTGCCGAACCAGCGCCGCTCGGGCGAGGGGACGAGGGGCTCGAAGCGCGGGGTCTCGCCGAGCACGCCGCCCACGATGAGCAAGGCAACGTCGCCGTCGATGCGGGGGAGCGCGCCGGGGATCTCGACGGGGAAGCGCACCTCCCGATCGCTGTCGAAGACGCGCACCGCGTCGAGCACGGTGTGGGTCACGAGCGGCGTGATCGTGGCGCCGGCCACGGTGTAGACGCCGGCCGCCTCGGGCGCGCGCCATGCGCGGAGGGCCACGTCGGGGCCCGCCGCCGGCGGGTCGGGCACGTACCAGGCGGAATCGCCGGAGACGACGGTCCAGCGCGCCTTCCCGCAAAGCCCGGCGGCGGAGAAGCGCCCATCCGCATCGGTGCGCAGGACGAGTGGCGGGCACTCGTCCTTGGCGGCGACGAGCCGCACCTCCGCGTCGGCGACCGGGGTGCCAGCGCGCGCGTCCACGAAGCGCCCGGTCGTGGTCCCGGGCTCGGGCGTGCACGCGAGCAGCGCGACGAGGAGGGTCACGGGGCGCCCGGGAGGTCCGGCCAGGCGGTGCGGAGTTCCGCGACGATCGACGCGACCCGCGCGCGGATCCAGGCGGTCGGGTGGTCGTCGTAGGCGGCGTCGGGCTTGTCGGGGAAGGTCGCGCTGCGCGCGCTCACGATGAGCGCGCCGAGGCCGTCGGGGCGGGCGGCCGCCACCATGTCCCGCGCGGTGCAGCCCTGGGCGCCGTAGCCCGGCACGAGGAGCCACGCGTGCGGGAGGCTGGCCCGCAACGCCGCGAGGGCCCCCGGGTGGGTCGCGCCCACGACCGCGCCGACGTTCGACAACCCATCGGGCCCCTGGCGGGCCGCGCCGGCCTCGGTGAGCCACGCGGCGAGGTCGTCGACGACTGGCGCCTGCCAGCGCGCCGAGCCGGGGTTCGAGGTGCGGAGGAGCACGAAGAGGCCGCCGTGCGCGGCGTCCGCGGCGGCGAGGAAGGGCTCGAGGGTGTCGGGCCCGAGGAAGGGCGAGACGGTGAGGGCGTCGCACGGGAACGGGGCGCCGGGCGCGAGGGTGGCGTTGGCGTACGCGGCGGCGGTGCTGCCGATGTCGCCGCGCTTGGCATCGCCCACGACGACGAGGCCGGCGGCGGTGGCGGCGGCGCACACGTCCGCGAGCGCGGTCATCCCCGCCGGGCCGAGCTGCTCGAAGAACGCGAACTGCGGCTTCACGGAGGCCACCTGCCCGGTGACCGCGGCGATCACGGCGTGGCCGAAGGACGCGGCACGCTCGGCGAGCACGGCGCGGGAATCCCCCGCGCGGGCGCCGGGCAGGCGCTCGGGCCAGGGATCGATCCCGACGCAGAGGGGGGTGCCGACGGCACGCACGCCGTCCGCGAGGCGGGACGCGAAGGAGCGGGAGGGGGAGGGCATCGGGCCGCCTATCGCGATGGGGTGGAGCCGGGCCCGGCAGAGCGCGGGGGCGGACCCTCCCGATCCTCGGCCGTCTCGGGCTCGGGGGTGCCCGTGTCGGGAGGAGCGCCGCCGGCGGGGGGCGGGCGCCACCCATAGGCGTCGTTCTCCACGCGCGTCTTCTGGAAGATGTAGTGGAACACGCCGTCCTCGATGCGCTTGCGGAGCCGGGCCGGCACCACGCGGGCGACGGCGCGCGCGGCGCCGATGGCGGCCTCGGCGACGAGCAGGGGGGCCCGATCCGCCACGTTCAGCCGCCCCATTCGGGGACGTGGTCCTTGAGCTTCTGGAGCGCGGAGGGGCCCACCTCGGCGATGGCCGCGAGCGTGTCCATGTCCGCGATCGGGCGCTCGCCCAAGATGTTCGACGCGGCGTCGGCGTCGAGCCCGACGTCGGCGTCGAGCTGCTCGGGCGTGGCGTCGTTCGCGATGGCGAGGACGACCTCGACCTCCTCCTCGGTGAAGTCGACGCCCTCCCAGGTGCCGCCGGGATCGACCTCGCCGTCGGTGAGGAAGGCGAGGACGGCGCGGATCGTCTGGTCGCCCACCTGGGGGACCGCGTCGACCTCGTCCAGGGTGAGGTACGGCGCGTCGTCACCGGTGCCGCAGTCGCCGTCGGGCCCGTCGCGATGGGAGACGAGCGCGTCCGCGGCGTCGGAGTCGAGCGCGGCGTCGTCGTCGAGCAGATCGAGGGTCGTGCCGCAGTGGTTCAGGAATTCGAGGATGGCCGCGACCTCGGCGTCCGTGAGGCCGAGCCGCTCCTGGGCGGAGACGGCGTCGGGGTCCTTCGCGACGTTCACGTCCGTCGTGCAGGCCAGCAGGAGAGCGAGCAGCATGACCCATCCTACCTCGGGGCCCGACGGGACGGGGGGAGGCACGGGTGCCCCCGGTTACGCTCGCGGCCCTGTCGGAGCCTTCATGAAGCGCATCGTGTTCCTCCTCCCGCTCGCCCTCGGCATCGCCCACGCCGAGGCGCCAGCGGCGGCGCCCGCGGAGCCGACGCCGGTGGCCGCCCCCGTAGCGCCGGCCCCCCCTCCCGTGGCCCCGGCCCC
>JAKFCH010000012.1:0-1804 GCA_036676765.1 Deltaproteobacteria bacterium
CCCGCCTCGAGCCCATCGAGGAGGACGCCGCCGCCGCGCTCGCCGCCCCGCCCGCCCCCGAGCCCCCGGCCGTGGCCGACGCCACGCCGCCGACGCCCGCCCCCGCGCCGCCTTCACCCGCGGCGGAGCCGACGCGCACGCCGGTGGCCGCGAGCCCGCCGTCGAGCACCCGCTCGGCGAGCACGGCGTCCGCGGCCCCTGCCTCGTCGTCGTCGTCTTCGTCGTCCTCGCGCTCGACCGCGTCATCGTCGAGCCCGGCGGCCACGTCGTCGCGCTCGTCGTCGTCATCCGCATCGTCCGCGCCGGCCTCGACCGCGCGCACCCCGTCCAGCGCGCCGGCGTCGACCTCGACCGCGCGCGCCCCCACGTCGTCGTCCACGCCCTCCACGTCGTCGAGCACCCGGACCGAGGCCTCCCGGCCGTCGACCACCTCGCGCACGGCCGCGCCGGTGGCCGCCCCGGTCGACGCCGCGGTGGATGTCTCGGTCGAAGAGGCGCCGGTCAGCGATCTCGACCAGTACGTCGACTCCGCGCGGAAGGGCAAGCTCCAGAGCACCGACAACACCGTGCTCGAGCAGGTGGACATCGGCGACCCGAGCTACACCCGCGCCCGCGCGCTCCTGCTCATGAACGCCCAACGCAAGGGCGATGACAAGGCGACGCGCAAGTACCTCGATCAGATCATGCTTCTGCCCGAGAACCAATACAACCCGGTGTACCTGACCGACTACGCGCGCTGGCACGTGAACCACTCGGAGTACGAGAAGGCGCTGGAGAAGGCCTCGCTCGCCGAGCGCTACTGGGCGCGCATCCCGCCCGAGCTCGTGTTCTCCAAGAAGGCGGAGATCTTCGAGATCCAGGCCGCGGCGTACCAGGGCCGGTTCTACAAGTCCGGCGAGGACATCGAGCTCCTCGGGAGCGCCATCAAGGGCTGGGAGCGCTACCGCCAGCACGTCACCACCAAGTCCCGCACCGACCTGCAGAAGCGCGCGGACGCCGAGCTGGCCCGGCTCCAGGACATCCGGGAGAAGCTCCAGTGAACAGCGTGAACCTCCGCCGCCTCCTCCCCTTCGCCCTCGGCGCGGCCCTGCTCGCCGGCGCGCTCGCGCCCGCCACCGCGCACGCGGGCAAGCACCTCATCAAGGGCAGCGTGCTCGATCGCAACGGCGATCCCGTCGAGCGCGTGAACGTGACCCTCGCTCCGGGCAACGTCGAGATCATCACCGACGAAACCGGCGCCTTCCTCGTGGACTACCTCCGCGACGAGGAGGGCAACCGCACCCGCCTCTCGAAGCGCACCGAGTACACGGTCGTCTTCTTCAAGGTGGGCTACCACGAGGAGAAGGTCACGTTCCTCTACAAGCGCGGCGAGCACGCGCTCGAGACCGTCACGCTGAAGGAGGAGACCATCAAGGTGGACCCCTCCACCGACAACATCGATCCGGCCTCGCTCACCAACCGCCCGCAAGAAGCCGGCGGATCGTACGAGGGCGAATAGTGCTGTTGTTCGTACTGCTCGCCTGCGGTGAGGACGCCGATGTCGCCACCGCGGGAGCGCCCCCCTCCCCGCTCGACGCCACCTGGGTCGCGACCCTCGTGCGCGAACCCGCGCGCTTCGACGCGCTGATCAACCTCGAGGGCAAGGCCGGCACCGCCGGCTGGATCGCGCTCCACGGCAACAAGTGGGGAGAGGCCTTCGCGCCGGAGATCGCTCCGAGCTCCGCAGCGGACTCGTCCACGGGCGCCGCGAGCGGCACCACCGCGGGGGCGACCGCAGGCGCCGCGACGGGCGCGGCCATGAACG
>JAKFCH010000013.1:0-3306 GCA_036676765.1 Deltaproteobacteria bacterium
GCCCTCCGGGCACCTCGCGCCCTCCGGGCACCTCGCGCCCCCGCCGTCGGGCCGCCCTCCCGCGGGCGGTCGCCGGGGGTAGCCCTGCCCAACTGGAACGCCTCGGACCCAAGCGGCACCGAACTGGACTCCAACGAGGATCGCCGACCCCCTTCGGCACGGCCCGCCCCCACGATCAATGAATAATCGGCGTTTCATCGTCCGCCCGACGAGCGTGCGCCCCCCAGCCGAGCGCCGCAGTCTCGCTCGGTGCCGCTTGCCTCGACGCCACTCTCGTTCAACCCGGCTTGGGTGCCCCGCGCCCACGCGCCGCCGCCCCAGCCGCCCCGAACCCCGCCTGCCCGGCTATCCTTCCGCCATGCACCTCCTGCTCCTCGTCGCATGCGCCGGCCCGCACGACACCGCGTTCGACGATTCCGCCCGCGACACCGTCGACACCGCAGACTCCGCCGACACCGACGCGCCCGACGACACCGACACCGCCGACGACACCGCCGAGGACACCGACCCCCCCCCCGCCGACCCCGACGGCCCCCACACCTGGAACGGGCACTTCTTCGGCGGCGCGGACCTCACCATCCGCGCGTGCGGCACCGAGGACGGCGGCGACTACCGGTTCGCCCCCGGCCCGGACCTCGATGGGGACGGCCTCCCCGAGGTGGCCGTCGGCGCGCCCGACGCGGAGGCGACCGCGCTGGGCCAGGGCGTCGTCTACCTCCTCCGCGGCGCGGATCTCGCCGGCGGCACCGCGAGCGTGTTCGACGCCTGGGCGCGTGTCCCCGGGCCGCGCCGGCGCGCGTCCGAAGGCTTCGGCGAGCGCCTCCAGTGGGTCGGCGATCGCGACGGCGACGGCGTCGACGACCTCCTCGTGGGCTCCGACGTAGGGCGCGACCTCGACGATGTCGCCCGGGTGGTGAGCGGCTCAGCGCTGGCCGTGGGGGGCGAGGTGGGCGTGGCGGGTGACGAGATCGAAGAGGAAGGCGGCGTGTACGCGCGCTGGGACGACCTCGACGGCGACGGCGCCGACGACTGGATCGTGGGCTGGCCCAACCGCGGCATGGGCGGCGCCTACGGGTACCGCGGCACCCTCGCCCCGGTGTACGACGGCGACTTCGATCTCGACGGCGTCCCGACCGCCGCGCGCGAGGTCTACGGCCAGGACGCCGAGGCGCACGCCGGCCGCACCCTCGCCGTGCTCGACGGCGACTACGACGGGGACGGCGTCCGCGAGGTCGCCACGAACCTCGGCGCGGACATCGTCGTCGTGAGCTCCGGCGCGCTCCTCGACTGGGCCACCTACGTCGACGAGGTCGTCCTTTGGCGCTTCCTCGGGATGGATCGCGGCGGCGACGGCACCCTCCTCGCCCTCGGCGACGTCGACCGCGGCGGCCGGGACGACCTGCTGTTCCACTACCCCCGCCTCTCGATCTGCCTCGGCCGCGGCGAGGACGCCGACGCGACCGGTGTGTCCCCCACGTGCCTCCGCGATCCCGAGCTCGACGTGCCGAACAGCGTGACGCGCGGCGCCGACCTCGACGGCGACGGCGTCGCCGACCTGTGGGGCCGCACCGAGGACGCCCTCGTGGCGTGGGACATGGCCGCGCTGCTCGAGGGGCGGGTCGTGGAGCGCGCGCGGATCGCGGTGGCCGACGGGCAGACCGCCCATGTCGTCGCGACGGACGGCGCGCTCTGGACCAGCGCGCGGGTGGGCGGACGCGTCGAGGCGGCCGCCGCGTGGCGCTTCCCCGAGGTGGACGGCCTCACCGCCGCCGACGCGTCGGTCACCGTCACCGGCGGCGGCTGGGGCGGCAGCCCGGAGGAGCCCGCGTGGCTCGATCTGACGGGGGATGGCCTGGACGACCTCGTGTTCTTCGACGCGGGCACCCTCGACGTGTTCGACGGCGCCGGCCTCCCCGCGGGCGGGGAGCTCGGCATCTGCGACGCGGACCTGCACGTCGAGGTGCCCGACGCCGCCACCGTGGCGTGGCTCCCCGACCTCGACGGGGACGGCGCCGTCGACGCCCTGCTCGCCGCCGACGGCCACGCCTCCCCGATCGACCGGTACCGGGTCGTCTCCGGGCGCGTGCTCGCCGGGCTGGCCACCGGCCCGGATCTCGCGAGCTGGGAGAGCGACTACATCGTCCACATCGACGGCTGCGACCTCACCGGGGACGGCCGCGACGAGGTGTTCGTCTCCGTCGACGACCGCGAGGACACCCTCCGCGCCTACGACGGCGGCGCGCTCCTCACCGGGGCGGGTGCGGGCGATCTCGACGCCGCGCTCCTCGGCGCGGTCGTGCGCGACAACCCCTTCGCCTGGTGTGTCCCCGACGTGGACGGCGACGGCGGCGACGAGCTCGTCGTCGAAAGCGGCGGCGACCACCGGCTCTTCCTCGCCGCGCAGCTCGATCCCGCGACCACGCTCGACGCTGCCGCCGCGTGGTTCACCTTCACCACGCCCGCGGGCGATCCGGGCTGGTACATGCCCGTCCACGTCGGGGATCTCGACGGCGACGGCGCGGACGAGCACGCCTGGTACCTCCGCGTCACGGGGGCGGAGCTCAACTACGACCTCTGCCTCCTCGACCCGGCCCCGCTCGCCCTCGGCGGCACGCTCGCGCACACCGACGCCCCGCTCGACTGCCTGGGCGCATACGCCAACGTGGGCCCGATCACCGTGGATCACGCCATCGGCGGCCCCGAGGCCGACCTCGTCCTCCTCGGCGCGGACGAGGGCTGGAACTGGTCCTTCCACGCCTACGACGGCGCCACGCTCACGACGTCCACGGTGATCGAGCCCGTGTTCGACTACGGGGAATACGACGACTACATGGGCTGGACCGGCGGCTTCGGCCCCGACGTGCTCGACACGGGCGCGCGGTCACTCTGGACCCGATGGGCGCACGGGGATGTCGCGTTGTGGAACGTGGAGGTCGTGTACGCGCGCACGCCGTAGGTCTCCTGGGCGCGCCCCCACCGCCCGCCTCGCCGGCGGGCGGTAGGGTCGGTGCCCTGCGGGGTCGCCCTTCGGGCTCCGTTGGCGGGCGCCGCCGCTCCGCGTCGGCTCCCCGCCGAACCGCGCGGCCCCGGCCGCGCGCCCTCCGCGCACCTCGCGCCGCGACGTTCGGCCTCCGCGCGACGCCAGCGACCCGACACGATCGCCCTCACGGCGCCTCATCAGGCCGTTTGTGTCGGGTTTTCGGGGCCAAAGTCGGGCCGGACCGGCACGTTCAACGGCTCCCGAACGGACAAACGCCCGCTATTCGAACCCCGCGCACACTCCGACCCGACACGATCGGCCTCACG
>JAKFCH010000014.1:0-18358 GCA_036676765.1 Deltaproteobacteria bacterium
GGCCCGCCCGCGCCCGGCGCGGACCGAGCGCCTCCGCCGCGAGCGCGCAGGACACCCGCCCGCCCACGCCGGGCCGGCGGCCCCCCTCTCCCCCTCCGCCCCCCCCTGCACGAAATCTGCACCGATTCTCCGTCCCTTCGCGACGTCGGCACCGTCGCGGCAAGGTAGGCTCCCGACCACGCCCGAGCACGCATGCGCCGCCCGATCGCCCTGGTCCTCGCCGCCCTCACCGTGCTCGTGGCGCTCACCGCCCCCGCCCGCGCCCAGGACGGCACCGTCACGATCCCGCTCGACCGCTGGGAGGGGCTCCTCGACGCCGTGGACGCCGCCGCCGCGCGCCCGCCCCCGCCCGTCCCCGTGCTGCAGGTCGACCGCGTGGTCGACGGCGCCTACCGCCGCGGCGTGTTCACCGGCACGCTCTCGACCCGCTTCGTCGTGCCGCCGGGGCAGTCGGACCTGCGCGTGCCGATCCTCGACGCGTCCGCGTCCATCGCGTCCGTGGAGCTCGACGGCCGCACGACGTCGCTGCTCCCGGAGGGCGGCTTCTACACCGCCGCCATCGACACGCCGGGGCCGCACACCCTGAAGGTGGCGTTCTTCGTCGGCCGCGAGGACGATCGCTTCGCGCGTCGCATCCAGCTCGCGCTCCCGCCCGCGGCGCCGACGCGCCTCTCGGTGTGGGTGCAGGAGGAGGGCATCGACGCCGAGCTCGCACAGGGCGGCATCACCGCGCTCCGCGCGGAGGACGCCGGCACGCGCATCGACGGGCAGCTCGACGGGCGCGGTGTGCTCGACCTCGCGTGGAAGGGGCGGCTCCAGCAGTCCACCGTGCCGGTCAAGCTCGAGGCCGAGGAATACGCGATCTTCACGCTGCACGAGGCGCTCGTGCGCGGCGTGGCGGTGCTGGACGCCACGGTGATCGAGGGGGAGACCGATCGGGTTGTCCTGCGCGTGCCCGAGGACGTCGAGATCGTCGACGTGCTCGGGGAGAGCGTGCTCCAGTGGCGCACCGAGCCGGGCCGCCTCGTTGTGCTGTTGCGGTACCTCGTCGCCGACGCCGCGCGCATCCGCGTGCAATTCCAGTTCCCCGTCGACCTCGAAGCGCCCGTGGCGCTCCGCCTGCCGCTGCCCGAGGAGGGCGTGCCGTTCCGCGGCGCGATCGGCGTGCTGGGGCCTGCGGGCCTCCGCGCGGAGGTGCGCACGGCCGAGGGCGCCGAGCCCCTGCGCGACCTGCCCGCCGAGCTCGCCGCGCTCACGACGGATCCGCTGCTCGTGGGCTTCTCGTTCCAGGCGCCGCCCACCCTCGTGCTCGACGTGGCGCGGCAGGCCGAGGTGGAGCTGACCACCACGATCGTGGACGATCTGGAGGCCTCCACCCTGCTCATCGAGGACGGCACCGAGATCACCAAGGTGCAGCTCCGCGTGCGCAACAACACGCGGCAGTACCTCTCCGCGCGCCTGCCGGTCGGCGCCGTGCTCACCCACGCGCGCATCGACGGGCGCCCGGTGCGCCCCGCCGTCGTGACCGACGCCGCCGCGGGCGGGGCCGAATCGCTGCTGTTCCCGCTCGTCCAGAGCGAGCGGTTCGCGGCCGGCGAGACCCAGGAGTGGACCGTCCGCGAGGGAGACACCCTGGGCGGCATCGCCGACCGCTTCTACTCCGACCCCGGCCAATGGTCGGTGATCCTGAACGAGAACCCCGAACAGCTGGGCTCCCCGATGGATCTCGCGCCCGGCCAACGCCTCCGCATCCCGGCGCGCCAGGGCCTCGCCGTGCAGGAGAGCAGCTTCGTCATCGAGCTCGCGTGGACCCGCGCCGGCCCCGAGATGGGGTGGTTCGGGCGCCGCGCGCTCGCGCTCCCGGAGCTCGACGCCGACGTGCTCGCCGCGACCTGGCACGTCTACGTGCCCGACGCGCTCGTGCCGCTCTCGTTCGACGCGAACCTCACGCAGTACTCCGACATCCGCTACGACCACCTCCGCCGGGTGCGCCAGTTCCTCGACGCCGCGTTCGGCGGTCGGTCGGCGTGGGCCGGCGGCGGCTACGAGAGCATCCTGTCGCGACGCAAATCCATCTACCAGGAGGAGTCCTCCCGGATGGTGGGCGCGCAGGAGGCGACCAGCAGCTTCCCGCTCGTGGGGGAGCTCTACCGGTTCAAGCGGCTCCTGCCGGGCCGCGAGGTGCCGGCGTTGTCGGTCACCTGGCTGGCAAAATCGCTCGTCCCCGCGGTGCGGTGGGCGGGGTTCGCGGCGGCGCTCGGCCTCGCCCTCGCGTGGCTCCGTGGGCGGCGCGGCCTCGGGCTCGTCGCCGGCGCCGCTGCGCTCCTCGTCGTGGCCTGGTACGTCGAGGGCGTCCACCGCCGCATCGTCTGGGGCGTCGACGTGGCGCTGATCGTGACCCTCCTCGGCGCATGGCGGGCGCGCGCCGCCGGGCTCGGGGTGATCCCGGGCCGCCGCGCCCTCGGCGACCACGTCCGCTTCGGCACCGTCGGCCGCCTCTTCCTCGCGGTCGTCGCGCTGTACCTGTTGCTGATGGTGCCGCTTCTCTGGTCGTCCCTCGCGCTCGTCGTGCTCGCCGTCCGCGCCCGGAGGGTCGCATGACCGCCCGCTTCCTCGCCCTCGCCCTCGCCCTCACGCTCGTCCTCTGCCTTCGGCCCGCCCACGCCGACGACGACGCGCGCCAGCAGGCCGCCGAGAGCCAGTTCGACGCGTTGATGAAGGACAACGAGTACACCGCGCCCGCCGCGGCCCGACGCGCCATGGCCCCCGAGGCGGCCGCCGTCGAGCCCGTGAACACGGTGACCACCTCCATCCCGGCCCCCTCCGCCGAGGTCGAGGTCCCTCTCGCCCGCTACGAGGCCGTGCGCGCGCGCGTCCAGGCGGCGGACGACGCCGCGAGCCGCTCCTACGCGACGCTCGTGGTGCTCGGCGCCTCGACCTACACCGGCCGCGCCGTGCCCGGCGGCCTCTCGCTCCACCTCCAGCTCCAGGCGACCCTCCGCGGCCCCGGCCTCTGGAAGACGGTCCCCCTCGTCGGAGAGGAGGCCGCCATCGTGAGCGCCCGGGTCGGCGCCGCCCCGCTCACGCTCACCACCCAGAACGGGTACCAGGTGTGGGTCACCGACCACGTCGGCGAGGTCACGCTCGAACTGGACGTGTTCGTCCCCACGCGCGGCCCCCGCGGCGCGCTCGAATACGACTTCCTTGTCGCGCGCACCCCGGTCACCCGCTTCGACTGCACCTTCCCGACGGAAGGCCTGGAGCCGCGCCTCTCGCGCGCCGTCCGCGCCGAGGTGACCTCCGGCGGCGGCGCCACCCGGCTCTCCGCGTGGCTCGAGCCTACCAGCCGCATCCGCCTCGTCGGCTTCAAGGACCTCGGGGACGACGACGGCCGCGCCGCGCGCGTCTACGCCGAGAGCCTCAACCTCTTGAGCGTCGACGAGCGCACCGCCGACCTGTTCACGGTCATCCGCTACAACATCCTCCAGGCGGGGAGCCGGCAATTCGACGTGCTCGTGCCGCCGGGCCTCACCGTCGTCTCCGCGGAGGGGGAGGGGGCCTTCCGCTACACGCTCGACGAGCCGACGGCCGAGGGCACCGTGCTCCACGGCGAGACGGCGTTCCCGATCCGCGACCGCTACGAGATCTCGCTCCGCCTCTCCCGCGCGTTCGCGGAGGGCACCGGGGATGCCTTCACCGTCGAGCCGCCGCGGCCCCTCCACGTCGAGCGCGCCTACGGGTGGCTCGGCGTCGAGGTCATCGGCAACCTCAAGCTCGAAGAGGTCGAGCGGACCGAGGCCATCGCGGTGGACGCCGCCCAGCTCCCCGTGGAGATGGTCCAGAGCGCGGTGAGCCCGGTGCTGCGCGGCTACCGGTTCCACACGGCCGGCGCGTCGGTGCGCCTGACCGCGACGCGCCTCGCCGAGCGCGAGCCGGCGGCGGGGTCGATCGATCGGGTCACCGCCACCACCGTGGTCGCGGCCGAGGGGCGCGCGTTCACCGACCTGCAGATCACGCTCCGAAACCGCCTGCGCCACAGCCTCGCGTTGCGACTGCCCGCGGGCGTGGAGGTGCGCTCCAGCCTGCTCGACGGCGCCGCCATCAAGCCCTCGCGCTCCGCCGACGGCCTCCTGCTCCTCCCCCTGAAGCGCTCCTCCGGCGACGATCGGCTCGAGCCGTTTACCCTCCAGCTCGTCCTCGAGGGCGCGCTGCCCGCGTTCGGCCTCATCGGCATCGAGTCGCTCGCGCTGCCCGCCTTCGAGCTGCCCGTGTCCTCGCTCACGTGGACGGTGTCGGTCCCGACGAACAACGACTACTCGGCCCTGTACGCCGACGTGTCCCCGCAGTCCTTCGTGGGCTCCGCCGCGTGGCACGCGCCGTCCGGGGGCGGGGCTGCCACCCTCGGCTACGCCGACAACTCCGACAACGACGGGAGCGCCGGCCTGCCCGTGCGCATCGAGCTCCCGACGGCGGGCACCTCGCTGTACCACAGCCGCTACTGGATCGCGGCCGACCAGCCCGTGGGGGTCACGTTCGGGCACCTGCGCGGCTGGCTCTTGGCGCCGCTCGTGCTGCTCGGCGCCGCCGCGCTCGCCTGGGGCCTCGTCCGCGCCGCGGGCGCGTGGGCGCTCCTCGTGCCGCGCCGGCGGGTGGGCGTCGCGATCTCCGCGGTCGTGGGCCTCGTGCTCGTCGATCGGCTCGGCGGACACGCGCTCGCCGTCGCCGCGGTCCTGGTCGGCGGTCTCGGCGGCGCGGTGCGGATCGGGGCGCATCGGACGCTCGACGCCGGGCTCCGGACGTGGTGGAGCCTCCCGGCCCCCGAGACCACGCCCGTGCCCGGCTCGTGGCGCGCCGGGAGCGTCCTGCGCCGGCTCGGGATCCTGGCGGCCGGGGGTTTTGTCGGGCTCCTGGCCTTCGTGGCGCTCGTCCGCGCGGGGATCGTGCTGTTCAACCCGCTCGCGGGCTGACCGTCGTGTGTCGGAGGGCGCGAGGGGGTCGGGGGGCTCGCGGAGGGGTCGCCCGCACCGGGGCTACCGAGCCGCACCCTCGCTACCGCCCGACGCGCACCGTCACGCCGCCCCAGGCGCTGAACAGCGGGAGCGGCTCGAAGGTGGGCTCTCCCTCGTCCCGGGGGCGATCGAGCGGCACGCCGTAGACGCCGGACGCGAACAGCTCGATCGGACCGAACAGCGGCACGCGCGCGCGCCCGCCGACGCCGAGGTACCACGGGAACATCGGCCCGATCGTGACCTGGGCCCAGGGGAGGCCGGCCGCCACGTGCGGGTAGAGGAACGCCGCGGTGTCGGACTCGCCGGTCGGGAGGGTGTGGAACTCCCCGAGGGCGAGCTGCCCGTCGATGCCGACGCCGACGGACCAGAGCTTCGACTCCAGCGCGAGCGAGAGCGAGGCCGCGGGGGTGCCGGCGTTGACGGTGTAGCGGTCGGCGGGGGCGCCGTCGTCGAGGTTCTGGAGCAGGAAGTCCCCGGTGGACACCCAGCCGGCGCCGACGGTGGCGCGCCCGACGAGGCCCGGTCGGGTCTCCTCCTCGGAGGCGCGGATGCGGACTGCGGTGGCGACGGTGCCGTCGACGCGCAGGAGCGAGGTCTTGTCCCCCGCCGGCGTCGCGATGTAGACCGGCTCGCCGAAGCCCGCGATGGGCAGCCGCGCGGCCGCGGGCACCTCCCAGCCGTCCGCGCCGCTCGCCACGCGGCCCCGGAGCTCGGCGAGCTCGGCGGGACCGAAGGGCGCGGACACGACGGCGTCGGCGCCGGCCTTGATGCGCACGTCCTGTGCGAGGAGGAGGGTCTCCCCCACGGCCACGTGGAACAGGTGGCGGCCCGGCATCATGCGGACCCGCACGCCGGAGCCCCCCTCGATCTTCACGCCGTCGAGGCGGACCTCGGCGCCCGACGCGAGATCGCCGAGGATGAAGGTCGCGCCCGGCATCGCCTGGCAATGGGCCTGGGCGGCGTCGAACGCGAGGCGCTCGGCGGGCTCGGGGATGTCTTCGGGCTTCACGCCGAGCGGCGCGGCGAGGAGCGCGCAGGCGTCGAGCCACGCGGTGGCCCACGCCTCGGTGCCGTCCACCGTGCGGTACGGCGCGGCGGCGGACTCGGTGGCGAGCTTGCCCTGGAAGTACCGGTGCACCGCGAAGCCCTGGAACAGGAGCGCCCGCCGCAGGACGTTGCGCTCCTCCTCGGAGCGCAGGATCGAGACATCGCCGGTGGCCTTCGACAGGCGGGCCATGATCTGGAGCTCGCCGTCGAACGCGTCGGCGAGCGGGCGAACCTGGTCGAGCTCCGCGGCGAGGAGCGCGATTTCGCCTCGCGAGAGCGGTCCGGCGCCTCCGGTCATCAGCGACTCGAGGGGCGCCGAAGTGGAGCCCGGCACGGTCCGCGCGACAGCGGCGGCGCTCGTGTCGTCGGGGGGGCTCGCCCAGAGCACGCGATCGGCGAGCGCGGGGGCGGCAAGGAGGAGGATCAACGACATGTGAAGGACGCTCCGTCGACCGCGCAGGCGACGCCGCGCGGGGCCTCGAGCTGGACGGTGGTGCTCAGGCCGGCGGCGGTGACGATGCAGGAACCGGCGGGGAATTCCCGCAGGATGGCGGCGGTGGCGCCGTAGCCGCTCACGTCCCCGCACGTCACGCGGATGCCATCGGCGCCGGTGAGCGTGAACTTGGCGGCGCGGAGCCGCGGCGCGTCGGGCGCCGTGGCGGGCGCCGTGGGCGCGAGTGCCGGAGGCGCGCTCTCGGGCGCGGCGGCGCGCATGGACGGGTTCGCGCCCGCGGCGCCGCTGGTCCTGGAGGTGCCGGTCGAACGGGCGCGCGGGACGCCGGTGGCGGCGTTGGCGGGAACCACGGCCACGGGGGTCGGCAACACCTCGGACGGCAGCACCTCGGACGGCGCGACCGTGCCCTCCGGTAGCACCGACGCGGCGGCGACGGCGGGCGCGATCGCCGGCGCGATCACCGGGTCGTTCGCGGGCGCGGTGGCGACTGGCGGGGGCGTGTCTTCCGGGCCCGCGAGCAGCCAGGCCCCGGCCAGGAGCGCGACGAGCGCCACCCCAGCGAGGGCCAGGCCCATCCGCCAAGCGGACCGCGGCGCCGACGCGATCTCCGTGGTGGCCGCGCCGGCCGTGGCCCGCGCCTCTTCGGACACGAACGCTTCGAAGTCGTCGGGGGCGACGATCAGGGTGGCGGAGCTCGGCCGCGACGTCGGCTCTTGGCCGCCCGACTCCTCGAGGATGGTGCCGCGCAGGGAGGCCGTGACGCCGGAGGTCGTGGCGGGCGTCACGAGGGGGAGGACCCGCCGGGCATAGGTGGCGAGCCCCTCCCCGGGGAGGTCGCGGGAGAGGGCCCGGAGGGAGTCCTCCACCTCGGCGGCGGGAGGGCGGTTCCCCGGGTCGTAGGCGAGCATCCGGACGAGGAGCTCCAGGAGCGGACCCTCCCCGATGACGGGCAGCAGCGCCTCGCGCGCGGCGGCGACCTGGGCGGCCTGCTTGTCGAGGCCGAGCTCGGCGCGGCCGAAGGTGGTGAGCGTCAGGAGCTCGTACGCCAGGACGCCGAGCGCGTACACGTCCCCGGCGAGCTCGTCCGGCTCTCCCAGGAGCCGCTCGGGCGCCATGTACCCGAGCGATCCGTACCGGACGCGCTCGGTGCGGGCCTCTCGCCCCGCGAACGCCGCGCGGGCGACACCGAAGTCGAGCACCTTCACGTCCCCCACGTCGGTGAGGCGCACGTTGGAGGGCTTGATGTCCCGGTGTACGACCCGGAGCGGCTCGCCGTCGTCGCCCGGGGCGTCCCAGGCGGCCACGATCGCGGAGGCGACGGCGGTGCAGAGCTCGGCGACCGCGCGCACGGGGACGGGCGCCGCGCGCTGCTCGGCCCACACGAAGACGGCCTCGACGTCGGCGCCGCTCACGTACTCCATGACGAGCGCCCAGCGGCCGTTGAGGCGCACGAGGTCGTCCACCCGGACGATGTGCCGGTGTTCGAGGCGGCCGAGGAGCCGGGCCTCGTCGCGCAGGCGCCGCCCGGCGTCGCTCGAGGGGTCCCAGGTCTCGTGGAGGAGCTTCAGCGCGACACGACGCTTGAAGCCGCCCGCACCTTCCATCTCGGCGAGGTAGACGCTGCCGAACGAGCCCTCTCCGAGCACCCGGATCAGGCTGAAGCGCCGCCCGCTGGTGGACTCGGTGCCGGTGGCCGACGCGCTGGTGGCCGGCACCTTAGTACCCGACACCGCTGTCCCCCGTGTCGGTCTCCTCCGTGCCGGTCGCGCAGTCTCCGGGCACGAAGGTGATGGGGATGGTGTGCTCGTAGCGGTCGCCGTTTTCGTCCAGCAGCTCGGTGTGGTCGTTGTAGGCGAGCACGGCGGTGAAGAACGGGTCGGTGGTCGACTCCACCGACGACAGGTCCACGAAGCAATACGGCTTGTCGCAAGCCGAATATCCCTTCGGGTGGTAGATGTGGTAGTGCCCGTGGCCCTCGGTGTTGTCGCCGCCGGGCAGGATCGGATCGAGCTCGAAGTTGCGGATGTCCACCGCCACGGTCTCGCAGCCGACCACCTCGGCCTCGCTCGGGGGCCAGGAGATGGAGATCGACGGGGTCGCGTCGACCGCGGGGAGGGGCGGGGGAGCGCAGCCGAGGAGGGCGAGGACGAGCATGATGTAAGTGTATACGACAGAGCGCTGTGAACGGACCGATTGGCCGACGTTCTGCGCGTGCTTCGACGTCGGCCCGGCATCCGGCGCGGGGGCGGGCTCCCGCCGCTCGACGGGGCCCGGTTCGTCGCCGGTTCCGGCGTGGCGCGTGTTATGACGCCGGCCGTTGTCGGAGTCGTTCCATGGGCCTGCTCAAGACCATCGTCCTCGGCCGTTCGAACGGCATCCGGCGCACGCTGGTCGGCAAGCTCGGCCTCGGCTCCGCCCCGACCGCGGGCGCGTCGCGCGCGGCGTCGGCGCCTTCGGACGACCACGAGCCGGCGGAGCGCGCGCTCGGCCTCCGCAAGGAGGCCCCCAAGGACGTGACGCCACCCGACGGCTACGAGGTGGTGCTCCACACCGACTCGCTGGACGACGGCAAGATCATCGAGATCATCATCGGCGGCACCGCGATCGCCGTCGCGAACGTCGCGGGCACCTACTACGCGATCTCGAACACCTGCGCGCACGCCGAGGGGCCCCTGGGGGAGGGGAGCGTCTCCGGCACCATCGTGACCTGCCCCTACCACGGCTGGCAGTACGATCTGCGTGACGGCGCGTGCAAGACCCACCCGGACGCGAAGGTCGCGACCTACCCCGTGAAGGTGGTGGGCAACGCCGTCTGTGTGCGGCTGTAGCAGGGGCGGCCTTCGGCCTGATGTCGGCTCGGCCGGCGTGATCGGGCCGTCGTGACCTGGCCGCGGCGACCAAAAACGCACGAACATCGAGAGGGCCGAAACCCGTCTCGATGCGCATGAGGTCAGGTAGAACAGGGGCGCGAGCGCTCCCGCGTCACCTTAGAAGATGGCCAGGCCTTCCTCGGAGAGGAACTGACCGAGGGTCTTCAAGCGCAGGGTGCGGAGCGCCCGGGTGGAAATGCGCAGGGTGACGAAGCGCTGCTCCTCCTCCCACCAGACCTTCCGCATCTGCAGGTTGGGGAGCTGACGGCGCTTGGTCTTCACGTTCGAGTGAGAGACATTGTTCGCGACGTTGGGACGCTTGCCGGTGAGATCGCAGCGGCGGGCCATGAGAGAATCCTCGGTAGGGTAAACGAGCCACGCTGTTATCCGGGTGTTGCTCATCCTGCAAGAGACAGCATCGTGTCCTTGCAAAGGTACCGGGCCCATGGCATGACGACCCGAGACCCATGACGAACACTCGCGCACTGTTGTTGTTTCTCGCGGGGGCCGTCCTCATCGCCCTCGGCGCGATCGACCACCTGTTGATCGAGGGCCTCGTCGCGGCGGGTGTGGAGGTCGACCCCGTGGCGCCGCTGCCGTGGCTCGCGCCCGCGCTGGCCACCAGCGGCTTCGTCCTGCTGCTGCTCGGGCTCGGGGCGTACCTCCAGGTGTCGGCCAAGGAGCGACGGATCGGCCCCTACCGCGAGGCGCTCACCCCCGTGGCAGCCGAATTCGGCCGCGGCATCGTCGAGTCCGACGGGTACATCGAGCTGGAGGTCCACCGCGACGGGCAGCGGGTCGAGCTCCGCCTCGATCCCCGCCCCGGTGGTGGGCTGCGCGTGCGGAGCACGCCGCCGTCCCGGCAGGCGCTGGGGTGGCTCCGGCCCGGCGCCGTTCCGCGGGGCCCCGGAAAAGAGTGGCGGGAGGTCGAGCGCACGCCCCACTGGCAGCTCCACGCCGAGCTCCCCGCGATGGCGCGCCCCCTGCTCTCCGACCCCGTGCTCATGCAGGTTGTCGACCCCTTCTTCGAGGACGCGCAGGGCCTGGCGGTGGCCCACACCGTTGCGGGCATGGCGATCGACGCCACGCTGGTGCCGCCCGAGGCCGTCGCGGCGCAGGCGCGCCTCGGCGTCGAGATCGCGTTCCGGCTCCGCCGGGTGAACGGATAGAGCCTCCGCGGAGGTCTCGCGACATGCAGCCCGCCTACGCTCGCATCAACGTGCACGACGCCGGCGGGATGGCCGTGCATCTTCCCATCGTGGACATCGGTCCCGGCGCTCCGCGGCTCACCGTGGTGGCGGGCATCCACGGGGACGAGCCCTCGCCCCTCCTCCTCGTGGACCGCTTCGTCACCGCGCTGCGCGACATCGAGCTCGTCGGCGGCATCCGCATCGTCGCGGCCGCCAACCCTCCCGCGCTCCTCCAGCGGACACGCTGGAGCAGCTGGGACGACGAGGACATGAACCGCGTGGGGGACGGTCAGGACGGCCCGGCGTTGACCCGACGGCTCGCCTCGGCCCTCTGTGACGCCGCGATGGGCAGCCAGCTCGTCGTCAACCTGCACAATTTCGTGATGCGCACCCCGCTGCTCGCCATCCACCCACCCGGGCTCGATCCGGAGCGGCGGGCCCGCCACGATCGCTACGTCGAGGCGCTCGATCCCCACGTGGTCTGGGTGTTCGAGGACACCCCCGAGAGCGTGCGCACGTTCTCCACTAGCCTCGACGCCGCGTTGGAGCAGCGCGGGATGGACACGCTCGCGGTCGAGATGGCGGATCTGCCCGAGCTCGACGAGCCGCTGCTCGCCCGGGCCATCTCCGGCCTCGTCCGGCTCGCCGGCGTGTGCGGGTGCCTCGAAGCCGCCGAGCGTCCGCTGCGGCGCACGACGGTGCGGGTCCACCGCCGGCTCATGCGCTCACCGGGCGCGGGAATCTTCGAGCCCATCGCGCCGCTCGCGTCCCCCGTGGAGGAGGGCGAGGTGATCGGCGATCTGATCCCCCTCGAACGCCCGGGGGACCGTGTCCATGTCCGCTCGACGGGGAGCGGGTGGTTGATTCAGCGCCTGGGCCGGCGCTTCGTGCGGCCGGGCGACATGATCGCGGCGATCGGCCTGCGTCCGCACGGGTAGTCGACCCGCGCGGGTGGGGTTCAGATCGTGAAGTCGATGATCACGATTCCGCGATCCTCGTTCTCCTTCTCCTCACGATCGCGCGGGGGAGCCTGCTGCTCCGGAACCGGGATCTCGATGCGGAGCGGGAGCGGGCCAGACTCCCGCGAACGGTTCTGGTGCTGGCGGATGCGATCGATGATGAAGGCGTCGAGCATCTCGGTCTCCAGGTGAGGAGTCCTGTCGTTCGGAATATAGCATCGCCGGGAATGACGGCAACATCGACGTTTCCGACGCCGCGTTCATTCAGGGGCGCACCCCGACGTACGGCGGCGCCTGCGCTCACGAGGCGCCACGATGTCCGCGCAGTCGGTGGGAAAGTGCGGCGTAGATCGTCGCCTCGTCGGCGGTGAGCACCGATTCGTGATCACGCTCGGTAGCCCGATCTCCGCGTGCGGCGGGCCCCGTCAAGGCGACACCCCCGCGCTCGGCCACCCGGCGCAGGCTCTCCGTGGCGAGGGGGAGGAGCAGCGCCCGCGCCGCCTCGGGAGGGATCCCCGCGCGCGCCATCACGTTCGCGGCGTCCAGGAACAACGCCGACAGGTGCCCGCTCGCGAGGCTTGCGGCGGCGTGGTAGAGCCGCGTGTCGCCCGGGAGGCGGAAGGGGCGCATGCCCAGGCGCTCGGCGAGGGCGAGCGCCGCCGCCACCGCGCCCGGCGTTCCATCCACCCGCGCGCCCACGCCCCGGAGGTCCGGCACGCCGACCTCCACTCCGGGAAATGTCATCAGCGGATGGAGCACGCCCCGCTCGGCGCGCGCGCCGAGGAGCTCGGGGCCGTGGGCCCCGGCGGCGTGGAGCGCCACGGCCTCGGGCGGCAGGCGGGCCGCTACTTCGGCCACGCTCCCGTCGCGCACGGTGACCCAGTAGACGTCCGCGCCGCGCGGGATGTCCTCCCCGCGGGACCACGTGGTCACGGTCACACCCGACGCGCGGAGCAGCGCCGTCAGCGAGCCGCCGAGGCGCCCGACACCGAGGATGGTCACATGCATCGGTCCTCTCCTATGCGCCGTGGGGCCGAACCGGTAGACTCTCGCCGGAGGCTGGGGTCCAACATGGAAAAGCGCGCGATCCAGCGGGTGCTCGTGGCATGTCGGGGGGAGGCCGGGGCGTCCGTGGCGCGGCGGATCGAGGCCGCGGAGGTCGAGGCGGTCGCGCTCTATGCCGACGCCGACGCGGAGGATCCCTGGCTCGACGAGGTCTCCTACGCGGCCCGGATCGCGACCGACGAGGGCGCCGATCCCTACCGGGACAGCCTGCGCATCGTGAGCGCGGCCCTCGACGGAGGGTGTGACGCCATCCATCCCGGCTTCGGCGCCATGGCGCTGAACGCGGAGCTCGCCCACATGACGGCGAACGTCGGCCTCGCGTGGATCGGCTCACCCCCGTCGGTGCTCGCCGCTTGCGTCGACCGGGCCGAGCTCCGCCGCCTCGCGCGGGAGGTCGGCTTTCCCACCGTCCCCACCAGCCCCGTCCTCACCCGCCTCGAGGACGCCGAGCCCTGGCTCGCCAAGCTCGGAACGCCGCTCCGCGTCGCCCCGGCGGCGCGCGACAGCGGGCTGCCGGCGCGGCTGATCACCGATCCGGACGCGTTCGCCGGGATGGTCGCGGCCCTCCGCGGGGCGCCGTTCGTGGTCGAGCGCGCCATCCGGCCCGCGCGCCACGTCGTCATCGGCGTCCTGGGGGACGGCGCGGGCAACGCCATCCACGTGGGGGATCACGAGCGGTCCCTCTCCCTCGGCGGGCGGGTGCGGGTGCGCGAGAGCCCCGCCCCGGGCCTCGACGACGGGCTGCGGGAGCGGCTGGTCGACACCGCCGTGCGCCTCGTGCGCGGGGCCCGCCTCGTCGGGGTCGGCGCGGTGGAGTTCCTCGTGGGCACCGACGGGCACTGGTGGTTCCACGACCTCACGCCCGCGTTGTTCGAGGGGTTCGCCCTCCACGAGGAGGTGTACGGCCTCGATCTCGTGCACGCGCAGGTCCGCCTCGCCGGTGGGGAGACCCTCGGGTGGGCCCAGTCGGAGATCTCGCCCGCGGGCTGCGGGATCGAGCTCCTCCTCTGCGCCACGGGCCCCGGCGTCCTGCACGCCCTCGAATTCCCCGAGGGCGCGGCCGCGTCGACCGCGCGCGGGCCCGAGGGTCGCGTGGATCCCGACCGGGATCCGGTCATCGCGCGCCTCGTCGTGGGCGGGCCGCTCCGCCACGCGCTCCTCGTCCGCGCTCGCGCCGCCCTGGAGGGTGTCCGTGTCGTGGGCGTCCCCCACGACACGGACACCCTCGTCGCCGTGCTGTCCGACACGCGCGCCTGGGCAGGTCATACGGACACCGAGCTGCTCGCGGATGTCGCCGCCGGGCGTCTGCAGCCTCCTCTCTCCACGTGAAGCAGCCCTGTTCGGGGCGTCCGCCAGCCGCGAGGATGGTATGATGCGCGCGCCGTGAGCGAACGCCTGGAAGAGATCTGCTCCATCGAGCTCCCGACGGGAGATGCGGTGGGTGTGCACCGTCGGCGGTTCACCAGCGGCTCGGGCCCGCACGTCGCGGTTGTCGCCGGTGTCCGCGGAGATACTCCCGAGGGCACCCGGGTCGCGCACGCGGTCGCGCGTCACCTCGCGACCCAGCACGAGCGCCTCTCGGGCACGGTCGACGTGTACCCCTGCGTCAATCCGCTCGCCGCCCACCACGGCGCGCGCAACTGGCCGGGGTTCGATCTCGACCTGAACCGCCGGTTCCCCGGCCGCGCCGATGGGCACGCGCCCGATCGGGTGGCGCGCGCGCTCCTCGACGCCGTGCGGACCGCGGATCTCGTCATCGAGCTCCGTGGCGCCCATCCGGCGTTCCGCGAGGAGACCCAGGCGCACATCCGACACGATCAGCCGATGGCGCTCGAACGGGCCCTGCGCGCCAACGTCCGGGTGGTCTGGCGCCGTTCCGCCGATCTGGAGGGCACCGGCACGCTCGCAGGGGAGCTCCCCGGGCTCATCTGCCTCGAGGGCGGCGTCGGCAACCGCCTCACCGACGGCGTCGGGCTCGAGCTCTGTGACGGCGTGCTCAACCTCCTCGTGGTCCTCGGTGTCCTCCCGGAGGACGCCCTCCCGTTCCACTGGGCCGCGATCCAGCGCCCGCTCGTCGCCACCGACGACGACGTGGTGCGCGCCCGCGCCACCCGCGGCGGCCTGTTCCTCCCGGCCGGGCGGATGTGGGCCGAGGTCGAGGTCGGGACCCCCCTCGGCGAGGTCGTCGATCCCATCGGCGGAGAGACCCGCGAGATCGTCACCGCCCCCATCGCCGGCCGCGTGCTCGCCATGCGCGAACAACCCGTGGTCTACCCCGGCAGCCTCGTGGCCCGGCTGGTGGCGACATGAGCGTGATCTTCCGGCTCGAGGCGCCCTACCGGGGCGAGTACACCCTCCACCGCCTCACCTTCGGCGGAGGCGGCCCCGCCGCCGTCGCGATCGTGGCGGGCCTCCACGGCAACGAGGTGAACGGGATCCAGGCGCTGAACCTGGTCGCGGGCATGCTCCGGGTGATGCGGCCCCGTCGGCCGGTCCACCTGCTCCCGTGCGTCAACTCCATCGGCGCGGACGAGGCGCGGAAGCGCTGGCCGTTCGACGATCGGGACATCAACGAGGCCTTCCCCGGCGATCCCGAGGGCGCCGCCGTCGAGCGCATCGCCGCCGCGGTGATGGACGGGACCCAGGCCGAGCTCTGCATCGACGTGCACTCCGGCGCCACGACGGTCCGCGAGCACCCGCATGCCAGGGTCCCCCTCTCCGGTCGCGAGCTCGAGCACGCGCGCGCCATGATGCTGCCCGTCGTGTGGCGGCGCCGGGGGGATCGCTACGAGGGCGGCCTCGTCGGCGCGTGGCGGGGCGCGGGGCGGGAGGCCCTCCAGGTCCGCGGCGGGCGCGGGATGGCGCTCGACATGGACGACGCGACCACGCTCGCGCGCGGGCTCGTGCGGCTGCTCGCCCACCTCGGGCTCATCAGCCACCAGGACGTGGGCGCGCCTTCGCACGACACCGACCACGTGCAGGACTACCGGTCGATGGCGGGGGGTTTTTTCGTTCCTGAGGTCCAGACGGGTGAACGCGTGGTGCAAGGCAAGCTGCTGGGCCTCGTGCGCAACCCGCTCGGCGGCGAGCCGATCGAGGAGATCCGCGCCCAGAAGGCCGGCCTCGTGCTGGCGGTGCGCGTCTACCCGATGGTGCACGCCCAGGAGCTCGTGGTGCGGATCGCGGAGGATCCGACCTGACGACGCGCAGCGCGCCGTGACCCGGTCACGGCGACGGAGGGGCGGATGCTCGGATTTCTGATGCAGCTCCTGATCGGAGCCGCGTGGGGCGGAGGGCTCGTCGAGACCGGCGAGATCGACCTCTCGGGCTCTGCGGAGGACGCGGTGGCCGCGGCGAACAGCGCGTTGGCGGCGCGGCGCTTCGACGAGGCGGCTTCGGCCTACGCCGCGATCGCGGAGGCCGGCGGCGGCGTGCCCGCGCGCGTCGCCCAGGCCGTGGCGCTGTACGAGGGGGGCGAGCTGCGCGAGGCGCGCGTCGCGGCGGAGAAGGCGCTCGCCGGGCAGCCGAAGAACGTCGCCGCCCTCAACGTGCTCGGCCTCGCGCTCGTCGACAGCGGGTCGGTCGAGGCCGGCATCGCGAAGCTCGAGGCGGCGAAGGCCCTCGCCACCGGCCCGTGGAAGGCGCGCGTCCTCGTGAACCTCGCCCTCGCCCTGCTGGATCGGGGGGAGGCCGAGCCCGCCCGCGCCGCGCTCGTCGAGGCCCAGGGGCTCACCGGTGGTGATCCCGCGCTCGCCGCCGGCGTCGCCGACGCGCTGGCGTCGGTGAACGGGCTCGCGGGCAAGGACCAGGGCGTCGGCCCGATGCTCGGGCGAGGGGACGTGAAGGGCGCCCGCGCCCAGGCCGAGAAGGCCACCGGCGGCGCCGCCACCCGCCGGGATCGGGTGCTCGCGGGCATCCAGCTCGCGGCGGTCGAGCGCGCCGAAGGCAACCTCGACGCGTCGGCGAAGCGCCTCGAGCAGGCCATCCGGGAGGCGCGCGAGGCCGGCATGGTGCGCGAGGTGGCCATCGCCCTGGGCAACCTCGGGATCGCCCAGACGTTGGCCGGGCGCCACCCGCTCGCCGCCGACTCCCTGCGCTCCGGCGCCACCCAGGCCCGCGCGGGGGGCTACCGGGTCATCGAGGTCGACCTCCGCTGCGAGCTCGGGCTCGCGCTCGTCAACCAGGGGCTCACGGACGAGGCCGAGGAGGAGCAGCGCGCCGCCGGCACGCTCCTCGCCGCGATGGACTACCCCCAGGGCGTGGCGCGCCAGGCCGAGCTCGGCGGGCGGATCGCGGCGCTCCGGGGTGACACCGCCACGGCCACCAAGGCGCTCTCCAAGGCCGTGAGCTGGCACGAGGGGCTCGGGCGTTGGATGGACGCCGCGCGCGTGGCCACCGCGCTCGCCGGCGCCCTCCAGCCGTCGGACGCCGCCGCGGCCCAGAAGTGGGCGACCCGCGCGGAGGGGCTCTTCGGCAAGGCGGGGGATGCCCTCGGGCCCGCGCACGTCGCCATGGCGCGCGCGCTCGCGGACGCGCGGGCGAAGCGGCTCGAGGCCGCGCTCTCGGGCTTCGCGCGGGCGGCGGAGGCCGCCGAGAAGGTGGGAGGAGGGCGCGGGACCGCCGTGGCGCGCATCGCCCGCGAGAACGCCGCCCAGACGCTCGTGATGCTCGGCCAGTCCGAGGACGTGGCGCGGCTCGCCGCGCAGGCGGGGGTCTCCGACCTCCTCCAACGGCAGGTCGATCTCAAGGCGGCGTTCGCCGCGTACGACGAGGGGCTGGCCGCGTACGACGGTCGCAAGTGGACGGACGCCCGCGCGCGTTTCCAGGCCGCTCGCCAGGCCTTCGACACGCTGGAGGAGCCCGGGTACGCGATGCGGGCCCGCCGCGCCGCCGCGTGGAGCGTCTACAACCAGACCGTGTCGCTCCCCACCGCCAAGGCCCACCCGACGTGGACCCAGCTCGTGGAGGAAACCGCGAAGCTCGACGATCCCGAGCTGTTCGCGCGCACCTACGCCGCGGCCGCGCTCGGGGCGCACGCGCTCAAGCAGGGCGATCCCGGCGATCGCCTCACCGAGTGCACCCGGCTCGCCGAACGCGCCGCCTTGCGAGACGTGGGCGCGCGGTGCCACGGAGCGCTCGCGGAGCGTGAGGGCGAGCTCGACGAGCGCGCGAAACACGCCCGCGCCGCCCACGAGCTGGCCGCCGCCGACTCCGCCAGCGTCTACGCGCTTTACGTGGTGGCGGTCGACGCCTACAACGCGGGGAGGTACGCCCTCGCCCTCGAGCTCGGCGGGATGGCCCGACCGAACGCGGGCTCGCTCGCGGCCTCCCTCGACGAAGTGATGACGGCGGCCCGTCAGGAGCAGTGATGCGGATTCGGAAGCTGGCAAAGGACCTGGAGACGGACGAGACGGCGCTGATGGAGCTGCTCCGGGGGCTCGGCCACGTCCGGTACACCGATCCGGAGCAGCAGCTCCCGGGCCCGATCGAGGCGCAGGTTCGCCGCCACGCGCGGAGCCTCCCGAAGGTGGCCGCGCCGCTGGAGCTCCCGGTCGCGCGCCCGCGCCCGATGGCCGAGGCCGAGCCCGATCTCGCCCTGTTCGAGCGCGCGATGGCCACGGTCCGCCCGATCGGCCCCCAGCCCAAGGCGGCCCGCCCCGCCGCGCGCCCGGCGCCGCGCACGTCCGCTCCCACCGGCGCCCCGCCGGCCCCGCCGCAGCCGCCGGCGAGGCCCCCGGAGCCCGCGCGGGGAAAGGTCCCCGAG
>JAKFCH010000015.1:0-16152 GCA_036676765.1 Deltaproteobacteria bacterium
AAGCCCGCGGCGGCAACGGCGAGGCCCGCGGAGGCAACGGCGAGGCCCGCGGCGGCGAGGCCCGTACCGTCGAGCCCCCCAACGGCCCGGGCGCTCGAGGTGGTCGCGAGCCGCGCGATGAGCGTCGCGGCGACCGTCGTGACGAGGGCCGGAGTGGGCGCGGTGGCCGTGGCCGTCGCGCGCCCGAGCCCGCTCAGGAGCTCGGATGGCCCGAGGTCCACCCCGCCGCCCTGGCGCTCGTCGCGTCCACGGTGTCGGAGTCCTCGGCGCTCGACCTGCCCGAGGAGGCGCTCCCCCCCTCCGCCGACGCGGAGGCCGTGGCGCCCGAGGCCGCGCCCGCCGACACGCGCCGCGTGCGCAAGCCCCGCGCCCCGAAGAAGGCCGCCGAAGTGGCCGTCGAGGCGCCCGCGGACGTCGCGCCCGCCACAGCGCCCGTCGCCGACGCGTCGAGCGACGAGGGAGAGGGTGCCGCCGAAGGGGGCGAGGCCTCGGCCGACGAGCCCGACGCCGAGCGCAAGCGCCGCCGCCGTGGGGGCCGTCGCGGCCGCCGGCCGGCCGGCGCCGCGGAGCCCGTCGCCGAGTAGGCGGACGACCAACGCTTCCTGTTCCACGACAGCCCGGGCGAGGGAATCTCGCCGCGGGCGCGAACGGTCGAGGCCGTCGGGGGGAGCCCCCTGGCGCTCGAGGTTCACGAGGAACCTCACCTCACGCACGCGCGCGTGCCGAGGTTTGGAAACCGACGACGGCCGCGAATGCGTGGAAGCCGACTTGGGTGGGGTCCACCGTGCCAAACCGAGCGCAGTGCCGGCCTGAACGCCGCACCGTAGGCGCGGAGCCGGGTCGAACGCCGCACCGCCGCCTCGAGGGCCTCCAAAAGTCCCGAAAAGTTCCCAAAAACGGGCACTGCCGCCTCATGGCGGCCACCGGATCGCGGCGTTCAGCCCCGCTTTGTGTCGTGCGTACCGCGATCGAGACGACATTGGCCCCGGAAGCACCGGCGCGATGCTCGACACCCGGGAACAGGCTACGCGGCGCGGACACCGGAGAGTCGCATGAGCGCAGAGCTGCAGATGGAAGACGTCGTCGTCGGCACGGGCACCGAGGCCACCAAGGGCAAGACCGTGCACGTGCACTACGTCGGCACGCTGGAGAACGGAAAGAAGTTCGACTCCTCCCGCGATCGCGGCGAGCCCTTCTCCTTCAAGCTCGGCGCCGGCATGGTCATCCAGGGCTGGGACCAGGGCGTGGCCGGCATGAAGGTCGGCGGCACCCGCAAGCTCACCATCCCGGGCGATCTCGGCTACGGCAGCCGCGGCTATCCCGGGCTCATCCCCCCGAACGCCACGCTGCTGTTCGAGGTCGAGCTGCTGAAGGTCTCGTAGAGAAGGGCGGGGCAGCCGCGCCAAGGCGGCCGCCCCGGCCCCATCGCCGCCCCCGCCCCCCAGATCAGCCCAGCAACCGCCCACCGCCCCCGGTCTTCCCAGCCACCGGCTTGTGAAGCACGATCTCCCGGCCTGCGGCCCGCCCCTGCTCCCACGCCTCGGTGCGCGGGTTGCCGCCGTAGCGGATGTTGCGCACGCGCGGGTGGCGCTTGCGATGGTATTCGGCCAGCTTGGGATCTCCCACCCAGACGAGGCCCTCCTCGCGGCTCTCCCGCGCGCCCTCGGCGAGCTTCTCGTGGAAGCCGCGCATCACCCCGGAGAGGAAGCGCTGGCGCTCCTTGTCGACGCGGATGCCGTTGTCGCGCTTGTGGGCGCGCCAGAGGCGCTCGGCGGTCTCCTTCAGGAACCCGTGCACGTAGGCCGCGAGCTCGAGGTTGGGCGCGGTACCGGAGATCTCGAGCACCCGACCGGTGCGGCCGGTGTTCGCGTCGAACGAGGGCACCCAGATGACACTGACGAAGAAGTGTTGGCCGAGCACGGTGGCGAGCCAACGGTCGGCCTCCTGGAGCCTGCCCGTGGGCGCGCCCAGGTGACGGAAGCCGTGGCCTGCCGGCAGGGTGTCGATGTTGTAGCGCAACATCAGCTTGCGGGCGGCGTTCATCGCGGCCTGGGCCTCGTTCGCGTTGGGGCTCTCGGCGAGCGCGAGGAGCCGGGTGACGCGGCGGAGCGCCCTGTCCTGCTCCGGATCGATCTCCACCGTCGGGAGCCCGGTGGCGCTCGCGTCGATGCCGAGGCGAGAGCAGATGCTGCGGAACGCGGGGCCGTGGGCGGTCTCGTCGATGGCGCCGAGCACCTCGTGGGCGTACTGGTGGGCCATCTCGTGCTTGAGCACCTCGACGACGACGCCCCACGACTGGGTGCGCACGAACGTCCGCGCGAACGCGATGACCCGGTGGGTGCGCCGCCACTCGCCGAGGTGGCGGTCGTGCTCGATGAGCTCGAAGCGCGGCAGCACGAGCGCCGACTTGAAGTGGTTGTCGTTCAGCGCACGCCACTCGGTGAGCAGCGCGCGGAGGATGGACGCCTCGATCTCGGCCTGGAACCCCGCGTTCATTCGACCTGGACCTGCCGGATGCTCCGGATGGAGCCGGCCTCGCCGGTGAGCTCCGCGGCGTGGTCGATGACGCGGCGGATCTGCTCGTCGTCGAGCGGGCGGTCGATCGCGGAGAGATCGTAGGCCATGCCGTAGTCCTCGAAGTCCTGGTGGACCGTCGAGAGGTTCGAGGCGCCGGCCTCGAAGATCGCGTCCTGGAGGGCCTTTCGCGAGCCGCGGCGCGTGGAGTGGACCACCGCGAGGAGCGTGCTGCCGGGATCGATCTCGCCGAGCCCGAGCAGGAGCCGCGGCCGGTAGACGCAGTCCCGCAGCGCGCCCTGGCGGTTGAACGATCGCATCGTCTGCGCGACGCGACGCGCGATGCGCGGCTGGGCGTCGAGGGTGGCGGCGCCGAGGTGGGGGGTCGTCGCGACGCGGGGCTGCCGGGCGTAGGGGTTCTCCCACGCGGCGCTGCCGCGGGGCTCCTCGGGGTACACGTCCACGGCGGCGCGGCCGACGTGCCCGGCGTCGACGGCGGCGAGCAGATCCTCGGGGTCGTACAGGAACCCGCGTGCGAGGTTGAGGAAGAGGCGCGGCGAGGGGTCGGGGCGGTCCGCCGCGAGCTGGAAGAAATGGTCGCGGGTGAGGAGCGCCTTGTTGCTCTTGGCGCGGGCGTCGGTGGCGCTCACGTGCACGCTCACGCAGTCCGACCGGCGGAACAGGGCGTCGATCGTGGTGACCTCCTCCCAGCCCATCTCGACGCCGATCTCGCGCGCCACTTCGCGGGTGTCGTGGAAGATCACCTTCATCCCGAGCGCCTCGGCGGCGCGCGCCACCTGGCGGCCGATGTTGCCGAGGCCGAGGATACCGAGCACCCGGCCGTGGATCTCGAACCGCTCGACCTGGGACTTGTCGAAGCCACCCGCGCGGGTGTGCTCGTTCGTCTCGAACAGGCGGCGGGACAGCGCGATGAGGTGCGCGATCGCGAGCTCGACGACGCTCCGGCCGTTGCTCACGGGGTCGTTGAACACGAGGACGCCATGGTCGGCGGCGGCGCGCTTGTCGACGCTGTCGTCGCCGATGCAGCAGAGCTGGACCGCGTAGAGCCGCGGGCACGCCTCGAACACCGCGCGGGTGACCGGCACGCGGCTCCGCTTGAAGAGCACCTCGTGCCCGCCCGCGTTGAGCATGCGGATGAGCCCGGCCTCGTCGGGCACGTCGGACGCGCGATCGACGGTGAAGCCGTCGGCGGCGAGCAGATCGTCGAGGACCGCGTCGGGGTGCTCGACGACGAGCGCACGTTGGAACGGGCCTGAGTGAAAGCGGACCATGGCATCTCCGGCCGGCCCGTCTATCTGGCCGGTCGCGTCGGTTCCAGGCGCGGTTACCGTTCGCTACCGCACCGGCCCGTCGAGGACGGCGAGGCGGGCCGTCGCCGCCTTGTGCCCCGGGTCGAGGGCGAGGATCCGGGCGAGCGCCGCGCGTTCGTCTACCGGGTTCTCCTTGCGCTTCGCGACCTCCGCGAGGCCCTCCCACGCCCAGCGGTTCGTCGGCACCAGGTGGACCACGCGCCGGAGCCGCGACTCGGCGAGGTCGAGATCCCCGAGGAGCAGCGATGCCCAGCCCTCCATGCCGGCGGCCCGCTCGTCGGCGGTGAGGAAGCGTCGCAACAGGTCGTCCCCTTCGTCGGGAGCACCCCGGACGCGGGCGAGCACGCCGGCGGCGAACAGCGCGGGCCCGTAGGCGGCGTCGGCCTTGATGGCGACCGCGTGGGCGGCGGCGGCGCCCTCGACGCGGCCCCGCCGCTCGAGGGCCTTCCCGTGCGCGTAGGCGACGCGGGCCCGCGCGCGGGGGGTGCCGGTGGCGCCGGCGGCGATGCGCGCGAGGGCGTCGTCCGGGAGCCGTTCGGCGAGCTTGAACGCCTCCTCGGCGCGCCACGCGTCGCGCGCCACGGCGTCCGCCAGGAGGGCGACGGCGCGGGTCGAGAACGCGTCGGGGGTGGAGGATCGCTCGGCGAGGAGCAGGAGCGTTCGCGCGAGGGAGAGGGCCAGCCGCGGATCGCGGGGGCGGAGGGCGTGGGCGCGGCTCAGGGCGAGCTCGGCCTGGAAGGCATGGTCCTCGGGCGACTCCCCCACCGGGCGCGCGCCATCGGTCCGCCACGCGTCCCGCGCGAGGATCGCCTCGGCCTCGGCCAGGGCCGCGTGGGGCCAGGCGTCGAGCGGCGCGGCGTCGGCGGCCGCCCGCGCGGTGTCCCGCCACGCGCGGATCGACCCGATGTCGCCCGCGCTCCGATCCGCGTCCTCCCAGAGCGTGCCGCGCTCGGCGAGGCGCTCGGCGCGCGAGCCGTCGAAGGCCTGGTCGGCCACCGCCGCCGCGCCGCAGAGCCCGATCGCGGTGAGCGCGACCGCGATCACGGGCACCCGGGCGCCCGCGCGCGCCGGCATCGTCAGCGCGCCCTGCGCGATGCCCCCCATCAGCGCCCACGGGAGCGCCACGCCGGGCACGTGGAGCGGAAAGTCCCCGAGGGACTGGACCAGCACCGCGAGCACGCCCACGAGCGCGCCGACGCCCGCGCCGGTGCTCTCGTCGTGGGGGACCTCCCGGAGCGCGCGGAGGAGCCCGCGCACGACCGCGAACCCGAGGAGGCCGACGGCGAGGGTGCCGACGGCGCCGACCTCCACGACGATCTCGATGAGCTCGTTGTGGGCGTGGGAGAAGGTGTAGAGGTGATCGCCCCGCTCGTGGAGCATGTGGGCGAGCGGCCAGCCGCCGAGCCCGGCGCCGAACACCGGCGCGTCGAGCCAGGTCACGAACGAGTCGCGCCACAGGTCGAGGCGGGAGAGCACGCTCGCATCCCCCCCGGCGAGCAGGCCGCGGAACCGGCCGAACGCGCCCCGGGGTCCGAACGCCACGCCCGCGAGCACGCCGCCCACGACGGGCACCGCGAGGGCGATGCCGAGGTGGAAGGTCTCCTGGCGGCGCCAGGCCATCCCCCCGCCCACGACGAGCGACGCCACGCCGAGCCCGAGCACCGGCCCGCGCGCCTGCGACGCGACGATCGCGACGAGCAGCACCGCCACGATGAAGCCGAGCAGCGCGAGGCGCGGGAGGCGGTCACCGCTGGCCTCCCACACCGACGGCGGCTGGCTGGAGCGCCGCTTGCGCTCCTTGTGCTTGCGCACCTCCTCGGGGAGGAGCGGGAACAGCCCGGCCGCGAGCCCCCAGGCCGCGCCCACGCCGAGCACGAGGAGCGCCGCGAAGTGCCCGCGGTTGATGAACGTGCCGGTGGCCGAGCCCATGTAGAACTGCTTGACGCCGATGCCCGTGCTCGGTCCGTTGCGGTTGGCCAGGCCGAACACGGCCTCGCCGACGCAGAAGAGCAGGACGCCGACGAGCACGATCCGGGTCGCCGCGTGGCTACGGCCGAGCCCGGCGCCGACGAGCCACACGACCCCCATCGCGAGGAGCCCGCCGAGGGTCCACCGCCAGTCGTCGGGATCGATCGCACCGGCCCGCACCACCCCGGCGACCGAGCCCGCGAGCGAATCGTAGGACCAGTCCCCCGCCAGACCCACCGCCGCGAGCAGGTCGAATGTCGCGACGGCGCCGAGCCATGGCTCCAGCCCGGACGCCCACTCGGGCGCGACCCGGTCGATCCACGCCGCCTGCCCGGGCGCCACCACGGCGCGCAGGGCGTTGGGGATGGGGAGCGCCTGGTAGAGCAGGACGACCGCGAGCAGGCCGAGCCCGACCTTGGCGACGGTGGGCAGCGGATCGACGCCGCGCGCCCAGATCCACCCGATGCCGAGCACCAGCGCCAACGCGTACGCCGCGCCGCCGTACATGCGCACCACGCCGCCCTCGAGCCCCGCCGCGGCGAACACCGCGACGAGCATCCCCGCGGCGACGACCGCCGCGAAGCGCTCCCCCTTCGGGTCGGCGGGCGGTGCGGCCGGCTCCTTCACTTGCGGCCCTTGCCGACATCCTCGCGATCCGACCCGTAATACGAATAATAGTAGTAATAACCGTAGCTCTTACGCTGGATGTCGAAGTTGTTGAGGATGACGCCGATGAGGCGCGCCTCGACATCCACGAGCTGGCGCTTGGCCTGGAGCACGAGGTCCCGGGCGACCTTGAAGCTCTTCACGACGAGGATGACGCCGTCCACGTCATTGGCGAGCACCACCGCGTCGGTGACGGCCACGACCGGCGGCGAGTCGATGATGACGAGGTCGAAGGCCTCGTTGAGGCGGTCGAGGGCGGCCTTGCACGCCGCCGAGCCGAGCATCTCCGCGGGGTTCGGCGGGCGGGGGCCCGACGGGATGATGAACAGCCCCTCCTGGGGGGTCGGCTGGGACACGGCCTCCACCGAGGAGGTGCCCCCGATGAGCGTGGAGAAGCCCTCCTCGTTGGGGAGGCCGAAGGCGTGGTGGAGGCTCGGGCGCCGGAGATCGGCGTCGACGAGGCACACGCGCCGCCCGTTGCTCGCGAAGGTGATCGCGAGGTTGATGCTGGAGGTGGTCTTGCCCTCGCGCGGGCCGGCCGACGTGATCAGCAGCCGGCGGGGCGGCAGGCCGTCCTCGCGGGCGCTGAAGTTCACCGTCGTCCGGATGTTGCGACAGAACTCGGCGAACGCGCTCTTCGGGTAGTTGAGCGCGTAGAGGTACCGCTGCCGCGCGACCTCCCACCCCTCTCCCTCGAGGCCGGGCACGCTCGGGATGATACCGAGGAACGGCACGCCGAGGGCCTCGACCTCCTCGCGGGTCTTGATCGTCGTGTCCATGTAGTCGAAGAACAACGCCATCGACACGCCGGCCAACAGGCCCGCGAGGATCGCCACGCCGATGTTGCGGACGTAGTTGGGCTCGACGGGCTTCTCGGCGGCCTCGCCCGGATCGATGACGCGGACGTTGTTCTCCTTCAGGGAGGAGGTGACGTCCATCTCCTGCATCCGCTCCACGAGCTGCTTGTAGAGCGTCGAACGCGAGTCGACCTCGCGGCGGAGCAGGTTGTAGTCGGCCTCGTCGCCGTTCTCCGCGAGGGCGCTCTTCGTGAGCGCGTCGATCGAGCGCTGGAGGCCCTCCTCGTGGCTCTGCGCCTGCGAGAGCATGGCCTTCCGGCGGCCGATCTCGGCGTCGACCTCGGCGCGGATCTGCAGGCCGACGTCCTCCAGGCGCTCCTTGTTCTGGAGCACGGCTGGCACGGGCGCGTCGGGCAGGTAGCGCGTGAGCAGGGCCTCGCGATCGGCCTGCAAGGTGGTGAGCTGCTCGCGCAGGCCCGACATCAGCGGGCTCTCGACGAGCAGGGAGATGCGCCGCAGGTCCTTCTGGGTGCGCGCGGAGGAGGCGATGGACTCGTACTCCGCCTCGCGCTGGGCCCGCTCGGCCTCGGCCAGGGCCCGCTTCCGGGAGAGCTCCTCGAGCTGCTGGACGAGGAGGTTGCCCTCCTCCTGGGAGGAGAGCGCGATCTTGTTGTTCAGGCGCCGGAAGTCGAGCAGGCTCTGCTCCGCCTGCCGGAACTCCTCCTCCGCCTTCTCGACCGCGCCGGTGAGCCACCCGAGGCCGCCCTGGACGCCCTGGTTGATCTCGTCCATGTTGCGCTGGACGAACACCTCGGCCCAGGTCTGGCACAACAGGGTCGCGAGGTCACGATCGTTGGCGCGGACGTAGATCCACACCAGCCGGGTGCCCTTGATCGGGGCGATCTCCACCTGGGCGAGCAGGGTCTGGACGAGCTCGTCGGGCTCCAGCTCCTGGTAGCTCGGGTGCGCGGAAAGCTCGAGCCGCTCGGCCACCGCGCGGGCCTGCACGCGGCTCCGGAGCTTCTTGTGCTGGGTGCTGAAGTACTCCTGTTCGAGGAGGTACTGCCCCTGCCCGGTCTGCCCGTAGGCGGACAAGCTCATGTTGGCCTGGGGCTGCGAGTCGATCTGGAGCGAGGCCGTGGCCTCGTACACCGGCGGCGTGAGCAGGGTCACGACGGTGACGCTGCCGACGATCAGGGAGAACGCCGTGATGAGCGTCCACAGCCGCTTCCGGACGGTGCGCCAGTAGTCCCGGAGATGGAGGATCTCGGAGAGCGAGGTGTCGTCGTCGTCCCGGAGCTGCCGGCGGGGCCGGTGCGGACGGGAGGGACCCTGAGGTGCGGCCAATCACTCTCCTGCGTGGCCACCCCTTCGGCGGCCGGGCTACAACGTACCCGGTGTTGCGGGGAGACGGCATGACCAGCAAGGCAACAGTACGCCGGAAGTCCGTGATCATCGGGCTCGACGGCGCGACGTGGAAGCTGCTCGACGGCTTCATCGAGCGGGGCGTGATGCCGACGCTCGGGCGGCTGCGGGACGAGGGCGCGCACGGCCCCCTCTGGTCCGTCGTCCCGCCGATGACCGCGACGGCGTGGACCGCCTACCAGACCGGAAAGGGCCCCGGCAAGCACGGAATCTACGATTGGACCGAGCCGGTGCCCGGCAGCTACCTCTACCGGCCCATCGACTCCACGCGCATCCAATCGCGCACGTTGTTCGAGCTCTTGTCCGAGCGTGGCGCGCGCGTCGCGACCGTGAACCTGCCGCTCACCTACCCGGCCCGCCCGATCAATGGCATCGCTGTCGGCGACATGCTCACCCCCGCCAAGGACGTGCCCGGGTTCACCTGGCCCGCATCCTTCAAGGCGGACCTCGACAAGCTCGTGCCCGACTACGTGATCGACACCCACCTCACCGAGTCGGAGGACGACATCCTCCCCTTCCTGGGGCGGCTGCGCGCCATGCTCGAGGGGCGCGGCAAGCTCGTGCGCACGCTCATGGAGCAGGAGCCGTGGGACGTCTTCTGTACCGTATGGGTAGAGATGGACCGGATGCAGCACTGCCTCTGGCACATCTTCGATCCGTCGCACCCGCATCACGACGCGGCGCTCGCCTCCAGGTACGAGTCCGCCATCCTCGACATCTACCGCCTGATCGACACGCGCGTCGCGGAGATGATCGAGCGGCGCCCCGAGGGCTCGAACGTGATCTTCCTGTCGGATCACGGGTTTGGACCCTGCCGTTACAAGGTGTTCCTCAACACCTGGCTCGCGCGCGAGGGCTTCCTCACCTTCCGCGAGGGCGGCCGGGATCGGCGCAACCGCCTCCACAAGGTGCGCGGCGTGCTCGGGCGCGCCGGGGTCGACACGCGCAAGCTGCTCGACCTCGCCAGGCGCATCGGCGGCGACCACATGCTCAAGATGGGGGACGAGCTCTCCCGCTTCGCGACCGACATCGACTGGGAGAACACCGTCGCGTTCTGCCACGGCACCAACTCGGTGCGGATCAACCTGAAGGGCCGCGAGCCGCGCGGCGCGGTCGATCCCGCCGACTACGATCGCGTCGTCGAGGAGGTGCGCCAGCGCCTGCTCGCCATGCGCGATCCCGAGGGCAACCGCATCATCACGCGCGTCGACCGTCGCGACGGCCTCTACGAGGGCCCCGAGGTGCACGGCGCCGCCGACCTGCTCATCTCCGGCCACGACGACTCGGTGTGGTTCTACTACTCCGAGGGCGATGTCCCGAGCGACGTGTTCGAGAAGAGCGGCTGGGCCAGCGGCAACCACGAGCCCGACGGCCTGTTCCTCGGCTGGGGCCCCGACTTCGCCCCGGGCACCCGCATCGAGGACGCGAACATCGTCGACATCCTCCCCACGCTCTTCGCCACCCTCGGCGCCGCCATCCCCGACGACGTCGACGGGCGCGTGCTCCACGAGGTGCTCGCGGCCACCACGCCCACCCTCTGGACCGAGGCCCGTCGGTTCGCGGGCGCCGAGGGCCCCACCCGGGATGCGGCCACCGATCGCGCCATCGAAGAACGTCTCCGGGGGCTCGGCTACCTGCAATGACCCCTCCCAAGCACCTCGCCGATCCCGTCGACAAGCGTCCCCTCGCCCCCGTCCACGACGGCCTCGCCGGCCCCTCCGGCCGCGTCTACCCCGAGGCCCTCGGCGGCTGGGATCTCCGCCCGCGTGACGGCGGCGCGGGGCTCCTCGGAGGCGACGACACCAACAAGTCCCTCCAGGCCGACATCTACGACCAGCGCCTCGGCGCCATGAGCGACTTCGACCACCCCCACAACCTGATGCTCGTGCACCAGAAGGGCCTGCTCGAGCGGCTCCCCCTGAAGCGGGGCGATCGGGTGCTCGAGATCGGCGGCCACCGCTCCGGCCTCCTCCCCTGGCTGGAGCGCACGCGCGGGATCAGCGGCACCGGCCTCGACATCTCGCCGGTGTGGGTGGCTGCCCAGAACGCCGCCGCCCGCGCCCGCGGCAGCGACACCGTCTGGGTCCTCGGGGACGCCGAGTCGCTCCCCTTCGCCGACGCGAGCTTCGCGGCGCTCGTCGCCTTCGACGTCTTCGAGCACCTCACCCACCTCGATCGCGCCCTCGCCGAGGCCTGGCGCGTGCTCGCCCCCGGCGGCCGCCTCGTCGTCCACATGCCCGTGCAGGACATCGGCGGCAGCTTCGACGGCTTCCAGCGCGCGCGCGACCCCGCCGACTACGCCGCCCGCCAGGCGAGCGTCGGACACTTCCACGAGCGCATGCCGACGCGCCACCAGATGCGCACCCGGCTCGAAGGCGTTGGATTCCAGGTACTTGACCTGCAATCCTTCAACGTCTGGATCCAGCCCTTGCACGACCATCGCCTGTTGCCGTGGCTCGGGCGGGTCAAGAATTCCCGGGCGCCTCATGGGGCGGGGGGCACGCCCCCCGCAACGCCCCCCTCGGCATCCGGCCCTCCCCCCACGAGCACGTTCACGAAGCTCTATGCCCGCACGGTCGTGCCGTTGGCCCAGGCGCTCGCCGCACCGGACCGCATCGGGAGCCTGCTCGGCATCGGCGGGAGCTGCTCGTTCGTGGCGGAGAAGGTCTAGTCCTTCCGGTCACGCGACCAGCACCTTCCGCTCGCGACGCGTGACGTTCACGCCGAGATGGGCCGCGATCTCGCCTCCAACGTCACGCGACCAGCACCTTCCGCTCGCGACGCGTGACGTTCACGCCGAGATGGGCCGCGATCTCGTCTCCAACGTCACGCCAGCAGCACCTTCCACTCGCGACGCGTGACCTTCGAGCCGAGATGGGCCGCGATCTCGCCTCCAAGGTCACGCGACCAGTCCGCGCGAGGTGCCTGTACGGCGGCCGCGCGCTCGGGCGCGGCCGGTCCCGGCCGCCTCGGCCGGACCGAGCGCAGCGAGCCGGGAAGGGACCGACCGGGCGTCCGCGCCCGGGCGCGCCCGCGCCTACGGATGCGCGATGACGACGACCGCCCGCGCCCGCGTGAGCACGCACCGCATCGCGCGCCGCAGGTTGTCGGGGTCGAGCGCGGCGAAGCTCTCGTCGAGCACGACGAGGTCGGCGCCCTGGAGCAGCGCGCGCGCGACGTAGAGGCGGCTTTTTTCGCCGTGGGAGAGCTGCCAGCCGGTCTCGCCCACCATCTGCGACATCCCGGAGGGCATGCGCTCGATCAGCGGGCCGAGGCCGAGCTCGCCGCAGAGGGCCTCGGCCTCGACGAGGTCGGCGTCGCGCGGGGGCCAGCTCCGGCCCATGAGCAGGTTGAACGCGAGGGAGCTCCCGAGCACGTGGTTCTCGTGGAATTGCGGCGCGGTCACGACGCGGGCGCGCCAGCCGTCGGGGCCGAGGGTGCGGCGGTCGAGCCCGCCGAGCACGAGCAGGCCCGTGCTCGGGCGCCGCAGCCCCGCCAGGAGGCTCCCGAGCGTGGACTTTCCGCCGCCGGAGGGCCCCTCGAGCAGGAGGCGATCGCCGGCGCGGATGACGAGGTGCACGTCCGCGAACACGGAAGCCGCGCGGCCGGCGTGGCGGAAGCCGAGGGCGTGGGCTTCGAGCAGGGCCGGCGCCTCGATGGACACGGGGTCGTCGGGCACGGCGGCGACGCCCTCCCCGGAGGCGGCGGCCCCCGGCGCGCCCGTCCCGAACGTCGTCGGCCGCACCGCCGGCTCGGCCCGCTCGGCGGCCCAGAAGAGGTCGCGGACCTGCTCCCAGGCGATGCCCGCCCCGGCGAGCGCGGCGCCCCCCGCGACGAGCTTGCGCAGGCTCCCGTAGGCGAGGAGGACACCGCCCACCGACACGGCGAGCGCCGCGGTGTCGGCGGGGCCCGCCAGGAGCGCCGGCGCGAGGCCGAGGATCCCGAGCACGATCCAGCCGCCGGGCGCGAGCGCGTCGAGCCACGCGCCGAGGCCGTCCATCCGCGCGGACGCGGCGAGGTAGCGCGCGAGCGCGGCGTCCTCGTCGTCGTGCCAGCGGGCGGGATCCTCCTGGGCGAGGCGGGTGCGGTGCCCGACGAGGGCCTCCACGAGATCGTTCGTCATCGCGAGGCGGGCGCCGCTCCAGGCCACCCGGCGGCGGTACCAGGCCGCCCCGAGCGCGCAGACGCCGAGGCCCCAGGCGAGCAGCAGCCCGGCATGCCAGGCGCCGCCGGCCCCGGTGGCGAGCACCGCCGCGCCGAGGAGGAGCTCCAGCACGGCGAAGGCGGACAACAAGCCACCGCTCGTCGCGAGGCTCTCGACGTTCTCCGACTCGATGACCCGGCCGAGGAGCTGCCCCATGCCCTGGTGGCGGACCTCCTCCGGCTCGAGCCGGAGCGCCCCGACGAGCAGGCGCTGCTTCAGGAGCGCGCCCAGGTCGAGCGCGAGCCGCCCCTCCGCGCGCGTGAGCGCCGCCCGCACCGGCACCAGCGTGAGGACGAGCAGCGCCCACGCGACGAGCCAGCCGGCTTCGAGGCGACCGGAGAGCGCGCCGCGGCCGATCATCGCCCAGGAGGCGAGGCCCAGGCCGTACTCGGCGGCGTGCCCGAACGTGAGGGTGGCGACGCGGCGGGCCAGCCGGTTGGACCACACCTGTGTCGCCACCGGGGCGGACGCGGGCAGGCGGACGAGCCACCCGGCCGGGATCCGCCCGCCCTGGGCCCGCGCGTGCAGGAGCGAGCGGCGCACGCGGGCCCGGCGCCCGCCACCGAGGTCGGCCGCGTCGAGCAGAGCGTCGACATCGGCGTGGACACGCGGGTCGAGGCCGGCGAGCAGGGCGTCGACGACGTCCTCGACCGACACGCGCCGCACGCGCAGGTCCGGCGCGATCACCCGGACGCCCCGCCGGTCGTGGCCCTGGACCGCGAGGAGCCGCGGCGCCGCGACCGTCCCGACCAGGAGGATCGAAGGCCCGGCGCCCCGGGCGAACGCGTCGAGGTCCGCGCCCGAGACGTGCACGGGCTCGGCCTCGGCCCCGATCCACGTCGCCGCGCGCTCGATCCACCGACCGCGCGCGCCCGGGTCCGCCGCGATGGCGCGCGGCATCGGGAGCGGCACGCCGTTCGCGGGCGCGCCCACCTCGGCGGTGAGCCGGGCGAGCACCTCGCCGAGGTCCTCGACCGGCCAGGAGAGCGCGTGGATGCGGGCCGGGAGCGGCCACGGAACGGAGGGGTCGGGCGTGGCGCCGCCGGAGTTCAGCGCGCCGGACGGGAGGGAGGCGGGCTCAGCCATGCAGGGGCCCGCGCGGCGCGGAGGGATCGGCGCCCAGGCCCGCTTCGACGGCGCCCACCCCCACGGCAAGCTCGGTGATCCGCCCGCCATCGAGCCGCAGGCGACGCCACGTCGGCGCGCCCCAGAGCTCGTCGCGCACGGCGGCCTCGGCGTCGAGGAGCGCGCGGTAGCGGGAGTCGGGCTGCTCTGCGAGCACGTCGGGCGCGCCGTCCTCGACGATGCGGCCCTCCTCGACGACGAGCACGCGGGTGAAGCCGCGGGTCTCCCCCACGTCGTGCGTCACGCAGAGGAACGTCGCGCCCGCCCACCACCGGCGGGCCTCGGCGAGCAGGACGTGGCGCTTGTCACGATCGAGGCCGCGGAACGGCTCGTCGAGGATCACCAGCCGCGCATCGCGTCGCAGGAGCGCACGGGCGAGGCGGACGCGCTGGCCCTCTCCGCCGCTCAGCAGCCCGCCGCCCTCGCCCAGGAGGTGCTGGAGCCCGTCCGGGAGCGTCTGGAGCACCCCGAGGAGATCGGCGGCGCGCATCACCGCGCCGACGTCCGCCGCGCGCGCCTCGTTGCCGTACGCGAGGTTGTCGAGGAACGAGCGGTTCCAGAGCTGCACGCTCGGGTCCACCCACGCGGTCCGCTGGCGCAGGCGCGCGAGGGCCTCCCCGGCGAGGAGCTCGCCGTCCACGCGCACCTCCCCGGCGGCGGGACGGTGCCAGCCGAGGAGGAGCCCGACGAGGCTCGACTTCCCCGCCCCGGAGGGCCCGACGATCGCGACGTGCTCGCCGGGCGCGACGGTGGCGTCGAGGTCGGCGAGGAGGGTGTGGCCCCCGGCCCGCACGGTCACCCCGTGCAGGGCGACCGCGGCCCCCGCCGAGGCCTCCGCCCGCGGGAGCGCCCCGGGAGCCGCCCCCTCCTCCGCCTCCTCGATGGCCCCGAGCGGCTCGAGCAGGCGGAGCGTGATGTTCCGGAGCCCGGGGTACAGGCGCGCGATCTGCCCGATCTCCACGCCGATGGCGGGCAATTCGAGTGCCCAGTACACGACGAGGAGCGCGGCCGCCGGATCCCCCGAGCGTTGGAGCCAGCCGACGAAGAGCCACGTGCTGAGCCCGAAGGCGACGAGCCCTTGGAGCACGTCGGCGCTCACGACCACCCCGAGCGACGCCCGACCCGTGCGCGCCCAGTCGGTGAGCAGGCCCTCGTGGGCGCGCCGGAGCGAGCGCTCGGCGCCGTGGGTCCGGATCGCGACGAGGCCGAGCATGGCGTCGAGGTAGAAGCGGGCGAGTGAGCCCGCGTGCGTACGGACGCGCAGGTCGAGCTCGGTGAGCGTCCCCTGAACGGCCACGGGAACGGCGACGCAGAGCGCGGTGGCGATCACGACGGTCGGCAGGTTGGCGGGATCGAGCCAGACGAGCCCGGCGGCGGTCGCGCCGAGGTGGAGGAGCGCGCGGAGCAGGCGCGCGGCCACGTCGGGGACCGTGCGGATGGTGTGGACGCTGTGGCTGCGCTGGGCCATGTCCGAGCTGGGCCGGCTCTGGAGGTAGCGGTCCTCCAGCCGCGGGATCTTGCGCAGAAAAGCGGTCCGCAGGCGGTACTCGAGCCCGCGCCCCATCGCGCGGGCGATGCCCGCGATCGGCAGCTCGACGAGCAGGAGCGCGGCGGCAAACAGGGCGAGCATCGCGATGCCGCCGAGGCGCTGCTGGACCAGCCCGAGCTGCGAGAGCAGGTCGAGGAGGCCGCGGAACAGGACGGTCTGGACGAGGCCGCCCAGCGTCGCCGCGAGCAGCGCCGCCCCGAGGAGCGAGGGCGCGAGCCACCCGCCGGCGCCGACCATCGCGGCGATCGTGCGCACGGGCGCCTCCCCGCGATCCTGCACCGCGGCTTCGAGCTCGGCGGAGAGGGGCGCGCGCTCGGACACCGGGCGCACCCCCTTGACCCGCACCAGCACGGCGCCGCGGAGCTCGACGAGCGCCTCGCCGTCCGGCGCGTCGGGGAGCGGTCGGACCGACCAGTACACTGGGGGGATCGGGCCGTCGGGATCGGCGGCGGCGGCGGCGGCCAGCGTCCGGACGAGCGTGGCGGCGGCCTCGCCGCGGGGGAGCCCGCCGCCCGCCACAAGCGCGGTGACCAAACGCGTGGCAGCGTCGAGCGCGGCGAGCGGCCGCCACCC